>JAHCLE010000025.1 GCA_026125445.1 Burkholderiales bacterium
CAGCTGGTAGCCCTTGCCGTAGGCGTCGGCCCACGGGTCCATGAAGCCGAGGATGCGCTGCAATCGGTAGGGCGAGGAGACGATGAGGACGACGAAGGCCACCGCGAGGCCCACCACGAGCACCGCGAAGATGCGCCAGTTGAGGCCGCCCAGGAAGAGGATCGCCATCGCGATCGTCGTGACCACCACCAGCGCGCCGAAGTCCGGCTCGCGCAGCAGCAGCCCCGCCACGAAGAACATGACGGCGAACATGGGCAGGAAGCCCTTCTTCAGGTCGTCCATGAAGGCGGCCTTGCGCACCGTGTAGTCGGCCGCGTAGAGGACGACGAGGAGCTTCATCAGCTCCGAGGGCTGGAAGCCGACCGAGCCCAGCCCGATCCAGCGGCGGGCCCCGTTCACCTCGCGGCCGATGCCGGGGATGAGCACGAGGATGAGGAGCCCCACGCCCGCCATGAAGAGCCAGGGCGCGCCCGCCTGCCAGTAGCGCAGCGGCACGCGGAATGCCACCGCCGCCGCGAGGAGCCCGGCCGCGAGGAAGGCGCCGTGGCGCGCGAGGAAGTAATGGGCGCGGAAGCCGGTGAAGCGCTCGGCCTCGGCCATGGCGATGGAGGCCGAGTACACCATCACCAGCCCGAACGCGGCGAGCAGCACCGCGCTCCAGACCAGGGCCTGGTCGATCGCGGTGTCGCGGCGTCCGGGGTTGTAGAGCATCAGCCCTCCGCCCTCGCGGCGATGGCGCGCGCGGCGGCGGCGAACACCTCGCCGCGCTGCCTGTAGTTGGCGAACATGTCGAAGCTCGCGCACGCGGGGGAGAGCAGCACCGCGTCGCCGGGCGTGGCGAGCCGGAAGGCCGCCTCCACGGCCGCCTCCATCGTGGCCTCGCGCGCGCAGGTGATGCCCGCCGGCGCGATCGCCGCCTCCACGGCCGGCGCGTCGCGCCCGATGAGGACGACCGCCCGCGCGTGGCTGCGCACGGCGGCCGCGAGGGGGGAGAAGTCCTGTCCCTTGCCGTCGCCGCCCGCGATGAGCACCACCTTGCCGCGCATGCCCTCGAGCGCCGCGACGGTAGCGCCGACGTTCGTGCCCTTGGAGTCGTCGTAGAAGACGACGCCACGCGCGGCCGCGACGCGCTCGACGCGGTGCGGCAGCCCGCGAAACTCGCGGATGGCCCGGGCGAGCGGTGTCGCCGGCAGGCCGCAGCTCGTGCAGAGCGCGTGCGCGGCGAGCGCGTTGGCCGCGTTGTGCAGGCCCGCGACCGGCATCTCGAAGAGCGCCGCGATGGGCTCGCGCCCGCGGACGAGCTCCCCGGCGCGAACGCCCCACTCGTCCTCGCCTGCCGGCTCGCCCAGCCCGAAGGTGACGCTCGCCCCGCCCTTCATGCCCAGGCTCCAGGGATCGTCGCGGTTGAGCACGCGCGTCCCGCAGTGGCGGAAGATGCGCGCCTTGGCCGCGGCGTAGCCGGCCATCGTCTCGTAGCGGTCGAGGTGGTCCTGCGTGAGGTTGAGCATCGCGGCCGCGTCCAGGGCGAGGCTCGAGGTCGTCTCGAGCTGGTAGCTGGAAAGCTCGACCACCCACGCCTGCGGGTGGCCCGAGGCCCGCGCCTCGCGAAGCGCGTCGAGCACCGGCAGGCCGATGTTGCCGGCCACCACCGTGGAGAGCCCCGCGGCGCGCGTCATCGCGCCCGCGAGCGCCGTCACGGTGCTCTTGCCGTTGGTGCCGGTGATGCCGATCACGCGCGCTCCGGTTGCCGCGCGCGCCACTTCGCGCGCGAAGATCTCGACGTCGCCGACGACCTCGATGCCGCGGGCGAGGGCCTCGCGGAGGACCGGCTCGCGAAGCGCAATGCCCGGACTCGCAGCGACCGCGTCCACGCCTGCCAGGCTCTCGGGTCGGAATGGACCGAGGTCGACGCGGATTCCGGGGACCGCCTCGCGGACCGCTCCCAGGGCCGGAGGCGCTTGCCGCGTGTCGGCGCCGCGCAGCCGCGCGCCTTCCTGAGCGAGCCAACGAACGCACGAAAGCCCCGTGTCACCGAGCCCCAGAACGAGAACGGTCTTGCCTGCCCATTCGCCATTGGCCATCTCCTTTCGCGCCTACCTGAGCTTGAGGGTCGAGAGCCCGAAGAGGACGAGCATCATCGTGATGATCCAGAAGCGCACCACGACCTGGTTCTCCTTCCAGCCCTTGAGCTCGTAGTGGTGGTGCAACGGCGCCATGCGGAAGACGCGCCGGCCGGTGAGCTTGAAGGAGGCCACCTGGATCATCACGGAGAGCGTCTCCACCACGAACACGCCGCCCATGATGAAGAGCACGATCTCCTGCCGGACCACGATCGCCACCATGCCGAGCGCCGCCCCGAGCGCGAGCGCGCCCACGTCGCCCATGAACACCTCGGCCGGGTAGGCGTTGAACCAGAGGAACGCGAGCCCCGCGCCGGCGATGGCCGCGCAGAAGACCGCGAGCTCTCCCGCCCCCGAGATGAAGGGGAAGCCCAGGTATTTCGAGAACACGGCGTGCCCGGTCACGTAGGCGAACACCGCGAGCGCGCCGGCGATCATCACGGTGGGCATGATGGCCAGCCCGTCCAGGCCGTCGGTGAGGTTCACCGCGTTCGAGGTCCCCACCACGACGAAGAAGCCCAGGATCACGAAGCCGATCGCGCCCAGCGGGATCGCCACCGTCTTGAAGAAGGGCACGAGGAGCTCGGTCTGCGCCGGCAGCTTCGCGCTCCACGCGAGCGCCGCCACCGCGACCAGGGCGATCGCCGACTGCCAGAAGAACTTGGCGCGCGCCGACAGCCCCTTGGGGTTGCGGTGCACGACCTTGCGCCAGTCGTCCACCCAGCCGATGGCGCCGAAGCCCAGCGTGGTGGCAAGGCAGATCCAGACGTAGCGGTTCTCGATGTCGGCCCACAGCAGCGTGGTGACCGCCACCGACACCAGGATGAGGGCGCCGCCCATGGTGGGCGTCCCCGACTTCACGAGGTGGGTCTGCGGGCCGTCGTCGCGCACGGCCTGGCCGATCTTGTAGGCGGTGAGCCGCCGGATCATGGCCGGCCCGATCACGAAGGAGATGGCGAGCGCCGTGAGCGCGGCGAGCACCACGCGCAGCGTGATGTAGGTGAAGACGTTGAAGGCGCGGACCTCCGTCGCGAGCCATTGGGCCAGCTCAAGCAGCATCGGGTCCCTCCGCGGCCAGGCGCTCGACCACGCGCTCCATGCGCATGAACCGGGAGCCCTTCACCAGCAGCGTCACGTTCTTCTTCGCCGACTCCACGCGCGCCTCCGACAGCAGCCCCTCGATGGCGGGGAAGTGCGTGGCTCCCGCGCCGAAGGCCTTCGCCGCGTGCGCGCTGAGCGGCCCGAGCGCGAGCAGGCGCTCGATCCCGGCGGCCCTGGCGAAGGCGCCGACCTCGGCGTGCAGGGCCGCCTCCTCGCCGCCCAGCTCGCCCATGTCGCCCATCACCAGCACGCGCCTTCCCGGCGCCGCCGCGAGGACGCGGATGGCGGCCTTCATGGAGTCGGGGTTCGCGTTGTAGGTGTCGTCGATGACGGTCGAGCCGCCGGCGCCGCGGCGCGCCTGCAGGCGGCCCCTGGTGCCGGCATAGGCCGCCAGTCCCGCCTGGATGGCGCGCGGCGGGATCTCGAGGGCGAAGGCGGCGGCGCAGGCCGCGATCGCGTTGCTCGCGTTGTGCTCCCCGGGGACCTGCAGCGTGACGGCGAAGGCGTCGAGCGGGGTCACCAGCCGCAGCTGCCCGTCCTCGACGTGGCCGCGCACGTCGGCGTCCCCGGCGGTGCCGAAGGTGACGACGGACCGGCCGGCGGCGAGGCCCTTCCAGTAGCCGGCGAAGGCGTCGTCGGCGTTGACCAGCGCGATGCCGCCCGGGCGCAGGCCCGCGTAGATCTCGCCCTTGGCCCGCGCGATGGCCTCGACCGAGCCGAGCAGGCCGACGTGGGCGCGGTGCGCGTTGTTCACCAGCGCCACGCCCGGCGAGGCCAGGCGCGAGAGGTAGTCGATCTCGCCCGCGTGGTTCATGCCCATCTCGAGCACGGCGTAGCGGTGGCGCTCGCGCAGCCGCAGCAGCATGAGCGGCAGCCCGATGTCGTTGTTGAGGTTGCCTTCGGTGGCGAGCACCTCGTCGCGCCCGCCGCAGTGCGCGGCGAGGACCGAGGCGAGCATGTCCTTCACGGTGGTCTTGCCGTTGCTGCCGGTGACCGCCACGACCGGCAGCGCGAAGCGCGCGCGCCACGCCGCGGCGAGCCGCCCGAGGGCGGCGCGCGTGTCCTTCACCAGCACCTGCGGGATCTCGCGCTCGCTGCCGACGCGGCGGGAGACGAGCGCGGCGGCGGCGCCGCGGCCGATGGCCTGCGGGACGTAGTCGTGGCCGTCGAAGTTCGCGCCGCGCAGCGCTACGAAGAGGTCGCCGGGCTCGATCGTGCGGCTGTCGGTGGCCACGCCCGAGATGGCCGCGCGCTCGCCCGCCGCCGTGCCGCCCGTGGCGCGGGCGACCTCGTCCAGGTCCATCATCGGGGCGGGCACCGGGCCGGGAGGGCTCATCGCGGTCGGGCCTCCAGCGCGGCGGCGGCCACCTCGGCGTCGCTGAACGGGTGGCGCACGCCGGCGATCTCCTGGTAGGTCTCGTGCCCCTTGCCCGCCAGCAGGACCACGTCGCCGGGGACGGCCTGGTGGATGGCGGAGAAGATCGCCACCTGGCGGTCGGCGACGGCCTCGACGCTGCCGCTCAGGACGCCGGAGAGCACCTGGTCGATGATCGCGCGCGGATCCTCGCTGCGCGGGTTGTCGCTGGTGACGATCACGTGGTCGGCGAGCCTCGCCGCGGCCTCGCCCATGATGGGGCGCTTGCCCGCGTCGCGGTCGCCGCCGCAGCCGAAGACGCAGATGAGGCGCCGGCCGCGCGCCACCACCGGGCGCACCGCGGCAAGCGCCTTCTCGAGCGCGTCGGGCGTGTGCGCGTAGTCGATGACCGCGAGCGGGGCATCGCCCCCGCCCAGGCGCTCGAGGCGCCCCGGCACGGGCCTCAATCCCGACAGGGCCGCGAGCGCGGTCCCGAAGGGCACGCCGCTCGCGAGGAGCGTGCCCGTCACGGCGAGGAGGTTCGAGACGTTGAAGGCGCCCAGCACCGGCACGGCCACCTCGCCCGCGCCCCAGTCGCCCTCGACGCGGAAGCGCAGTCCCGCCTCCGACTGCTGCAGGCCGCAGGCGCGCAGGCGCCCGCCCGAGAGCCCGTAGCCGATCACCTCGACGGGGGTACCGGCCAGGCGCCCGGCGAACAGGCGCCCCCAGTCGTCGTCGACGTTGATCACCGCGCGGCCCACGCCGCGCGCCTGGAAGAGCCTGAACTTCGCCTCCGCGTAGGCCTCCATCGTGCCGTGGTAGTCGAGGTGGTCGCGCGTGAGGTTGGTGAACACGGCGACGTCGAACTTGATGCCGGCCGCGCGCCCCTGGTCCAGGCCGTGGCTGGAGACCTCCATCGCCGCCACCTTCGCGCCGCGGCGCAGGTAGTCCGCCAGCTCGCGCTGCAGCACGACCGGGTCGGGCGTGGTGTTCCTCGCCTCCGCGCGCTCGCCCACGAGGCCGTTGCCCAGCGTGCCCAGCACCGCGGCGCGCCGCCCGAGGCCGTCGAAGGCGTGCGCCGTCCACTGCGCCACGGAGGTCTTGCCGTTGGTGCCGGTGACGCCCACCATCCACAGCTTCGCGGAAGGGTCGCCGTGCACGATGCCCGCGATCTCGCTCGCGCGCGCGCGCAGGTCGTCCACGGCGAGGTGCGGCACGTCCCAGTCCGAATCCCACTCGAAATCGCCGCGCTCGAAGATCACGGCGGCCGCGCCGCGCGCGATGGCGTCGGCGATGAACATCCGGCCGTCGCGGCTGCTCCCCGGATACGCGAGGAACACGCTGCCGTGCTTCACGCCGCGCGAGTCCGTCGTGAGGTCGGCGAGGGGAACGCCCAGCGCGGCCAGGCGCTCGACGAGCGGCGGGGCGGAGGCGCGCACGGGCTCGGCCACGGCGATCATCCCTCGCTCCCGGCCGCGGGGGCGCGGGCCTCGGTGGCGGCCGGTCGCGCCGGCGCCTGCACGTTGAGGGTCTGCGGCGCATCCGGCGGCACGGCGAACATGCGCAGCGCCGCTCCCATCACGGAAGCGAACACGGGCGCGCTCACGTCACCCCCGTAATACTTGCCGCCACCGGGCTCGTCGAGCATCACCGCCACGATGAAGCGCGGCTCCGACACCGGGCCGAAGCCGACGAAGGACGAGACGTACTTGTGCTCGGCGTAGCCGCCGGCCTCCGGCTTGTGCGCGGTGCCGGTCTTGCCCGCGACGCGGTAGCCGGGAACGGCCGCGCGCGGCGCGGTGCCGCCGGGCCCCACGGCCATCTCCATCATGTGCGAGACCTCGCGCGCGGTCTCGCGCGAGACGAGCGGCCGGCCGATGGGGCGCGCGTCGCGGCGCAGCAGCGACAGCGGCAGCAGGTGGCCGTCGTTGGTGAAGACGGTGTAGGCGCGCGCGATCTGCAGCAGCGACACCGAGATGCCGTGGCCGTAGGCCATCGTCGCCTGCTCGATGGGCTTCCACGTCGCGGGCGGGCGCAGCAGCCCCTTCGCCTCGCCGGGGAATCCCGTCTGCGGCGGCGCGCCGAATCCCAGCTCGCGGTAGAAGGCGCCCATGTCCTCGGCCGCCATCTGCAGCTGGATCTTGGCGGTGCCGACGTTGGAGGACTTCTGGATCACCTGCTCCACCGTGAGCGCGCCGTGCGGGTGCGCGTCGCTGATGGTCCATCCGCCGATCGTCATCGACCCCGGCGCGGTCTGGATGACCGTCTGCGGCTTCACGATGCCCGCCTCGAGGGCGGCGGCGACCGTGAAGGGCTTCATCGTCGAGCCGGGCTCGAAGATGTCGGTCACGGAGCGGTTGCGCGTCTGCCGGCCCGTCACGGCGGCGCGGTTGTTGGGGTTGTAGTCGGGCTGGTTCACGAGCGCCAGCACCTCGCCCGAGCGCGCGTCGATCATCACCAGCGAGCCGCCCTTGGCGCGGTTCGCCTCCACGGCGGCCTTGAGCTCGCGGTGCGCCAGGAACTGCAGGCGCTGGTCGATCGCGAGCAGCAGCTCCCTGCCGTCGCGCGGCACGCGCAGGCTCTCGACGTCCTCGACGATGCGCCCCTTCCTGTCCTTGATCACCTTGCGGCTTCCCGGCGTGCCGGCGAGCCAGGACTGCTGGGCGAGCTCGATGCCCTCCTGGCCGCTGTCGTCGATGCCGGTGAACCCCACCACGTGCGCCATCACCTCGCCCGCCGGGTAGTAGCGGCGGTACTCGCGCTGCTGGAACACCCCCGGCACGTTGAGCGCCATCACCTTGAGCGCCTGCTCGGGCGAGATCTGGCGCTTGAGCCAGACGAACTGGCGATCCTTGTTGGCAACTTTCTGGCGGATCTCCCCCGCGTCCATGCCGAGGACGCGGGCGAGCGAGCGCAGCTTCGCCTCGTCCGCCTCGAAGTCCTCGGGGCTCGCCCAGATGGACTCCACGGGCGTGGAGATCGCGAGGGGCTGCCCGTTCCTGTCCTTCACCGGGCCGCGCGAGGCCGGCATCTCGACCACGCGTCCGTACCTCGCCTCGCCCTTCTGCTGCAGGAAGCCGTGGTTGAGCCCCTGCAGGAAGAAGGCGCGGCCCGCGAGGACGGCGAAGCCCGCCGCGACGAGCCCGAGCACGAAGCGCGAGCGCCAGCCCTCGAGGCGCAGGCGAAGCTGCGGCGTGCGCTTCTCGAACCTCATCGCTTCGCGGCCTCCGGGGCGGCGTCCAGCGTGATCACCCGGGTGGCGCCCGGCTGCGGAAGCTGCATGCCCAGCGAGCGCGAGGCCACGGCCTCGACGCGCTTGTTCGTGGACCAGGTGCCCTGCTCGAGCTGCAGCTGCGTGAACTCCTCGTCGAGGCGCTTGGCCTCGGCCTGCCCCGCCTCCAGGTCGATGAAGAGCTTCCTCGACTTGTGCTGCGCCGTGATGACCCCGAGGGCGCAGGCGATGGCGACGGCGAGCAGGAGCAGGTTCACGCGGGTCATGGCGGCTGGCCTCCTCAGGCGTCCGTGCGCTCGGCCACGCGCAGCGTGGCGCTTCGCGCCCGGGGGTTGGCGTCGGTCTCGGCCCGCGTGGGCCGGATGGCGCGGCCCACGAGGCGCAGGCGGGGCTGGGGAAGGTCCTTCGCGCGCACCGGGACGCCGCGCGGAAGCCGGTCGGCCGTCGAGCCTTCGCGAAGGAAGTTCTTCACGATGCGGTCCTCGAGCGAGTGGAAGCTCACCACCGCCAGCCGCCCGCCGGGCTCGAGGAGGTCGACCGCCTGCGGCAGCGTCATCTCGAGCTCCGCAAGCTCTTGATTGACGTGAATCCGAAGAGCTTGAAAGGTCCGGGTCGCCGGGTGCTTGCCCGGCTCGCGCGTCCGAACCGCGCCACCCACGATCGCGGCAAGCTGCCCTGTGGTCCGGACAGGTTCGCGGCTCCTTGCCGCAACAATCGCTCCTGCAACCTGTTTAGCAAACCGTTCTTCCCCATAGGTCCCTATCACCTCCCTGATTTCTTGTTCTGTGGCCCGGTCGAGCCATTCGGCGGCCGACTCCCCCCGGGTGGGGTCCATGCGCATGTCGAGCGGGCCGTCGGCGGCGAAGCTGAATCCGCGATGCGCCTCGTCGAGCTGCGGCGAGGACACGCCCAGGTCCAGCAGCACGCCCGCCACGCGCGTCACGCCGCGCGCGCCGAGCTCCGCCTTCATCGTCGAGAAGCGCCCATGGATCAGCTCAAGACGTCGATCTTGGAGCGCGCAAGACGCAATCGCCGCGGGGTCCTGATCAAAAGCGAGAAGTCTTCCGCGAACACCGAGCAGGGCGAGGATGGCCGCGCTGTGCCCGCCGCGGCCAAAGGTGCCATCGACGTAGATCCCGTCGGCGCGGACACGGAGGGCAGCGACGGCTTCTTCGAGAAGGACCGGGACATGGGCTACCTCACTCACGGTGGAAAAGACGGGGGTGCCTGGTGCCGGGGATCGCTCCTGCGCTGCTGAGCGGTCGGGGTCCCGGGGGCACCGGCCGCGTCACAGCGAGAAGTTCTCCATCCCGGGTGGCAAGACGGGACTGCCGCCGGCGGTGAGCCGGTCGAGCTGCTGCTGCCAGCGCTCGAGGTCCCAGATCTCGTAGTAGCTTCCCTGGCCGATGAACATCACGCGCTTGTCGATGCCCGCGAAGGCGCGCAGCTCGGGGGAAACGAGGAGCCTTCCCGCCCCGTCGAGCGAGAGCTCCTCGGCGAAGCCGACGAGCAGGCGCTTCCACGGGTTGAAGGCGGGATCGAGGCTCGGGAAGGCCATGACCTTGGCCCGCACCGGCTCCCACGCGGGAGCGGGGTAGAGCAGCAGGCACTTGTCCGGGTGCGCCGTGAGGACGACCGGCACCGTGCCGCCTTGCGTCAGGGGATCGCGCACGCGCGTCGGCACCGCCAGGCGGCCCTTCGCGTCGAGGTTGATCTGCGATGCTCCCTGAAACACCTTGCCCCCCCTTTTCGGGACCGCCTGGCCAACCGGGGGACCCGGTTTCCTAGGATTTCCCAATTTTTCCCACTTCCGCACACTGTATTGAGTCGATTCCGGGGAGTCAAGGGGGGAAATCGGGATTTTTTCTTGTGCGACAGGGACTTAGCGGAGGTTCCTCACAGGAATTTTGGGTTTTCTATAGTCAATGTTTTCAAAGGGTTATAAAACCTATTGAAAGTCGTTTGATAAGATTGATCCCACGCCGCCCTGAGCGCCCCCTGCGAGGGGATCGACGAAGCGGTCCGAAGGAGGCTTCGATGCTGCATCGCACCATCCGCGCTCGCTGCGCCGCCGCAACGGCGGCGCTCCTGCTCGCCACGACGGCCCTTGCCGAAGGCGATTCCTCGCCCGATCCCGCGCACGCGCTCGAGGGAGCGGCGCTCCTGCGCGCGCTGCGGGCGGGCGGCTTCACGCTCTACTTCCGTCACACCGCGACCGACTTCAGCCAGAGCGACCGCCCCGCCGCGGGCCTGGGCGACTGCGCCGCGCAGAGGAACCTCTCGGAGGCCGGGCGCGCGCAGGCGCGTGCCATCGGGGAAGCGATCCGCGCGCTCCGCCTGCCCGTGGGCGAGGTGATCGCGAGCCCGTTCTGCCGCACGATGGAGACGGGGCGCCTCATGTTCGGCCGCGCGGATCCGTCGGCGGTCGTGCGCGGCTACGAGGGCACCTCCGCGGCGAACGCCGACTACACGAGGCTCGCCGCGCTGCTGGCCTCGCCGCCGGCGCCGGGAACGCTTCGCATGATCACGAGCCACGGCAACCCGTTCCGCGCCATCGCGGGGCCGCCCCACCTCGCCGAGGGCGAGGCGGCGGTGCTCAAGCCCGCGGGCGCGAGATTCGTGGTGGTGGCGAGGATGCGGCCCGACGACTGGGCCGGGCTCGCCCGCGCGGAAATCGAAAAGTGAACCAGGCCTGTAAGCGGGATTCTGTTACGCCCCTCGCGGGGTATGACGGTCATCCCTCTGGGCGACGCGTTGCCGCGGCGCTCGAGCCACCTACCCGCAGACTCGGCGGGCCGCGTCGTCGTCTGCCTATTTGGTGTTGCTCCGCGTAGAGATTGCCCGTTTCACCCGGACTGAACCGGCTCGTCTCTGTTGCTCTGATCCTCGCCTCACGGCGGACGGGGGTTACCCGCTACGCTGCCCTGTGGAGTCCCGACTTTCCTCCGCACCGCATCCGCGGCACGGCGACCGTCCGGCCTGCTTCACCCCGTCATTCTACGGAGAAGAAATGGGGTCAGGTTACTTTTCCGGAATCGGAAAAGTAACCTGACCCCATTTCTCCGGCTTGCGGCGGAAGTGCGACTCGTCGTCGTAGAAGGCCTCGCGCTCGCCCTCCGCGCACCACCCCGGGATGCCCAGCACCGGCATCGGCGCCATGGCCCGCGGGGAGGGGAAGCGCGCGCGCGCGGCGAAGTGCGCGGCGAGGAGCTCGTCGGCGCGCGCGACCTGCGCCTCCGGCGGGAGCATCGTGAAGAAGTCGTCCACGGGCAGGAAGACCGTCTTGGCCACGATGCCGACGAAGGGATCGAGCATCTTCTCCAGCAGCGAGTGGCCGAAGGCGAGGAAGCGCACCTCGCCCGCGAGCTCGCCGCGGCGACGCCAGAAGAGCTCCTTCCACTCGAAGTCGCGGATGAGCCGCAGCGGCGCGGGCGAGCGGGAGGCCACCACGACGCCTCCCTCGTCGAAGAGGGTGAGCGCGTCGCGCTCCGGGCGGCGGCGCCTCCCCTCTTCCTCGCCGCCCTCGGCGAGCATCGCCGCGTGCTGCGCGTTGATGGCCGCCTTCGCCCGCGGCCAGGCGATCCAGGCGAGCGCGTTGAAGAGGTCGTGCCAGTTGTCCGCGCGCGTCTCGACCTCGCCCGAGCGCGCGATGCGCACCTCGTAGTAGGTGGTCCCCGCCTCGCCGCGCGCGCGCGGCGGCACGAAGCGCACCGGCAGCCCGGTCGCGGTGACCACGCCCTCCGCGAGCGCGGTGAGCTCCCCGTGCGTGGGCCAGCGCGACGGGTCGAGCCGGGCGAGCGCGGGCGCGATGGGCGCGAAAGCCGGGCCACGCAGCCTCGCCTGCGCCGCGGCCCAGTCCATCGCGGGTCGCCCGGCCTAGTCGCGGAAGCGCCAGGCGAGGCGCTCGCCGGCGCGAAGCGGCACCACGGTCCCGTCGCCGAAGGGATAGGCCGCGGGCACCTCCCACGGCTCCTTGGCGAGCGTGACCTTGCGCGTGCTCCGCGGCAGGCCGTAGAAGTCGGGCCCGTAGTGGCTCGCGAATCCCTCCAGCCGGTCCAGGGCCCCCTCGCGCTCGAAGACCTCGGCGTAGAGCTCCAGGGCCGCGTGCGCGGTGTAGATGCCGGCGCTCCCGCAGCACGACTCCTTCGCCGATCGCGAGTGCGGCGCCGTGTCCGTGCCCAGGAAGAAGCGCGGGTTGCCGGAGACCGCGGCCTTCAGCAGCGACAGGCGGTGCGTCTCGCGCTTGAGCACCGGCAGGCAGTAGTGGTGCGGGCGGACGCCGCCGGCGAAGAGGGCGTTGCGGTTGAGCAGCAGGTGGTGCGCGGTGATCGTGGCCGCGACGTTCTCCGGCGCGCTGGAGACGAAGAGCGCGGCCTCGCGCGTCGTGATGTGCTCGAGCACCATGCGCAGCTTCGGAAAGCGCCGCTCGAGGGGCCGCAGGAACCTCTCGATGAACACCTTCTCGCGGTCGAAGACGTCGACCTCGGGATCGGTCACCTCGCCGTGCAGCAGCAGCGGCAGGCGGTGCGCGGCCATCGCCTCGAACACCGCGTCGCAGCGGCGGATGTCGGTGACGCCGGAGTCGGAGTTGGTCGTGGCGCCGGCGGGGTAGTACTTGACCGCCTTCACGAAGCCGGAGGCCGCGGCCTTCGCGATCTCGTCGGGCGGGGTGTTGTCCGTGAGGTAGAGCGTCATCAGCGGCTCGAAGTCCGAGCCCGCCGGCCGCGCCGCGAGGATCCTGTCGCGGTAGGCCCGCGCCTGCTCCACCGTCGTGACCGGCGGCTTGAGGTTCGGCATCACGATGGCGCGGCCGAACTGGCGCGCCGTGGCGCCCACGACCGACTTCATGAGCTCGCCGTCGCGGAAGTGGACGTGCCAGTCGTCGGGGCGGGCGATCGTGAGAGTCTCGGCCATCGCGCGATCTTATCGCTTCCGGCCGCCCTTCGCCTTGCCCGCCCCGCCCTCTTCCTTCGTCGCGAGCGCCATCGCGTACATCTCGCTGCGGTTCGCGCCCGTGATCCTCGCGGCGAGCGCGGCCGCCTGCTTCACCGAGAGCTCGGCGAGCAGCGCCTCGAGGACGCGCCGGGGATCGGCGCGGGGGGCCGCCTCCACGGGCCGGCCCTCGACGACGAGGACGAACTCGCCGCGCGAGCGGTTCCCGTCCGCGCGCAGCCAGTCGACGGCGAGCGCGAGCGGCACGCGCGCGATCGTCTCGAAGCGCTTGGTGAGCTCGCGGCAGACGACCACGTCGCGATCGCCCAGGGCCGCGTGCAGGTCCGCGAGCGTGGCCTCGATGCGGTGCGGCGACTCGAAGAGCGCGATGGCCCAGGGGCCGGCGGCGAGCTCGGCCAGGCGCCGCTTGCGCTCGGCGCCCCGGGCCGGCAGGAAGCCCGCGAAGACGACGCCGTCGGCGGCCACGCCGCTCGCCGAGAGGGCCGCGGTGAGCGCGCTCGGCCCCGGGACGGGCACCACCGCGAAGCCCTCGGCGCGCACGCGGTCGACGAGCAGCGCGCCGGGATCGCTCACGGCCGGGGTGCCGGCGTCGCTCGTGAGCGCCACCGACTTCCCCTCGCGCAGCAGGGCGAGCACCGCCTCGGCCGCCGCGCGCTCGTTGTGCTCGTGCACCGCGATCACGCGCGCGCCGATGCCCAGGTGGGCCAGCAGGGAGCGCGCCACGCGCGTGTCCTCGGCGGCCACCACGTCGCACGCCGCGAGCGTGAGCCGCGCGCGCTCCGTGAGGTCGCCCAGGTTCCCGATGGGCGTCGCCACCACATATAATCCTCCGGGCAACGTCCCCGCCCGGCCAGCCGCGGCCGGCGAATCGGAGTCGCCCTTCTTGCCCTCGCCCTTCGCGCGCATCGACGCGATCCTCCTCGCCGCCTTGCTCGCGGCACCGCCGGCATTCTCGGCCGACGCGTCGCCCGAGACAACCACGCCGTCGGGGCTCGCGCCGACCACGGTGGTGACGCCGCTGCGCGACCCGTCGCAGCCACCGCCTCCGGCGGCAGCGCCCGCGGCGCCCGCCCGCGCGCCGATCCCGGCCGGCCCCGCGCCGCACGTGGCCCTCATCCTGCCGCTTTCCTCCCCGGCCCTGGGTCGCGTGGCCGACGCCGTCCGCCTGGGATTCCTCGCCGCCGGCGAGGTCGCGGGCCGCAACGCGCTGCCGGTGCGCGTCTACCCCGCCGCCGACGACGGGCCCGCGGTCCTGGAGCTTTGCCTGAAGGCGCAGCGCGAGGGGGCCGTGCTCGTCGTGGCCGGGCTCACGCGCGACGGGGCCACGGGGCTCGCGCGCAGCGACTGCCCGCGCCAGCCCACGCTGGTGCTCAACCAGCCGCAGGAGGAGCCGATGCCGGCGAAGATGTACTCCATCTCCCTCTCGGCGGAGCAGGAGGCCCGGCAGGCCGCGCTCCTCGCGATCAACGACGGCTGGCGCGCGGCCATCGTCATCGTCGCGCCGACGCCGCTCGCGCGGCGCGTGGCCGACGCCTTCGAGCGCGAGTGGGGCCGCGCCGCGGGCGAGGCGCGCCGCGTGACCTTCGCCGGCGGCGTCGAGGAGGCGCCCGCCATCAAGGAGCGCATCGCCGCCCTGCGCGGCGACATGGTCTTCCTCGCCCTGGACCAGGCGACCACGCGCGCGGTGCGGCCCTACATCTCCGGCTCGCTGCCCATCTACACCACCTCCCTCGGCGTGGACCCGCGCGCGGACGCCACTGTCAACGTCGACCTGGAGGGTGTGCGTTACGTGGACATGCCCTGGTTCGTCCAGCCCGACCACCCCGCCGTCATGGTCTATCCCGCCGCTCCCGCCTCGATCTCGGTGGAGCAGGAGAGGCTCTACGCCCTGGGGATCGACGCCTACCGGCTCAGCTCGCTGCTGCTGCAGGCGGACCTCAAGTCCTTCTCGCTCGACGGCGTGACGGGGCGGATCGCCCTCGACGCCGACCGGCACTTCACGCGCACGCTCGTCCCCGCGGGCTTCGATTCCGGCCGCGCCGTCCCGCTCGCCCCCGCGCAATGAACGCCCCGTCCCGCGTCCGCGCCCGCCTTCGCGGCGAGGCGGCGGAGGAACTCGCCGCCCGCTTCCTCGCGGCGCAGGGGCTCGCCATCCTCGCGCGCAACTACCGCACGCGGCTCGGCGAGGTGGACATCGTCGCCCGCGAGGGGGCCGTGCTCGTCTTCCTGGAAGTGCGGCTGCGCTCGTGGGCCGCGTGGGGCGGGGCCGCCGCGAGCGTCGACGCACGCAAGCAGCGGCGCATCGTCGCCGCCGCCCGACACTATCTTTCGCGGCTTCGTGCGGAACCGCCCTGCCGATTCGATGTCCTTACCCTCGACGGCCCCGCGGGATCTCCCGCGTGGATCCGCGGCGCCTTCGAGGCCGCGTGACGATACAATGCCAGGCTCGCCAGGCCCGAAAGCCCTTCCCATGGATCACGTCGCCCAGGTACGCAGCCATTTCGAGGACGCCATCGCCCTCAAGCAGCGCATGCGCGAGAGCCTCGCGCCCGCCATCGCGCGCGCGGGCGAGGCCGTCGCCGCGGCGCTCGGCCGCGGCAACAAGGTGCTCGCCTGCGGCAACGGCGGCTCGGCCGCCGACTGCCAGCATTTCGCGGCCGAACTCGTCGGCCGCTTCGAGCGCGAGCGACCGGGGCTGCCGGCCATCGCGCTCACGGTCGACTCCTCGGCGCTCACCGCGATCGCGAACGACTACTCTTACGAGGCGGTCTTCGCCAAGCAGGTCGAGGCGCTGGGCCGCGAGGGGGACGTGCTGCTCGCGATCTCGACCTCGGGCAACTCGGCCAACGTCGTGGCCGCCATGAAGGCCGCCAAGGCGCGCGGCATGGCGGTGGTGGCGCTCACGGGGCGGGACGGCGGCCAGATGGCGGCGATGCTCGCCCCGACCGACCACCACCTCAACGTCGCGCACGCGCGCACGGCGCGCGTCCAGGAGGTCCACATCCTGGCGCTGCACTGTCTGTGCGACACGATCGACAACGTCCTGCACGGAGAATCCCGATGACCAAGAGACTCCTCACCCTCCTCGCCCTCGCCGCCGCGGTTCCCGTCCTCCAGGGCTGCGTCACCGCCGCCGCCGTCGGCGCCGGCACGGTCGCCCTGATGGTCGAGGACCGCCGCACCACCGGCACCTACGTCGAGGACGAGAACATCGAGTGGAAGGTGCTCGCCCGCGTGAACGGCGACTTCAAGGCCGCGCACGTGAACGGCACCAGCTTCAACCGCCGCGTGCTGCTCACGGGCCAGGCGCCGACCGAGGAGATGAAGAAGGCCATCGAGGAGGCGGTGAAGTCGATCGTCCCGGTGGCCGGCGTGGTGAACGAGCTGGCGGTGGGCGGCAACAGCTCCATGACCTCGCGGGGCAGCGACTCGCTCATCACCACGAACGTGAAGACGCGCATGGTGGGCAACGGGAAGTTCTCCCCCAACCACGTGAAGGTCGTCACCGAGGACGGCATCGTCTACCTCATGGGCATCGTCACCCAGGCCGAGGGCGACGCGGCGGTCGAAGTCGCCCGCTCGACCTCCGGCGTGCAGCGCGTGGTCAAGGCCTTCGAGTACATCGCCGAGGCGCCGAAGCGCAATTGAGCCCGGCCGTCCCCGTCGCCGAGCAGCTGCGCGCGGCCGCGCAGCTCGTCCACGAAGGCCGCTTCCTCCAGGCGGAGGCCTTCGCGCGCCAGGTGCTCTCGCGCCAGCCGCGCAACGCCGAGGCGCACCACGTCCTCGCGCTCTCCGCGCTGTTCCAGGGCCGTCCGGCGCAGGCGCTGCCCGCGATCGACAAGGCGGTCTCGCTCGCCGGCGCCGACCCGCAGTTCCACTTCATCCGCGCCATGTGCCTGGCGGGCGCCGGACGGGCCGAGGAGGCGGTGGCCTCCTACCGCAAGGCGCTCGCCCTGCGCCCGGCGTTCTTCGAGGCCTGGGCCAACCTCGGCAACCTCCTCGAGCGGCACGGGCAGTGGGCGCAGGCCGAGGAGGCCTATGGCCGCGCGATCCGGCTTCGGCCCGGCACCGGCCCGGTGCTCAACGGCCTGGGCATGTGCGCGCTCGCGCGCGGCGATCGCGAGGCGGCCGCGCAGGCCTTCGCGGGCGCCGTTTCCGCCGATCCCGCCTCGCACACGGCGCGCAACAACCTCGGCCAGACGCTCGGCAAGCTCAAGCGCATGCAGGAGGGCATCGCGCAGCTTCGCGAGGCCGTCCGCCTCAAGCCCGACTACGCCGTGGCGTGGGTAAACCTGGGCGAGCTCTGCCATTCGGCCGGCCTCGACGCCCAGGCCGTCGAGGCCATCGACCACGCGCTCGCCATCGATCCGTCCAACGACGGCCTGCGGCACCTTCGCGACGCCATCGCCGGCGTGCAGACCGGGCGCGCCCCCGACGACTACATCCGCGACTTCTTCGACCGCTTCGCCGAGGACTTCGACAAGCGCCTCGTGCAGGACCTCGAGTACCGCACGCCGCAGCGCATGGTCGAGTTCCTCTCGCCCTGGCTCGCCGGCCGGGAAGGCAGGCTGCGCATCGAGGACCTCGGCTGCGGAACGGGGCTTTCGGGCATCGCGCTGAAGCCCTGGGCCGCGAGCCTCGCGGGCGCGGACCTCTCCGCGGGAATGCTCGCGAAGGCGCGCGAGCGCGGCATCTACGACTCGCTGCAGGAGGCCGAGATCGCCGCCTACCTCGACGGCCGGCCCACGGGCGGCTGCGACCTCGTCGCCGCCATGGACGTCTTCGTCTACGTGGGCGACCTCGACCCCATCTTCCGCGCCGTGTCCCGCTCGCTGGCCCCCGGCGGGATGTTCGCCTTTTCGGTGGAAAGGCTCGAGGACGGCGAGGGCTTCCGGCTCGCCCGCTCCGGCCGCTACGCCCACTCGCCCGGATACCTTCGCGACCTCGCCAGGGCGCACGGGCTCGCCGAGTGGAAGATCGACGAGACGGTCATCCGCAAGGAAGCCGGCCGCGACGTCGGCGGCCTGCACGCCGCGTTCACGAAGGCCTGATCAGGCCATCTTGCGGGCGAGGAAGCGCATGAGCGGCCCCACCAGGGGCAGCTTGGCGTAGAGCTCGCCCGCGGCGTCCCAGTAGTCGCGGTGGTACGTCACGCGCCCGTCGGGGCCGAAGCGCACGACGGAGAGACCGTGGATGCGCCGCGTCACGTCCGGCTTCCAGCTCCTGACCCGGAAGTCGAAGTCCCAGATGAGCGCCGCCCGCCCGCCCTCGAGGATCGTGTCCGTGATGGTGAAGCGCGGCTCGTCGAGGGTCTCGTACATGTGCCCGAAGATGCGCTCGAGCTCCTTCACGCCGCGCACCTCGTTGAACGGGTCCCGGAAGTACGCGTCCGGCGCGTAGACCGCGCCGATGCCGGCGAGCCGCTCGGGGGCGAGGCCCTCCCAGAACGCCTTCAGGTTCGCCAGCGCCGCGGCGCTCACGGCCCGGTCGCCTTGCGCACGGCCGGGAAGTAGCGGCCGTACGGCAGCACGCGCAGCAGCTTCAGGAAGCGCGTGAAGCGCTTCGGGAAGTGGATCTCGAACTCTCCCGCCTCGAGCCCCGCCACGATCTCGCGCGCGGCCTCGTCCGGCTCGATGAGCGCGGGCATGCGGAAATCGTTCTGCGCCGTCATGGGGGTCCTCACGAAGCCGGGGTTCACCACGCACACGCCGATGCCCTTCGGCTGCAGGTCCAGGTAGAGCGCCTCGGCGAGGTTGATCATCGCCGCCTTGGTGGGCCCGTACACGAGGCTCTTCGGAAGCCCCCGGTAGCCCGCGACCGAAGACACCAGCACGATCGTGCCGCTGCCCTGCGCGAGAAGCTTCGGCACGACCGCCGCCAGCGCGTTGAGCGGGCCCAGGAGGTTCACCTCCACCATCGAGCGCGCGGCCGCCACGTCGAGCTCCCACGCCCGCATCGGCCGGTACTCCCCCGCCATGAGCACGACGAGGTCGATGCCGCCCCAGGCCCTGGCCATCGACGACGCCGCCTTCTCGAGCGCGGGCGCGTCGGTGATGTCGAGCGGCAGCACGAGGGCGCGGCCCTTGCCGAAGCGGCCCGCCATCCCGTCCAGGGGCTCGCGCCGGCGCGCGGACAGGGCCACCCTCGCGCCCTTCGCGGCGAGCGCCTCCGCGAGCGCCGCGCCGATGCCCGTGGAGGCGCCGACGATCCAGCAGCGCCGGTCCTTCCAGTCGCGGATGGGGGGATTGAGGGCCATGGGCTAGCGCTTGCGGAAGAAGATGGTGACCTCGCCGAACCGGATGCCGAACTTGGAGAACGAGGTCTTGTTCACCAGGGTCCGCTCGTCCACGAGCCACATCCAGTCGTCCATGTCGAGGTGGATGGTACCGCCATCCTCGCGCTTCGCGTCGAGGACGTACTTCCAGCGCAGCGCGTTGCCGGAGGCCTCGCCCTTGGCCTCGCCCACGACGTCGGCCGCCGTGCCGGTGTAGCGCTCGCCGTCCTTGCGGATCGTCCAGACGCGCGTCTCCTTCGTGCCGTCGGCGTAGGTGAAGCGCTCGTCGAGCGTGCCCACGTCGCCGTTCCAGGTGCAGGTCATCTCCACGGTCATGCGCTTGATCACCCTGCCGGAGCGGTCCTGCACGATGCCCCAGGCGTCCACCTGGCCGCTGAAGTACTGCCTGAGGTCGAGAACGGGCTTCTCGCGGGCGTAGTCCTGCGGCGCCACGGTGGCGCATCCCGCGAGCACCAGCGCCGCGATGCCCGCGATGGCTTTCCTGATCATTCCTTTCTCCTTTCGGTTGTTTCCCGCTACGCGGGGAGTAAACCTTTGGAACACGGATGAACACGGATGGACACGGATAAATCTTGAGCTGGAGCCGCATTGCCTGGAGAAAGGTGGTCGTCCTCATTGGCAAGGCGTTTCCTGCTCAGGAATCATCCGTGTTCATCCGTGTCCATCCGTGTTCATCCGTGTTCCAAAGGTTTACCCAGCGGAGCGACAAAACGGCGAAGCCGCCAGCACCCCCGCCGCGGCGAGCTTCAGCGCGCAGGGCAGCAGCGCGTATACCGCCGCGAGGACGAGCAGGGACTCGGGGGAGCTCGCCGCTCCCGGCGCGTAGCCGAAGGCCTGCAGCAGCGGCAGCGCGATGCCGGCCGCGAGCGCGAGGTTGAGCTTCGTCACGAGGCTCCACAGCCCGAAGTAGGCGCCCTCGTGACGCCCCGCCCCGCGCGCCTCGTCCCCGTCGATCACGTCGGCGAGGAGCGAGGGCGGGATCGCGAGGTCGGCTCCCAGCCCGATGCCCGACAGCACGCAGATGGCGAGATAGGCCGCCACGTCACCGGGTCCCAGCAGGAAGGCCCACGCGAAGGCGGAGATGGAGACCGCCATCGCGGCGAGCCACGAACGCCCCTTGCCGATGCGCCGCGCGAGCCACACCCAGAACGGCAGCCCCGCCGCGCCGGCCGCGAAGTAGGCGATGAGGAAGGGGGGGCCGAGGTCGGGACGGCGCACGACGTCCTCGATGAAGAAGAGCACCAGGGTGGCGGGGATCGAGGCCGCGATGCCGTTCAGCACGAAGATCGCGAGCAGGCGCCGGAACGGGGCGTTGGACAGGGGAATGGTGAAAGTCCCGAGCGCGGCCGTCCCCGCGGGCGGGCGCCGCGGGTGGGCGGGGGGAGAGCCGAGGATCGTGATCGCGGCCGCCAGCAGCACGAGCGGCGCGAAGACGATCGCGAAGCGCGCGAATCCCTCGCGTTCTCCCAGCGACTGGCGAAGCGCCTCCGGCAGCGCGGCGGCGAGGAACACGCCCACGAGGGCGAAGCCCTCGCGCCAGGCCGTCACCCGCGTGCGCCCCGCCACGTCGTCGGTGATCTCCGCGCCGTGCGCCTGGTAGCTCACCGTGACGAGGCTGAAGGCCGTGTAGACGAGGACGAGGTTCGCGACGAGCCACGCGGAAAGTCCCCCGGAGCCCGCCGCGGGCGGGTGGAAGAGCCCGGCCATGCCCAGGGCGAGCAGCGGCGCGCCCGCCGCCACGAAGGCCCAGCGGCTCGTGCCGCGCGCCCGCGCCCGGTCGCTCCACCAGCCGAAGAACGGGTCCTGCACCGCGTCCACGATGCGGGCCGCGAGCAGGATCGCGCCCACGCCCGCGAGCGACAGGCCCAGCGTGTCGGCGTAGAACTTCGGCACGTGCACGTAGATGGGCAGCGCCGCCATGGCGAGCGGCAGCCCCAGCGCGCCGTAGGCCGCGAGCTCGAGGCTCGTGGGTCGCGCGGCCACGGTCGCCCCCTAGTCGGGAAGCCCGAGCATGCGCGCGCGCAGCTTCGGCTCGCTCGTGCGCTCGTCCAGCCAGATGGCGAAGAAGGCGCGCGCGAATTCCGGATCCGGCACGGTGCCGAGCAGCCGGTCCTTGCCGTAGAACCGCGCCTCCCGCCCCGGGATGCTCAAGCCCACCAGCCGGTCGCCGGGCCGGATGTCGGGAAAGACGCGGTCCATCGCCTCCTCCCAGCGCTTGAGCTTCGCGGGATCGGTGAAGCCCAGCTTGCGCATTTCCTCGAGGCTTCGCTGCGTGAGGTCGCGCCCCTTGATGTTCATGGCGTAGCGGATGTCGAGGGCGAACACGCGGTCGAAGGACCACGCCTCGCCGGGCACCCACAGCGAGGAGTCGTAGACGTGCAGCCCGAACCACCTCAGCCGCCCCTCGCCCAGGGGCTTGAGCATCGGCATCTCCGAGGCGAGGGCCAGCGGCAGCGGCGGCGAGGCCTGCGCGGGCTGCGCCTGCGCGAGCGCCGCGGCGAGTGCGAGCGCCGCGAGGAGCGATCGCGTCACGCCGGCCTCTCCATCTCCAGGTGCGCGACGTCGATGCGCCCGGCGTCGAATCCCACCTCGCAGTAATGCAGGTAGAAACGCCAGATGGCGAGGAAGCGGTCGTCGAAGCCGAGGGCCTTGATCTCGCGCTCCTTCGCGTCGATGGCCTCGCGCCAGCGGCGAAGCGTCTCGGCGTAGTGCGGCCCGAAGCGGAAGGGCTCGTGCACGGCGAGCCCGGCCCCGCGCGCCAGCGCCGCCAGCCGCTCCACGGGCGCGAGCATCCCGCCGGGGAAGATGTACTCGCGGATGAAGTCGCTCGTGATCCGGTACTTCGGGAACGCCGCCGCGTCGATGGTGATCGCCTGGATGGCGGCCTTGCCGCCCGGCACGAGGCGCTCGTGAAGCTGGCGGAAGTACGCCGGCCACCAGCGCTCGCCCACCGCCTCGATCATCTCCACGGAGACGATGCGGTCCCAGGTCCCGTCGAGGTCGCGGTAGTCCTGGAAGCGCAGCTCGACGCGCTCCTCGAGCCCGGCCTTGCGGATGCGCTCGCGCGCGTAGTCGAGCTGGGCCCGCGAGATCGTGATGCCGGTCCAGCGGCAGCCGCGCGTTCGCACGGCGTACTCCGCGAAGCCTCCCCAGCCGCAGCCGATCTCCAGGACGCGGTGACCGGCCTGGACGCCCAGGGCGTCCAGCAGGCGCTCGTACTTGGCTTCCTGCGCGCGCTCGAGCGAGCCGTCGAGCCCCGGGGCGAAGAGGGCCGAGGAGTAGGTCATCGTGCGGTCGAGCCACAGCGCGTAGAAGTCGTTGCCGAGGTCGTAGTGGGCGTGGATGTTCTTCCGGGAGCCCGCGCGCGTGTTGGGGCGCAGCAGGTGCGCCACCCGGTAGAGGAGGGCCACGACGGGATTGCCGTAGAAGACCGACTCGAGCGCCTGCTGGTTGGCCTCGCACAGGGCGAGCAGCGCCGTCATGTCGCGGGTGGCGATGAGCCCGTCGCGCCAGCACTCGGCCACGCCGATGTCGGCCGCGCGGACCATGCGGCCCACGGCCTTCCAGTCGCGGATCTCGAGGTCGGCCGAAGGGCCTTCCGCGGCGCCGGCGAACACGCGCCGGACGCCCTCGGGCGTGGTGACCTCGAGGCGGCCCTTGCGCAGGCGCGAGAGCACCCCGAAGAGGATGCGGGCCGAATAGGTGGGAGCGGGAAGCTGCGCGGCGTGCTGGGCGGAATTCACCGGGTCGTCTCCTGGAGCGGCGGCTCGGGCTTGGAAAAGAAGGGCACGCGCTTCAGCCACAGCCGCAGCGCCTGCCAGTGGATGCGGGCGATCACGCCCGCGGTGATGAACGGGTAGCCGAGGAAGGCCTTGGCGAGCGAGCGGGCGCGAATCGCCTCGGCGCGCCCGTCGATGCAGGTGGCGATGAGCTTGCCCTCCCGGTCGTGGTAGTCGATGTGCGCGAGCTGGCCCCCGGCGTCGCCGGCGAAGCGGAAGCGGTAGAAGCCTTCCACCTCGCAGAAGGGCGAGACGTGGAAGACCTTCTGCGCGCGCAGCCAGTCGCGCGGCCCGATCGGGCGGCCGTCCGCGTGCGCGAGGAGGTAGTTGTGGCGCTCGCCGAAGGTGTTGGACACCTCGCAGAGCACTGCCCGGAGCGCCCCCGCCCGGTCGTGGCAGTAGTAGATCGCGATGGGATTGAAGACGTAGCCCAGCACGCGCGGGAAGGCCTGCAGCACGATCTCGCCGTCGGCGTTGCGCACCCCGGCGCGGGCGAGCTGCGAGCGCACCCACGGCTCGAGGGGCGAGCCGTCGCGGGGCCCGTGGTCGCGGCTCATGAGCGCCAGGAGGTTCCAGCGGTCCACCGATAGGATGCCGCGGCCCGCCGCGGCCATCGCCGACAGCGGCACGCGCAGGAAGTAGACGGGGTAGGCGAACGCGTGTCGCGCCGGCCGGCGGCGGGCGTGGAACACGCGCCCGAAGAGGATCTGCGCCTGCATCACGCCGCCCAGGGGATCGGAACGCCCATCTGACGGGCGACGTTCACCGCCGAGACGAGCCCGTCCTCGTGGAAGCCGTGGCGCGTCCAGGCGCCGCAGTACCAGGTGCGGTCGCGGCCCTGCAGCGACGCCACGCGCCGCTTCGCCTCGTCGGATCCCTCGAGGAAGGCCGGGTGGTGGTAGTCGAAGGCCGCGAGCACGCGATCGTCGCGCGGGGCGTCCACGGGGTTCAGCGTCACCATCACCGGCGAGGTGAAGGGCAGGGGCTGCAGCCGGTTGAGGAGGTAGGTGAGCGAGACCGGCTCGTCGGAGAGCCCGGGCTGCGGCGCGTGGAAGTTCCAGCTCGCCCACGCGCGGCGCCGGCGCGGCAGCAGGCGCTCGTCGGTGTGCAGCACCGCGCGGTTGGGCTGGTAGGGGATGGCCTTGAGCACCGCGCGCTCGTCGGTGGAGGGCTTTTCCAGCATCGCGAGCGACTGGTCGGTGTGGGTCGCGAGCACCACCTGGTCGAAGCGCTCCGTGCCCGCGTCGGTGGCCACCTCGATCCGGTCGGGAAAGCGCCGCACCTGTCGCACGGGCGTGGAAAGCCGCACGTCCGGCAGTCCGGCCACGAGCCTGCGCACGTACTCGCGCGCACCGCCCCTCACCGTGCGCCACTGCGGACGGTTGGTGACCGCGAGAAGCCCGTGGTTCGCGCAGAACTGCAGGAAGGTCTGCATCGGGAAGCGGTTGATCTGCGTGGCCGGCGTCGACCAGATGCAGGCGGCCATCGGCATGAGGTAGAGCTCGCGCACCTCGCGGCCGTAGCCGCGCGCGTCGAGCCACTCGCCCAGCGTGCCGGAGACCGCGGCGCCGGAGGCCGCCAGCCGCGAAGCCTCGCGGTTGAAGCGCAGCAGGTCGGAGAGCATGCGCAGGAACCGGGGGCTCACCAGGTTCGACGGCTGCGCGAATACCGTGCCGAGATTGGTGCCCGACCATTCCAGCGCCCCGTCGCCGATCCGCACGGAAAAGGACATGTCCGAGTCGGCGGCCTGCACCCCGAGGGCGGCGAAGAGCTGCACCAGGTTGGGGTAGGTCCGGTCGTTGAAGACGAGAAAGCCCGTATCCACCGGATGGGTAATGCCGTCCACCGTGGCGTCCACGGTGTTCGTGTGCCCTCCGGGGTAGGCGTTGGCCTCGAAAAGCGCCACCTCGTGGCGCTTCGAGAGCAGCCACGCGCTGGCGAGCCCGGAAATTCCGGCTCCGATGACGGCGATCCTGGACATGAGCGCGCAAGGTTGGGGCAGGTGGCCGCCGCCTCCCATCGGACCATGGTCCTACGCCCGCACGAAAAGGGGTCAGGTTACCTTGCACAATATTTGTGCAAGGTAACCTGACCCCATTTGCTTCTAGAATGGCGGCATGGGCGACCCCGCGTTCGAGGCGAAGATCTGCGACCCGCGCGACTTCCCGGCGCGCGCGGCGGCGCTCGCCCGCCCGCTCGTCTTCACCAACGGCGTCTTCGACATCCTTCACCGCGGCCACGTGACCTACCTCGCCGAGGCGCGCGCCCTGGGGGCGGCGATGGCGATCGCGCTCAATTCCGACGCCTCCGTGCGCCGCCTGGGCAAGGGCGGCGACAGGCCCATCAACCCGCTCGAGGACCGCCTCGCGGTGGTGGCCGCCCTCGAGAGCGTCTCGCTGGTCACCTGGTTCGACGAGGACACCCCGATCGCGCGCATCCTCGAATGCCGGCCCGAGCGCCTCGTGAAGGGCGGCGACTGGACCCCGGATCGCATCGTCGGCGCCCTCGAGGTCCAGGGCTGGGGCGGCAGCGTGCATTCCATCGCCTTCCGGCACGACCGCTCCACCACGCGGCTCCTCGAAAAGATCCGCCTCTAGCGCCGCCCCCGCCATGAACGACCGCGCCCCCCTCCCCGCCACCCTCGTCGAGCGGCTGCGCGCCATCGTGGGCGACCGCGGGCTCATCACCGGGGCCTCCGACCTCGAGCCCTACGCGGTCGACTGGCGCGGGCAGTTCCGCGGCAGGGCGGCGCTCCTCGTGCGGCCCGCCTCGACCGGCGAGATGTCGCGGGTCGTGGCGTTGCTCTCGCAGGCCGGCGTGGGCATGGTCCCGCAGGCGGGCAACACGAGCCTTTGCGGAGCCTCCGTCCCGGATGCCTCCGGCGCGCAGGTGATCGTGAACGTCTCGCGCATGAACCGCGTGCGCGCCGTCGACCTCGAGAACGACACGATCACCGTGGAGGCCGGCTGCATCCTCGCCGAGCTGCAGCGCGTGGCCGCGGAGAGCGACCGCTTCTTCCCGCTCTCGCTCGCCGCCGAGGGCAGCTGCGAGGTGGGCGGCAACATCTCCACCAACGCCGGCGGCACGCAGGTGCTGCGCTACGGCAACATGCGCGAGCAGGTGCTGGGACTCGAGGTGGTGCTCCCCGATGGCCGCGTGTGGGACGGCCTGCGCGGGCTGCGCAAGGACAACACGGGCTACGACCTGAAGCACCTCTTCATAGGCGCCGAGGGCACGCTCGGGATCGTGACCGCCGCCGTGCTCAAGCTGTATCCGAAGCCGCGCGCCGTCGCCACCGCGCTCGCGGCCGTCGCCGACCCGGCCGCCGCCGTGGCGCTCCTGGGCCGCATGCGCGCCGCCTGCGGCGAGCGCGTCACCGGCTTCGAGCTCGTCTCGCGCCTGTGCCTGGACCTCGTCCTCGCGAACATCCCCGGGAGCCGCGATCCGTTCGGCCAGCCGCACCCCTGGTATGCGCTCGTCGAGCTCTTCGACAGCGCCGAGGGCGGCGGGCTTGCGACGATGCTGGAGGAGGCGCTGGGCGCGGCCGCCGAGGAGGGTCTGGTCGCCGACGCCGTGGTGGCCGCGAGCGAATCGCAGCGCCAGGAGCTGTGGGCGCTGCGCGAGAACATCTCGGACGCCCAGAAGGTCGAGGGCTATTCCGTGAAGCACGACGTGTCCGTGCCCGTGAGCCGGACCGTGGAGCTCGTCGCGGAGGCGGATTCGGCGCTGCGGGCGGCCTTCCCGGGCATCCGGATCGTCGCTTTCGGGCACCTGGGCGACGGCAACCTCCACTACAACGCCTTTCCGCCCCCCGCGCGCGCCAACGACACGGCCGCCTGGTCGCTCGAGGTGAACAAGCTGGTCTACGACATCGTGCACCGCCTCGGAGGCTCGATCAGCGCCGAGCACGGCATCGGCGCGCTCAAGCGCGACGAGCTGCCGCACTACAAGGCTGCGCTCGAGCTCGACCTCATGCGCGCCATCAAGGGCGTGCTCGATCCCCGCGGGATCATGAATCCCGGCAAGGTGCTCAGGCCATGAACCCCCAGATCCCCGAGGACGCGCGCGCCTTCTTCGAGCTCTCCAACCGCTTCGTGGGCCTGGCCAACGACCTCGCCCAGGAGCACGGTTCGGCGCGCGTGGCGGCGGCCATCCTGTGGGCAGCCTCGCGCTACGGCGCGTTCGCCTGGGCCACGAGCGGCGCCCCGGGCAAGCAGGACCCCGCCGAGGCCCTGGACCTCTTCAGCGCCCAGTACCGCAAGATGATGGAGGACAACCTCGCGCGCATCCTCGCGGAGGTCAACGAGCCGGAGGGATAGGCAAGGAGTGCGGGACTCGATGCGCGGCCGTCATTTCGCCGCGCGAAGCCTGACCTCCCCCTCCTGCGGTGCGGCCTTCGCGGGATCGTCCCGCCAGCGTTCGGCCTGCAGCCGCACCACGTCGGAAAGGGAGCCCGTGCGCGCGAATTGCTCCCGCAGCCAGCCGCTGTCGTTCGCCGCCGCCTCCGCGCGCGCGCCGATGGCCGCGATGGCCTCGGCGCAGCCCAGCTCGGAAGCCACGCGCTGCACGCGGTACAGCGTGGCCAGGAGATCCTCGCGCAGGCGGATGTGGGTGTGCGCCCCGGGGTCGGCGAGCATGGCCTCGAACCCGAAGCGGCAGGCCTGGAAGCGGTTGTAGCCGTAGACGCGGTAGAGCGGCTCCACGGCGCCTTCGCGGCGGCTGCGCAGGAGCTCGGCCGCGAGGCACTGCGCGTAGGCCGCCAGCTCCGCCGCGGCCGACACCGTGAGCGGCGTGTCGCCGATGCGGATCTCGATCGTCCCGTACTCCGGCTTCGGGCGGATGTCCCAGTAGAAGTCCTTCATGCTGGCGACGATCCCGTAGCCCGCCATCTCGTCGAAGTAGCGGTTGAACTCGTCCCACGAGCCCACCGGGGGCATGTGGCCGGCCAGCGGGAAGGCCGACACCGCGTGCAGGCGCGAGGTCTCGAAGGAGGTGTCCTCGCCCTGGGAGAAGGGCGAGGAGGCCGACAGCGCGATGAAGTGCGGGATGTAGCGCGCCATGCGGTGCGTGAGGTACACGGCGTCGTCGCCGGACTCCACGCCCACGTGGATGTGCTGGCCGAAGACGGTGAACTGCTTGGCGAGGTAGCCGTAGAGGGCGGAGACCTTGAGGAAGCGCTCGGCCGGGAAGATGCGCCGGTCGCTCCAGCGGTGGAAGGGGTGCGCGCCCCCGCCGGCCACCGCCAGGTTCAACCGCCCCGCCTCGCGCACGATGGCGTCGCGCACCTGCACGAGGTCCGCGGCGAGCTCCGGAAAGCGCCGGTGCACGGCGGAGTTCACCTCGATCATGCTCTCCGTGATCTCCGGCTTCACCTCGCCGGGCAGCTGCGCCTTGGCCAGGCGCCGCAGCAGGTCCGGCGCGCCGCGCGTGAGGTCGTGGTCGCGCGTGTTGAGCACCATGAGCTCCAGCTCCACGCCGAAGGTGAGGGCATCGGACTTCGCGAATTCGAGGGGCATGGAATCCTCCTATCGGGCCTGGCCGGCCACGCCCTGCGCCACCGGCGGGGCGGGACGGCGATCGGGTTCGGCCTCGCCGGCGAAGCGAAGCCCCCATTGCACCGCGATCGGTCCCGCGAGCTCCATCGCCACCAGCGCGGCGAGCAGAACCGCGGCCAGCTGCTGGCCGAACTCGGGGTAGAGGCGCGCGACGTCGTGCTGAAGCAGCAGGGCGATCGAGGACATCGGCAGGAGCGTCGCGCCCAGGCCGAGCGCCTGGCGAAGGCGCAGCCCGCCCAGGGACGCGAAGACGAAGACGCCGGCGAGCTTGCCCGCGGCGCGCGCGGCCACGAGGATCGCGGCCGCCCAGCCCGCCGTCTCGAACGCGGAGAGCGGCAGGCTCGCGCCGGTGATGACGAAGAGCACGACGTAGAAGAGGCGCGAGGCGCGCCCGAGGTCCACGGCCATCAGCTCGTGGCCGCGGCCCTCGTTGCGGGAGAACATGCCGAAGGCGAGGAGCGCCAGGATCACCGAGAGCTTGCCCGCCTGCGCGAGGCCCACGGCGGCCACGACCAACCCCGCGACGAGCGTGAAGTGCAGGTCGGGACTGCGCTCCAGCATCCGCGCCAGGGTGCGCGCCACGCTCGCCATCGCCCCGCCGAGCGCGAGCGAGCCCGCGAAGAGGTAGAGCGGGTGCAGCACCGCGTTCGTGAGGTCGAGCCGCACCTCGTAGTGCACCGTGGCGAGCAGCATCGTCACCACCACGGAGGCGAGCAGGCTGTTCAGCGCCACGAGCGTGAAGGCGCGCTCGGTGACCTGCCCCTCGGCGCGCGTGTCCTGCGCCACCAGCAGGACCACGGCCGGCGAGGTGGCCATCGCGATGGCCGCCGCGAGCCCGGCCTGCAGCGGCGTGAAGTCGAGCGCCGAGAGCGCGGCGAAGACGGCGGCGAAGACGAGGACGCACTCGCCCACGCTGGAGGCGGCGAGCGTCCAGTCGCGCTTGAGCCAGCCGAGGTCGAGGCGGCGGCCGAGGTCGAAGAGCACGAGGCCGAGCGCGATGTCCACGAAGATCCGCGCCTCGTCGAGGAGCGGCCCGATGTTCATGGCGGAGGCGACGGGGGCGATGGCGAAGCCCACCAGGACGTAGCCGACGATTCGCGGCAGGCGAAGCCGGCGGGCGGCCTCGCCCCCCAGCATGCCGGCGACCAGCAGGACGCCGAAGAGCAGCGGATAGCTCAGCGTGAGCGGGAGATCCGGCAGGAAAGGCAATGCGGCCATGGGTCTTCCTCCCAGGGTTTCGGGGAACCGTCATGCGCTCGGAGGAAACGCGTCCCCGTGGGCGGGGATCTCGACGAAACGCGCGTCAACGCGCGCCGCGCATTATGGCTCGACCACGAAATTCGCGCGCCGAGGTTTCGGTTCGACGCGCACGGGGCACCGAAGTTCCCGGCCGGCCGCTGCCGGCACACCGGGACCCGCCGGACCCGCCTGTGGATACAATGGCCCCATGGCATCCCGCTTCTTCCAGAACACGATCGCGCTCGTCTACGACTTCGACGGCACCCTCTCGCCGCAGCCCATGCAGGAGTACACGGTGCTGCCGCGCATGGGGGTGGTGCCGCGCGAGTTCTGGGACCGGGTCAACGAGGAGGCGCGCGCCACCGAGTCGGACATGATGCTGGTGTACCTGCGCCACATCCTCGAGACCCTGGAGCGCCAGAAGATCGCCGTGAAGCGCGAGGACTTCGCGCGCATGGCCCGCGCCATCCGCTACTTTCCCGGCGTGGAGGGCTGGTTCGCGCGCATGAACGCCTACGTGCGCCGAAGGAGCGGCGGCAAGGTGAAGCTGCACCACTACCTCATCTCCGCCGGGCAGAAGGAGATCCTCGACGGCGTCTCCATCCGCAAGCACTTCCGGCGCATCTACGCCTCCGAGTACCACTTCAACCACCATGGCGTGGCCACCTTCCCCAAGCTCCTCGTGACCGACACGGTGAAGACGCAGTTCCTCTTCCGCATCAACAAGGGCCGCGAGGCGGTCACCGAGTCGATCAACGAGCACATGCCCGAGTCCGAGCGCCCCATCCCCTTCCAGAACATGATCTACGTGGGCGACGGAATGACCGACGTGCCCTCGATGGCGCTCACCAAGAAGAGCGGCGGGCACACCGTCGCGGTCTACGGCGGCGAGCGCGAGCGCGACAAGGTGACCTGCGTGAAGCTGCTGGAGGCCGGGCGCGCCGACTTCATCGCCGAGGCCGACTACCGCAAGGCGAGCAAGCTCTCGCGGCGCATGGAGCTGCTGCTCGACGCCGTGGTCGCCGACATCGCCTACCGCCGCGAGGCCTTCGAGTGCCGCGCGGAGCACCGCACCAGGTAGATGGGCCCTCTCACCTTCAAGGCGCTGCGGCTGCTGGCCGACGGGCACTTCCACTCCGGCGCGGACGTCGCCCGGGCGCTCGACCGCTCGCGTGCCGCGGTCTCCGAGACGCTCAAGGGCGCGCGCGCGCTGGGGATCGAGGTCTTCTCGGTGCCCGGCAAGGGCTATCGGCTGGCCGAGCCCGTGGAATTCCTCGACGCGCACGCCATCGTCACGCGACTGGGGCCGGCCGCCTCGCGCATCCGCCTCACGCTGCTGGACGAGGTGGACTCGACGAGCACGCGCCTGGCGAGCCTCGCGCAGGCGGGCGCTCCTTCCGGCACCTGCGTGGCCGCCGAGTGCCAGAGCGCGGGACGCGGCCGGCGCGGGCGCGCGTGGCAGGCGGGGCTGGGCGCCTCCCTCACCTTCTCGATGCTGTGGCGTTTCGACCAGGGCCCGGGACACCTCGCCGGGCTGCCCCTCGCCGTGGCGGTGGCGGCCACGCGCGCGCTGGAGCGCGCCGGAGTCGCGGGAGTGGGCGTGAAGTGGCCCAACGACCTCGTGCACGACTGGAAGAAGCTGGGCGGCATCCTCGTCGAAACCACCGGCGAGATGCTCGGGCCCACGGCCGCCGTCGTGGGCATCGGCCTCAACTACCGCCTGGGCGAGGCGCTGGCGCAGCGCATCGATCAGCCGGCGACGGACATCGCCTCCTGCGGCGGCGTCCTGCCCTCCCGCAATGCGCTCCTCGCGCTGCTGCTCGCGGAACTCGTCGCGGCCATGGAACGCTTCGCGCAGGGGGGCTTCGCCGTCTTCCGCGACGAGTGGAAGGCACGCCACGCCTACGCCGACCGCAACGTCACCGTGGTCGCCGGCGACGCGCCTCCGCGCGAGGTGCGGGTCATGGGCGTGGCCGCCGACGGCGCGCTCCTGGTGGCGGCGGGCGGGCACACCGAGCGCCTCACCTCGGCCGAAGTTTCGCTCCGCCCCGCATGAGCGCCGCGCCCGTCCTCGCCCTCGACGCCGGCAACACCCGCGTGAAGTGGGGCCTGCGCGTGGGCGACGAATGGGCCGGGCGCGGCGCCATCGAGACGGCCGAGGCGGCGAAGCTCGGCCGCGACTGGCCGAAGTTGCCGCCGGGCACGATCGCCATCGGCTCCAACGTCGGCGGCCCCGCGGTGCGCTCGCAGCTGCACGAGGCCTGCGCCCGCCACGAGGTCGCGCTCTCGCTCGTTGCGTCCGAACGCGAGCGCCTGGGGGTGAGCAGCGGCTACCGCGACCCCGGGCAACTGGGGACCGACCGCTGGATGGCCCTCGTCGCGGCGCACCACGACGCGCCCGTGAACCAGCTCGTGGTGAACGCGGGCACCGCGCTCACCGTGGACGCCCTGCGCGCCGACGGCCTCTTCGCGGGCGGGCTCATCGTGCCAGGACCCGCGCTCATGCGCCGCTCGCTCGGCGGCGGGACCGCGCAGCTTCGCCTCCTCGAGGGCGCCTTCGATCCCTTCCCGAGGAGCACCCCCGACGCCATCACCACGGGCTCGGTGCTCGCGGCCGTGGGCGCCATCGAGCGCATGCACGCCGCGATGGCTGCCGCCGGCTTCGCGCCGCGGCGGATCCTCCTCTCGGGCGGCGCCGCCCCCGAGCTGGCT
>JAHCLE010000250.1 GCA_026125445.1 Burkholderiales bacterium
CGGACATGACGCGCATCTCGGTGGAGCTCAAGGTCCTCATCGAGCAGATGCGCGAGCAGGTCCAGAACATCGAGTAGGAATACCGACCCATGGCCGGCGATCTCTTCGTCGTGGTGGCGCCCTCGGGCGCGGGGAAGACGAGCCTGGTGAACCGGCTGCTCGAGGTCGAGCGCGACATCCGCCTTTCCGTCTCCTGGACCACGCGCGCCCCGCGCGAGGGCGAGGCGAACGGCCGCGAGTACCACTTCGTCTCCCGCGAGGCCTTCGAGTCGATGATCGCCGCCGGCGACTTCCTCGAGCACGCCAACGTCTACGGAAACTACTACGGCACCTCGCGCCGGTGGATCGAGTCCGAGCTCGCCGGCGAGCACGACGTGCTCCTGGAGATCGACTGGCAGGGTGCGGCGCAGGTGCGCAGCCTCTTTCCGCGCATGGTCGGGATCTTCGTCCTGCCCCCCTCGATCGGCGAGCTTCGCCGGCGCCTGACGGCGCGCGGGAAGGACAGCGCCGAGGTCATCGAGAAGCGCATGGCGAGCGCCCGCGAGGAAATCTCGCATGTTCTTGAATTTGAATATATAATTGTCAACGAACAATTCGACGTGGCAGTGGCGGACCTGCAGGCGGTGGTCCGCGCGGCCCGTCTTTCGCGCGAGCGGCGTGCCGGCCGGCTCTCGCGGCTTCTCGACGAATTCAGGTAACGGAGGTTTTTCCCATGGCCCGCATCACGGTCGACGACTGCATCAAGCACTTCCCCAACCGCTTCGAGCTGACGCTCGCGGCTACGAACCGCGCGCGCCAGATCGCGCTGGGCGCCTCCCCGCTGGTGGAGGCCAACCGCGACAAGCCCACCGTCGTGGCGCTGCGCGAGATCGCCGGCGGCAAGGTGGGCAAGGAGCTGCTGAACCCCCCGGCGCCCACGCCGCCCGTCCTCTAGCAAGAGGCCATGCCCCTCCCCGGCGTCCAGGCGGTCGCGGGAGGCCTCCAGGGCTCCGGCACGACGCCGCCCGGACCCGACGCATCCGAGCTCTCGGCGAGCCTGGGCTACCTCAAGCCCGAGGACATCGCCCAGATCGAGAAGGCCTACGAGACGGCCCGGGCCGCGCACGCGGGCCAGTACCGCAAGAGCGGCGAGCCCTACATCACGCACCCGCTCGCGGTGGCCAGGATCCTGGCCGAGTGGCACCTGGACCCGCAGGCGCTCATGGCGGCGCTGCTGCACGACGTGGTCGAGGACACGCACACCACCAAGAGCGAGATCGCGCGCCACTACGGCAAGGCCGTGGCGGAGCTGGTGGACGGCGTCTCCAAGATCGACCGCATCGAGTTCGCCACGCTGCAGCACGCGCAGGCCGAGAACTTCCGCAAGATGCTGCTCGCGATGGCCCGCGACGTGCGCGTCATCCTCATCAAGCTCGCCGACCGCCTGCACAACATGCGCACGCTCGACGCCGTGCACGCCGAGAAGCAGGAGAGGATCGCGCGCGAGACCCTCGAGATCTACGCCCCCATCGCCAACCGCCTGGGGCTCAACACCATCTACTACGAGCTCGAGGACCTCGGCTTCCGCTACCTCTACCCCACGCGCTTCCGCGTGCTGGAGAAGGCCCTCAAGCGCGCGCGCGGCAACCGGCGCGACGCCGTGGGGAAGCTCAAGGACGCGATCCAGGCGCGCCTGAAGGAGTTCAAGGTCGAGGCGCAGGTGCACGGGCGCGAGAAGCACATCTCCTCCATCTACAAGAAGATGCAGGAGAAGAACATCTCGTTCTCCGAGGTGTTCGACATCTACGGCTTCCGCATCCTCGTGCCCGACGTGGCCGCCTGCTACCTGGCGCTGGGCGCCCTGCACACGCTCTACAAGCCCATTCCCGGCAAGTTCAAGGACTACATCGCCATCCCCAAGGCGAACGGCTACCAGTCGCTGCACACCACGCTCTTCGGGCCCTTCGGCATGCCGGTGGAGGTGCAGATCCGCACCCCCGAGATGCACAAGGTGGCCGAGGCGGGCGTGGCCTCGCACTGGCTCTACAAGAGCGCCGAGGAGCCCTCCGGGGACGTGCACATGAAGACGCACCAGTGGCTGCAGTCGCTGCTGGAGATCCAGAGCGAGTCGGGTGACGCCCTCGAGTTCCTCGAGCACATCAAGGTCGACCTCTTCCCCGAGGAGGTCTACGTCTTCTCCCCCAAGGGCAAGATCTTCTCGCTGCCGCGCGGGGCCACCCCCATCGATTTCGCCTATGCCGTGCACACCGACGTGGGCAACCACTGCATCGCGGCGCGCGTGAACGGCGAGACCGTGCCGCTGGGCACGGGGCTTCGCAACGGCGACCGCGTGGAGATCGTGACCGATCCCGATTCCCGCCCCAACCCGGTGTGGCTTTCCTACGTGGCCACGGGCAAGGCGCGCTCGCACATCCGGCACTACCTCAAGACCATGCAGTCGGCCGAGTCGGCCGAGGTGGGCGAGCTCCTGCTCGTGCAGGCGCTGCGCTCGCTCAAGGCCAACCCCGAGCAGGTGGGCGAGGAGCACTGGAAGCGCTTCTTCAAGGGCGACGCCGCGAAGACGCGCGAGGAGGTGCTCGCCGACATCGGCCTGGGCAAGCGCCTGGCGGTGGTGGTGGCCAAGCGCCTGCTCGCCACCCCGGAGGCGCTCGCGGAGGGCACGCACCGGCTCGAGTCCGTCACGATCCGCGGCACCGAGGGCCTGGCCGTGCAGTTCGCGCCCTGCTGCCGGCCCATCCCGGGCGACCCGATCATCGCGCAGATCAAGAAGGGCCAGGGCCTCGTGGTGCACACCCACGACTGCCCGGCCATCCACCCCTTCCACTTCGACCCCGAGAAGTGGGTGGACGTGCAGTGGGACGCGGCCCCCGGGCGGCTCTTCGACGTGAACGTGCGCCTCACGGCCGCCAACCAGCGCGGGGTGCTGGCGCGCCTGGCCGCCGAGATCTCGGAGGCCGACTCCAACATCGACCACATCGAGACCGAGGAGCGCGCGAGCA
>JAHCLE010000251.1 GCA_026125445.1 Burkholderiales bacterium
CCGAGATGACCGGGGCGAGCGCGTCGGGGGCGTAGGGCAGCGCCATGAGGGTGAACATGGAGGTCTCCGGAAGTGAAGAGTGTTCGAAAGGGAAATTATAAGGGCAACGGGGGCCCGAAAGCCCCCGTCGCCCGCAGGTGAATGACGCGCCCTAGCCCAGGTTCCTGACCGCGAACTCCCAGTCGAGGAGCTTGTCGATCACCGCGTTCACGTAGTCGGCGCGGCGGTTCTGGTAGTCGAGGTAGTAGGCGTGCTCCCAGACGTCGATCGTCAGCAGCGGCTTCAGGCCCTGCGTCATGGGCACCTCGGCGTTGCCGGTCTTGACGACCTTGAGCTTGCCGGCGGAATCGGCCACGAGCCAGCCCCAGCCGCTGCCGAACTGGCTCACCGTCATCGCCGCGAACTGCTTGCGGAACTCCTCGAAGCTGCCGAAGGACTCGTCGATGCGCGCGGCGAGCGCGGCCGGGGGCTTCCCGCCTCCGCCCGGCTTCAGGCTGTGCCAGTAGAAGTCGTGGTTCCAGATCTGGCCCGCGTTGTTGAAGAGCGCCTGCCGGTCGGCCTTGCCGGCGGTCGCCATCACGACCCTCTCCAGCGGCTGGCCCTCGAACTCGGTGCCCTTCACCAGGTTGTTCAGGTTGTCGACGTAGGCCTTGTGGTGCTTGCCGTGGTGGATGCCCACGGTCTGCGCCCCGATGACCGGCGCGAGCGCGCTCTCCCCCCAGGGCAGCGCCATGTGGGTGAAGGGCGAGGCGCCCAGGACGATCGACGGCGCGCCCACGGAAGCGAGCGCCGCGACCGCGGCCGTGGCCTGCAGGAAATCGCGTCGGGTGGTGGCGGATTCCGGGTTCGGGTGCATGGAGGTCCTTTCGCGTGGAGCGGCTCTCGCGGCCGCGGTGCGCCCAGTATAGGGGCCACGGCCCCGCGTCACATGGGACGTTGGTGCCCCGCGAAAGACCCTACCGACGGCCGGTGATTTCCCGGAAGAAGGCGTCGCTGGAGGGCTCCCGGCCGAGGAACCTGCGCACCATCTCGGCCGGCTCCACCTGGCCGCCCTGCGCGAGGATGGTGTCGCGGTACAGGCGCCCCACCTTCGGATCGAGCATGTCCTTCGAGAAGCGCGAGAGCATGTCGAGCGCCAGCACCTGCGACCACATGTAGCCGTAGTAGCCGGCGGCGTAGTTGGAGGCGATGTGGCTGAAGGAGGCCGGGAACAGCGTGCCCTCGACGTGGCCCAGGGGCGTGTCCGATTCCAGCCGGCGCCAGACCTCCATCGACGGCTTCGGGTCGAGCGAGAGCGACATGTCGAAGGCGGCGTAGAGCCACTGGCGCGCGTACTTGGTGCCTTGCCCGAACTGGCGCGCCGCCTCCAGCCGCGCGATCTCGTCGGCCGACAGCCGCGGGCACTCCGGGCACACCCTGGCGAGAAGCGCGAGCGACTGCTCCCTCCTCCCCCACTCCTCGAACATCTGCGAGGGGGCCTCCACGAAGTCCACGCGCGTGCTCGTCCCGGCGTGCGAGACGTACTCGGTGCGCGAGAGCACGCCGTGCAGGACGTGGCCGAACTCGTGCAGCAGCGTCTCCATCTCGTCCTGGTCCAGGCCCTGGCGGTTGAAGTTGGTGACCAGCGCCGAGAGCGGCGTGCGCTTCGCGCGCAGGCTCACGCCCCGGATGGGAAAGGCCGCGGCGTGGTTGTACTTGCCCTCGCGCGGGAAGAGGTCGAGGTAGAAGCCGGAGAGGAAGGCGCCCGATTTCGCGTCGGTCACGTCGAAGTAGCGCACGTCCTCGTGCCAGGCCGGGACCTTGCGCTCGGTGAACTTCACCCCGTAGAGGGCCTGCGAGAGCTCGAGGGCGAAGGCGACGGCCCTGTCGGTCGGGAAGTACTTGCGAAGCTTCTCCTGGTCGATCGCGTAGCGCGCCTTCCTCACCTTCTCCTGGTAGTAGAAGACGTCCCAGCGGCCCAGCGTGGTGTCGGCGAGCGCCTTGCCGGTCTCGCGGGCCTTCTCCGCGCGCAGCTCCTCGAGCTCGCGCTTCTCGACCTCGGTCACCGCGCTCTTCACGTCGGCGAGGAATTTCGTCACCGTCTCGGGCGTGCCCACCATCTTGCGGCGAAGCGAGTAGTGCGCGAAGCTCGGCAGGCCGTAGAGCGAGGCGAGCTCCTTGCGCAGCTGGAAGATCTCGTCCAGGCGCCCGAGGTTCGCCTCCCCGCCCTCGCGCTGCTTGGCGATCCAGTAGCGCTTGCGGGCCTCCTCGCTCCTCGCGTTGGTGAGGAAGGGGAAGTAGGACGGGTAGTCCAGGCCGAGGACGAAGTTGCCCTTCTCGTCCGTCTTCTGCGCCTTCACCCAGGCCTCGGGCATGCCCTCCATCTCGGCCGGGGCCACCACCACCTTCGTGGGATCGTCGCGCACGCTCCTGTCGTAGGCCTGGCGCAGCTCCTCGAGGCGCTCGAAGATCTCCTTGGCGCGCTTGCGCTTTTCGGGCGGCAGGGCCACGCCCGAGTCCTCGAAGGCCTCGACGAGGTCCTTCCTGAGCTTGGCCTGGTGCGCGTTGGCCGGCTTCGTCGCCCGGGTGCGGGCGAAAAGCCTCTCGCTCTGGAAGAGCTCGGTGGACAGGTTCGTGTACTTCGTGAGGCAGGGGTCGGCGGCGTCGCGCACGGCCTTGTCGGGATGGACGCTTCCCACCAGGTAGATGGGGTTCACCACGTCCTCCATCTCGATCTGCAGGCGGTTCCACTCGTCGAAGAAGCCCGCGCCGCCCTTCTTCGCCTCCATCTTCGCGAAGGAGGCCCGGGCGCGGGCCAGCCCCTCGTCGCACAGGCGGGTGACGGTGGCGGCGTCGTAGGCGCCCACGAGCGGGCGCGAGGGCGCCTTCGCGGGCGCGGCCGCGGCAGCAGCGGCGAAGGCCGCCGATGCAAGGATCGCGATCGTCTTCATGCTTCTCCTTCGGCGTCAGGCGGCGGCGCGCGAGGCGTCCCAGCCCTTGGGGATCGAGGCC
>JAHCLE010000252.1 GCA_026125445.1 Burkholderiales bacterium
CGATCGCGCGGCCAATACGGAACGACGCGGATGACGTCAGCGAGGTAGCTCTCCGCGTCGAGCCCGTGAAGCTTGCACGAGGCGATCAGCGAGAAGAGGTTGGCCGCGGCCTGCGCGTGATCGCTCGAGCCGAAAAAGAGCCACGCCTTCCGTCCGACCGCGATCGGACGAAGCGCGCGTTCGGTCGCGTTGTGTGATGCCTGAAAGGAGACCCATGGATCCGTAGAGTGAAAGTCTCGAAGCGGTAAAAGATCGAAGCCGCATAGCTCGGGTGGCGCCTGCCGGGGAGATCCCACGGGCGTAGCCCACCGACGAAGCTCCCGTTCTGCGGGAGCGCGAGTGCGCGGGCCGTAACGATGCGATGAACGACCGGTTGAGGCCCCGAAAGACGAAAGCTCCGAGCGCCGAGCGGTCACAATACTTGCGAAGGCAGCACGCGGCTCCCGACACGATCACGGGGAGCCACGGCTCGGCGGGGTAAAGGCGACGGCACGCGCACAAGGCCAGGGGTTGAAGCAGGGAAGGGCTCCTCGCCCCGCCGAGAAATCCGGCGGAAGCAAGGTAGTCGCGCGAGACAAGCCGCAAGGCGAAGCGCGGCGAAGGCGAGAGCCTGGCGGATGGGTCCGTACGAGCGACGACGCGGGGTAATGCCCGCCGAGCAAAGGGGCCCTACCGAGGGTACTCCGCAAACGAAGCGAGGCGCGCGGGATGATAAAGCCCACGATCAGTACGCAGGAACTTCAACGGCGGATAGGCCATCGGGCGAAGTCTGCCCTCGAGCATCGATTCTGGGGCCTGTACGTCCACCTCGGGAAGCTGGAGACGCTCGAAGCGGCGTACCTGGAGGCGAAGCGCAAAGGCGGCGCCCCCGGGTCTGACGCCGAGACGTTCAAGGCCATCGAGGATCGCGGCCGGCACGAGTTCCTCGCGGAGCTCGCGGCGGAGGTGAAGAACGGCACGTACAAGCCGCGACCGTATCGTCGAAGAGAGATTCCGAAGGAGGGCGGCAAGGTCCGCACGATCTCGATCCCCGCGATCCGAGACCGCGTCATCCAAGGCGCCCTCCGGCTACTTCTGGAACCGATCTTCGAAGCCGACTTCTCGCGGCACTCCTTCGGGGCAAGGCCAGGACGCTCAGCCCACGACGCCATCGCGGAGGTGCGATCAGGATTGATCTGGAAGAAGCATCTGGTCGTCGACGTGGACCTGAAGAGCTTCTTCGATGACATCGGCCACGCGCCGTTGCTCGCGAAGATCGCCCGACGGATCCAGGACGACCGGATCCTCGCCATCATCAAGCAGTTCCTGAAAAGCACCGGGAGAAAAGGGATCCCACAAGGATCGCCGCTCTCCCCGCTACTGGCGAACGTGGCGCTGAACGACCTGGACCACATCCTCGGTCGAGGGTTCGGCTACCTCAGTTACGCGCGGTACCTCGACGACATGGTCGTCCTGACGTTCGACTCCAAGAAGGGGCGACGTTGGGCGGCACGAGCGCTCGATCGGATCCGTCAGGAGGCGGAAGCGATCGGCGTGTCGTTGAACGTGGAGAAGACCCGGACCGTGAGACTCACGGACCCGGGGACATCCTTCGCGTTCCTCGGATTCTCGATCCGGTGGCAACCGAACCCGACGATCCGCAAGGGGTACGCGCACACGAGCCCGCGCCGGAAGAAGGTCATCGAAGTCCTGCGGAAGGTCAGGGAGACGCTGCGCAGCAGCCGGCACCTCTCGGTGCGGGATGCGGTCGCTCGCGTGAACCCGATCGTCCGCGGCTGGGTGAACTACTTCCGGGTCGGGAATTCGACCCGAGAGCTCCACGTGGTGCGAACCGGCGTCGAGCGCAAGGTGAGGCGATTCGCGGTCAAGAAGCGAAAGCGAAAGGGTTTTGGTTGGACGAGGTGGAGTAGCGAGGTCGTGTACGGCACCTGGGGTCTCTTCGACGACTACCGGGTCCGGCACCATCGCGGCCGCGCGAAAGCATCGCCGATCGGAACGGACCCATAACCCCGATGTGATGACACCCTCGCGGTGAGCCGGATGCGGGAAATCCGCCTGTCCGGTTCGATGTGGCGGGGACCGGAAACGGAGCGATGGCGCACCCTACACGGGCACGAAGCTGGAAACGGCGGACACGGCCAAGGGAAGCCTGCACGCCACCGCGCCGGTCCCCGACCCGACTCTCCAGGCGGAGGCGCCCGTCGTCGAGGAAGCGACGAAGCGCATCGCGCTGGCGCGTGGCGTATCCGAACGCCGTGGCGACTGGACCACGGACGTCGCGCACCCGCGCGTAGACTCCGTCGGCCCAGAGGAAGAACTCATCGACGATGGCGCGCGACGCGCGCTGCCGGCGCTCGTGCCGCTGCTTCGGCGCGAGGTCCGCCCAGCTCTCTTCGAGCTTGAAGAGCGCACGAATGCGGAGCAGCGCCTCCCTCGAGGCCTCGTCTTTCGTCGTGACTGCAGCTTCCCAGAATTTCCTTCGTGCATGCGACCAGCAGCCCACCTCGTCGGGCGGCTTCTCGTCGGGGCTGTCGCGAGCCTCGCCGCGGAAGAGCGCGTCGTAGACGGCGTGGGCGTCGGCCTGGATGTAGCCGGAAAAGCCTTTGAACATGGCGCACACGGCGTCGCTCGTGTGCTTCGGCTGGTACTCGAAGAAGACGTGGTCGCGATCGGCGAGCACGACGAAGAAGTGCCCCTTGCTGCACGCCTGCCGCTTGCCGTCGGCGAGTGGAGCGGGCTGGATGGAGACGCCGGTCGCGTCGGTCGAGAGGCAGAAGGCTGTCGTCTTGGCTTCTTTCGCGCATGCGTCGACGATGCAACCGAGGCTCGCGCCGATGTGCTCGGCGTAGCGGCACATGGTGCTGTCGTCGAGCGGGATGCCCTCGCTCGCGAGCTCCTCGGCGAGGCGATGAAACGGCATCCCGAAGCGGTACTTCTTCGTGAGGATGTGCGCGATGAA
>JAHCLE010000253.1 GCA_026125445.1 Burkholderiales bacterium
GACGCGGCGCGCGTGTCCCATGTCGGCGAGCCCCGCGTGCTCGAGCTTGAGTCCGGCCTCCTCGGAGATGACGCGCCCGCCCGTGAGGATCGCGATGTCCTGCAGCATGGCCTTGCGCCGGTCGCCGAAGCCGGGAGCCTTCACGGCACAGGTCTTGAGAACCCCGCGCAGGGTGTTGACGACGAGGGTCGCCAGGGCCTCGCTCTCGACGTCCTCCGCGATGAGGAGCAGCGGCCTCCCCGCCTTGGCCACGAGCTCCAGCACGGGCAGCAGGTCGGGGAGATTGGAGACTTTGCGGTCCACGGCGAGTATGAACACGTCCTCCAGCACCACGCGCAGCTTCTCGGCCGTGTTGATGAAGTACGGGGAGAGGTAGCCGCGGTCGAACTGCATGCCCTCGACCACCTCCAGCTCGCTCGTGAGGCCGGAGCCGTCCTCGACGGTGATCACGCCCTCCTTGCCCACGCGCTCCATGGCGTTGGCCACGATGTCGCCGATGACGCGGTCGTTGTTGGCCGAGATGGTGGCCACCTGCGCGATCTCGGTTCGCGAGCCGCAGGGCCTGGCCATGCGCTTCAGCTCCGCGACCACCGCCTCGACGGCGAGGTCGATGCCGCGCTTGAGATCCATCGGGTTCATGCCGGCGGCCACGTGCTTCATGCCCTCCACGACCAGCCCCTGCGCAAGCAGCGTGGCGGTGGTGGTCCCGTCGCCCGCGACGTCGGAGGTCTTGCTCGCCACCTCGCGCACCATCTGCGCGCCCATGTTCTCCAGCGGGTCGGGCAGCTCGATCTCGCGCGCGACGATGACGCCGGAGTTGATGATGGTGGGAGGGCCGAAGGAGCGCTGCAGCACGACCGTGCGCGCCCGCGGGCCGAGCGTGCAACGCACCGCGCGTGCCAGCTGGTTCACTCCCGCGACGATCTTCGCCCGGGCTTCCTCACCGAACACGATCCGCTTGGCGGCCACGGCGATTGCCTCCTGACGATTCCAAGCTACCCCCGGGGGGTGGGGGAAGGTTGACCCGGGTCAAGATCGCCCCCCCCCCGAGGCTCAGAAGTGATGCCGCCCGGCGCTCACGCGCCTGGCCTGCGTGCCTTCGCCGGCGGACTCCTCGAAGAACTGGACGTCGACGCCGGGGCCCAGCTGGTCGAAGAGCGGGTAGACGACGTTCTCGCGGCTGAAGTAGAGCTCGCGGCCGTCGGAGGCCTCGATGAAGCCGAAGCCCTCCTCGGCCATCACGCGCGCGACCTTGCCGTGCAAAGGCGTGGCGTGGACCTTGACCTCGCCGCGCGTGGCGCGCCAGGTCTCCTCGAGACGGCGGCGCGCGGCCCCGAAGGCGTCGCGCACGGCGACGTACGGGTCCTCGTGATGGTGCAGGCGCGAGACGATGGCCGGATGGCCCGGCACGTGCAGCTCGATCTTCACGCCGAAGTGCTTGCCCTGCTGGTGATGCCGGTGCGCCTCCTCCACGGTGACCCGGCAGCTGGTGATGTTGGGGTGGAACTGCTCGAGCTTGGCCGCCTTGTCGCGGATGCGGGCCTCGAGGGCCTCCGACGGCGGCATGTCGCGGAACATGACTTGAAGTGCGCTTTGCATGGCGTTCCCTCTTCCCGTTCGTGTGTGGCACCACGGGGATACAGCCACACTTTCACCCTAGCCCCGGGAACGGGGGCGCCATTGACGTGCGTCAACCCGCGACTGTCCCTAGAATGGGGCGATCATGAGCCGCCCTCCCCGCATCGGACTGGCCCTGGGCAGCGGCTCGGCGCGGGGCTGGTCGCACATCGGCGTGATTCGCGCCCTGGAGGCCGCGGGGATCTCGCCGCAGGTCGTCTGTGGCACCTCGATCGGTGCGCTGGTGGGCGCGGCCTACGCGGCCGGCGAGATCGAGCGCCTGCACGGCTGGGTGCGCACGCTTCGCTGGCAGGAGGTCGTGAAGCTGGTCGACCTGAAGATGGACGGCGGGCTCATCGAGGGCGGGAAGCTCGTCGACTTCTTCCGGACCCACTATCGCGACGACGACATCGCGCAGCTTCCCAGGGCATTCGGCTGCGTGGCCACGGAGCTGGTGAGCGGGCGCGAAATCTGGCTGCGCGAGGGGCCCGTTATCGACGCGGTGCGCGCCTCGATCGCGCTGCCCGGGCTCTTCACGCCGGTGGAGCGCGACGGGCGCCTGCTCGTCGACGGGGGGCTCGTGAACCCCGTGCCCGTGTCGCTGTGCCGGGCCATGGGCGCGGACCTGGTCATCGCCGTGGATCTCAACTGGGACCTGATCGGGCGCCGAAGCTGGGTCCAGGAGGCCCGGGGCGCCGGGCAGGCGCCGGCCGCGACGCAACCCGAGGCGAATCACGGCGGCTTTCTCGCCTCCATGCTGGCGCGGCTTCGCAAGGGCCGCAACGGGGGCGATTCGCGGCCGGACGACATGCCCTCGCTGCTGGAGGTCCTTTCCACCAGCCTCAACATCATGCAGGTTCGCATCACGCAGAGCCGGCTCGCGGGCGAGCCTGCCGACGCCGTGATCCGGCCGCGGCTCTCGGGCTTCGCCTCCATGGATTACCACCGCGCCGAGGTCGCAATCGCGGAGGGCGAGCGTGCACTGGAACGCGAGCTGCCCCTGATCGAGGAGCTGCTGGGCCGCCGTCCCGCCTAGGGGCGCGATTTCCCGCGGGCTTCGGCCTCCACCCAGGCCTCGATGTCGCCCACCAGCGCCGCGAGCGCCTGGTTGAAGCCGCGCACCGCGCCGGGCGCGTCGTAGGAGGCGGCGGGAGCCGAGCGCGTGAAGCTGCGGCGGGCGAGCACCGCGCGGGAGGCGGCGTCCTCGAGGCGGGCCGAGACCGTGATGCGGGCCGTGCCCGGCTCCTCGGCGGCATCGTGGTAGATCTCCTCGAGGTGCGTGACGAGCACGTTGCCTGCCTTGCCGGTGCCGCCGAGGCGCGATTCGAGCTGCGCGTGGAT
>JAHCLE010000254.1 GCA_026125445.1 Burkholderiales bacterium
TCCGCGAGGGAAACCGGCGGGAGGAAGACGTGCAGCCGGCCGCCCCTCGCCTCCACGCACAGGGCGGTGCGCACCACTTCGCGTCCCGCGGGAGCGCTGCGCGAGGCCCTGCGCGGGGCCGCGGACCGGGCGGGCTTTCGCTTGCCGAGGGCGTCGCGCCGCTCGAACGGATCGGCGGGGATCACCGGCTCGTCGTCCTCCGGGAGCACGTCGGGCAGCGAGGCGAGGGGCAGCCGGTATCCCATCGGCGAGTCGCCCTCGAGGAGGAAGACGTGCCCGCGGCGAAGGGGCCACGCGGAGCTCGCCCATCGCGTGGCGCCCGAGGGCTTCGCGCGCGCCTGCGCCTTGAGCGGGAGCACGTAGCCCGCCGGAAGCCCGATGCCGCCGGCGAGGCGGCCGGCCAGCTTCGCGCGCGCCGACCCGTCGGCGAGGTCCTCCGCGAGGGGGTCCAGGCCCGCGGGCAGGTTCGATTCGTCGCGCAGGATCCGCCACGGATCCTCGTAGGCGGGACGCACGAACTCCGCGGGAACGCCCAGGTGCGCGGCGAGCTCGGCCGCGAAGCGGCGCGCGTCCTCGTGCGTCGCCTCGGGCTCGCCGGCCTGGCCCGGCAAGAGGGCCTCGCTCTCCCACAGGGGCGTGCCGTCGCGGCGCCAGAAGCAGGAGAGCGCCCAGCGCGGAAGCGGCTCGCCCGGGTACCACTTGCCCTGGCCGAAGTGGGGCACGCCGCCGGGCGCGAAGCGCCGGCGCAGGCGGTGGAGAAGATCCACGGCGAGCTCGAGCTTGCGCGGCGAGTGGGCGGTGAAGTTCCACTCCGCGCCGTCCATGTCGTCGATCGAGACGAACGTCGGCTCGCCGCCCATGGTGAGCCGGACGTCGCCGTCGGCGAGCTCGTGGTCCACCGCGCGGCCCAGGGACTCGACGGCCGCCCACTGCGCCTCGTCGAAGGGGCGCGTGACGCGGGGGTCCTCGTGGAGGCGCGTCACCTTCATCTCGAACTCGAGGGTGGACTCGCAGACGTCGGTGAACCCCGTCACCGGCGCCGCGCTCGAGGGCAGCGCCGTGCAGGCGAGCGGGATGTGGCCCTCGCCGGCCAGCAGCCCCGAGGTGGGGTCCAGCCCGACCCAGCCCGCGCCGGGCACGTAGGCCTCGCACCAGGCGTGCAGGTCGGTGAAATCGCGCTCGGTGCCCGCCGGCCCGTCGAGCGGCTTCTGGTCCGCGACGAGCTGCACGAGGTAGCCGGAGGCGAAGCGCGCGGCGAGCCCGAAGCGGCGCAGGACCTGCACCAGCAGCCAGGCCGAGTCGCGGCACGAGCCCTCCGCCCGCTCCAGCGTCTGCTCGGGCGTCTGGATGCCCGGCTCCATGCGGATCAGGTACCTCACGTCGTGCTGCAGGTCGCGGTTGACCGCGACGAGGAAGTCGATCGTCGTGATGGGCGAGCCGAGGTGGCGGGCCCGCGCCCGCTCGATCCAGGCCGCCAGGCGCGGGGTGAGCGGCTCGACCTCCAGGTAGGGCGCAAGCTCGCGCGCGTTCTCGGGCGTGTAGGCGAAGGGAAAGCGCTCCGCCGACTTGTCCACGAAGAAGTCGAACGGGTTCACCACCGTCATGTCGGCCACGAGGTCGACGGTGATCTCGAGCGAGCGGGCGGGCTCGGGGAAGACCAGGCGGGCGAGCCAGTTGCCGTACGGGTCCTGCTGCCAGTTGAGGAAGTGCTTCGCCGGCGAGACCTTGAGCGAGTAGCTCTCGACGGGCGTGCGGCAGTGTGCCGCCGGGCGCAGGCGCACCTCGTGCGGCGAAAGCCCCACGGGCCGGTCGAAGCGGTAGGCGGTGCGGTGGTGGAGCGCGACCTTGATCGTCACCGGCCGTCCCCGGGCGTCACTCCAGCCAGTCGGGGTCCGGAAGCTCGCCGAACACGCGCCGCAGGCCCGCGCCCCAGTTCGAGTGCAGCATCGTGAAGTAGGGGTCGCCCTCCTGGATCCGCCTCTGGATCCCCACGCGCAGGCTGTCCCGGGGAAGCCACAGCATGTCGATGGGCAGGCCCACGGAGATGTTGGACTTCATCGTCGAGTCGAACGAGATGAGGACGCACTTGGCGGCCTCCTTCTGCGGCGTGGAGGTGTTGATCACGCGGTCGAGGATGGGCTTGCCGTACTTCGACTCGCCGAGCTGGAAGTAGGGCGTCTCGTCGGTCGCCTCGATGAAGTTGCCCTGCGCGTAGACGTGGAAGAGGCGCATGGCCTCGCCCTTCACCTGCCCGCCGACGATGAGGTTCGCGCTCGCGTCGATGTTGTTCTGCAGGAGGTAGGGGCCGTCCCGGCGCTGCATCTCGCGCAGGGCATCGCCCACGAGCGAGGCCGCGTCGTACAGCGAGTCGACGCTCCAGATCGTGGCGGCGCCCTCGGCGGCGTGCTGGTGGCGGTCCAGGAGGTTCATGGTTCCCTGGGTGATGGCCAGGTTGCCGGAGGACAGGACCACGATCACGCGGTCGTCCTTCCTCTCGAAGACGCGCATCTTCGTGAACGTGGACACGTGGTCCACGCCCGCGTTGGTGCGCGAGTCCGAGGCGAAGATCATGCCGGCATCCAGGCGCAGGGCGACGCAGTAGGTCATGGCAGGGGAAGTCTTGCGGGCGGGAGTGCACGGCGATCATAGCGCATGGCCGGGCTGCGGGCACGGCCGTCCTCATTCGGGGAGCGTCGGCGCGAAGAAGCTCCTCTGCACCTCGACGGAGAGCTCCTGCATGGCGTCGAGGTAGGTCGTGAGGTACTCGTGCAGCCCCTGGGCGAAGATGTCCTGGATGCGCCCGTAGCGCAGGCGCGAAAGGATCTGGCCCGCCAGGCGCAGGCACTCCGGTGAGCGGTCGTTCCTCACGAGGTCGAGCGTGTCGCTCACCTGGCGCATGCAGAAGAGCAGGCTCCTCGGGACGTCGTCGCGCAGGATCAGGAGCTCGGCGAGA
>JAHCLE010000255.1 GCA_026125445.1 Burkholderiales bacterium
TTCACGCACGGGCTGCAGCGGCGCATGAGCATGCAGTCGGCCGAGCTGATGCATTACCTCTACAAGAACCAGGCGAAGTATTGACTTCGGCTGGCGCTACGCCCGGCTGGGGAGGGTTCGGGGAGGAGGTGCGTTTTTCCGGTTTCGGGCCGAGTGAGAGTGCGGCGGGATTCGTTCCCTGGGGCAAATCGACATAGGTGAGGAGGTCGATCCACGAGCGTCCGTGAGTCGGCCCGAAACCGGAAAAACACACCTCCTCCCCGAACCCGCGTCTTCTCCGTTCGCCGCCGTCTCAATTCGCGCCTGGTCGATGTCTCGGCCAAGGTCTCCTCATGCCCCCCGCATCGTCCTTTGGGGGATGGGATCGGCGGGGCCGGTCGCTTGAGGCGTCCTTCGACTTGGCGGCGACATCGTCCCTGACCGGCACCCTGCATAGCGGAGAAGAGTCCTCGGCCGAAGGGTGAACGCCGTTCCGGGTAGGCACATCGTGGAGCGGAAAAGCGTCGGGGTCGGGCACAAAGGCCTCCCCCCGGTTGATTCACGTCAATGGCCCTCGGGCCCACTCCCCTACGCTGGCGGCTGGACGGCGGCGCCCAGGCGAGGGCACGCCTCGACGGCCCCCCAGGACGATGCACACGATCAAGCGCGGGTTGGATCTGCCCATTGCCGGCACCCCGGTCCAGACGATCGAGGACGGGCCCGCCGTCGCCCGCGTGGCGGTGCTGGGCGCCGACTTCGTGGGACTCAAGCCCACGATGCTCGTGCAGCCCGGCGATGAGGTGCTGCGTGGCCAGCCCCTCCTGGACGACAAGAAGACGCCGGGCGTGCGTCACACGGCCCCCGCCGCCGGCAGGGTGCTGGCCATCCACCGCGGCGACAAGCGCGCCTTCCTTTCCCTGGTGATCGAGGTCGCTCCCGACGACGGCCCGGATCGGCAGGTGGCCTTCGCCTCGTGGAACGGCGCGCCCCCGGCCGAGGGCGACGGCGCCGGGCTTCGCGCGCTTCTCCTGGAGTCGGGCCTTTGGACCGCGTTTCGCACCCGCCCCTTCAGCCGCGTGCCGGCGCCCGAGGCGGTGCCGCAGGCCATCTTCGTCACCGCCATGGACACGCGCCCCCTCGCCCCGAGCGTGGAGGCGGCGCTCGCCGGCCGCGAGGACGACTACGCGCGCGGCATCCTGGCGCTGCGCGACCTCACGCCCGGCACCGTCTTCGTCTGCCGCTCGCCCGGCTCCGGGCTTCGCGTCCCGCGCGGCGATCGCATCGCCATCGAGGAGTTCGAGGGGCCGCACCCGGCCGGCAACGCCGGCACGCACATCCACTTCCTGCACCCCGTGGGCCACGGCCGCAGCGTCTGGCACGTGGGCGCGCAGGACGTCGCCGCCATCGGGCACCTGCTCGCCACCGGCAGGCTCGACCTCACGCGCGTGGTCTCCCTGGCCGGGCCCGGCGTGGCGCGTCCCCGGCTCGTGCGCACCCGCCTGGGCGCCAGCGTGGACGAACTCGTTGCCGGCGGCCTGGCGCCCGGCGAGCAGCGCGTGGTCTCCGGCTCCGTGCTCGACGGCAGGGCGGCCGCGGGCGAGGTCGAGGGCTACCTCGGCCGCTACCACCAGCAGGTGAGCGCGCTGCCCGAGGGACGCGACCGCGAGTTCCTGGGCTGGATCGCGCCGGGAAGCGACAAGTTCAGCGTGGCCGGCGTCGTGCTGGGCGCCTTCGCACGCGCGCGCAGGCGGGCGTTCACCACGACCACCAACGGGTCGCTCCGTGCGATGGTGCCCATCGGCACGCACGAGGCCGTGATGCCGATGGACATCCTGCCCACGTTCCTGCTGCGCGCGCTGCTCTCGGGCGACATCGAGCGCGCCGAGGCGCTGGGGGCTCTCGAGCTCGACGAGGAGGATCTCGCCCTCCTCACCTATGCCGACCCGGGCAAGAACGACTACGCGCCGCTTCTGCGCAACATGCTGCAACGCCTCGAGAAGGAGGCCTAGCGTGAAGGCCCTCGAGAAGCTCCTCGACAAGGCGGGCCGGCACTTCGGGCCGGGCGGGCGCCTGCACAAGTTCCACGCGCTCTTCGAGGCGGCCGACACCTTCGCCCTCACGCCCCCGTCGGTGACGAAGGGCGCGACGCACGTGCGCGACGCACTGGACCTGAAGCGCATGATGATGCTCGTGGTCATCGCGATGATGCCCTGCATCCTCATGGCGATGTACAACACGGGGCTGCAGGCGAACCTCGGCATCGACCCGGCCAAGGCCGCCTCGCTCGAAGGCTGGCGCCACGACGTGATGCGGCTCCTCGGCGTGGGCTACTCGCCCGAAAGCGTCGCGGGCAACTTCTTCCACGGCGCGCTCTATTTCCTGCCGCTCTACGTCGTCACGATGGCGGTGGGCGGAACCTGGGAGGTGCTCTTCGCGATCGTGCGCCGGCACGAGGTGAACGAGGGCTTCTTCGTGACCGGCATGATCTTCCCGCTCATCTGCCCGCCGACGCTGCCCCTGTGGCAGGCCGCGCTCGGCATCAGCTTCGGCGTCGTGGTGGCCAAGGAGGTCTTCGGCGGCACCGGCATGAACTTCATCAACCCGGCGCTCGCGGCGCGCGCCTTCGTGTTCTTCGCCTACCCCGGCGACATCTCCGGCGACAAGGTCTGGGCGGCCGTGGCCCCGGTGGCGGCGATCGACGGCTATTCCGGCGCCACGCTGCTCGCGCAGATGCGCCAGATGACCACGCCCTTCGACCAGGCGGGATTCTCGTGGTGGAACGCCTTCATCGGGCTGGAGAAGGGAAGCCTGGGCGAGACTTCGGCGCTCGCCTGCCTCCTGGGCGCGATCTTCCTCGTGGTGACGAGGGTGGGCTCGTGGCGCACGATGGTCGGCTGCGTGGCCGGCACGGTCGCGATGGCGCTGCTCCTGAACGCCATCGGCTCGGCGACCAACCCGTGGTTCGCGGTGCCC
>JAHCLE010000256.1 GCA_026125445.1 Burkholderiales bacterium
ACGAGGATGTCGTTCACGCTCATCGCCACGAGGTCGATGCCGATGGTGTCGTGCTTCTTCATGCGGAAGGCGAGCTTGAGCTTGGTGCCCACGCCGTCCGTGCCGGAGACCATCACCGGGTTGCGGTACTTCTTCGAGACCTCGACCAGGGCGCCGAAGCCGCCCAGGCGGCTCAGGACCTCGGGGCGCGTGGTGCGCCCGGCGAAGGGCTTGATGCGTTCGACGAGCTCGTCGCCCGCGTCGATGTCGACGCCGGCGTCGCGGTAGGTGAGGGGGTTCGGGGAGGCGGTCACGGCGGCGCTTCCGGAGGGGAAACAGGCGTAAATTCTACAGCATCAGGAGGACAGGTCCGAGGAGGACAGGTCCCGAGCTCCTCCTGGAGTTCCGGACCCGTCCCCCCTGCTGCGGGCATCAGGCGTCGCCGCTGCCTTTCATGGCGGGCAGGTGCAGCCGGGCGAAGTCGAGCATGCGCTGGATGGAGACCTTGGCGCGCTTGCCGACGGCCGGGTCGACGTGGATCTCGTTGCGCCCGCTCTCGAGCACCTCGAGCAGGTTGTGCAGGCCGTTCATCGCCATCCACGGGCAGTGGGCGCAGCTCTGGCAGGTGGCCCCCTTGCCGGCCGTGGGGGCCTCGATGAAGCTGACGCCGGGCAGGCGCTTCCTCATCTGGTGCAGGATGCCGCCGTCGGTGGCGACGATGTACTCCTTCGCCCCGAGGCGCTCGGCCGCCTGGATGATGCCGGTGGTGGAGCCCACGGCGTCGGCCATCTCGATCACGCTCGCCGGCGACTCCGGGTGCACGAGCACCTTCGCGCCGGGGTGCAGGAGCTTCAGCTCCTCGAGCTGCTGCGCCTTGAACTCCTCGTGCACCACGCAGGAGGCGTTCCACAGCAGCATGTCCGCCCCGGTGACCTTGCGGATGTAGGCCCCCAGGTGCTTGTCGGGGGCGAAGAGGACCTTCCTGCCCTCGGCGTGCAGGTGGGCGACGATCTTCTCGGCGATGGAGGAGGTGACCATCCAGTCGGCGCGCGCCTTCACCGCGGCGCTGGTGTTGGCGTAGACGACCACCACGCGGTCGGGGTGCTCGTCGCAGAACCTCGAGAAGGCCTCGGCGGGGCAGGCGAGGTCCAGCGAGCACTCCGCGCCGAGGTCCGGCATGATCACGCGCTTCTCGGGGTTGAGGATCTTGGCCGTCTCGCCCATGAAGCGCACGCCCGCCACCACGATCGTCCTGGCCGGGTGGTCGTGGCCGAAGCGCGCCATCTCCAGCGAGTCCGAGACCGTGCCGCCGGACTCGAGCGCGAGGTCCTGCAGGTCGGGATGCACGTAGTAGTGCGCGAGGAGCACCGCGTCCATCGCCTTCAGGCGCTCCTTGATGCGCGCGACGAGGGCGGGCTTCTCTTCCGGGGTGACGACGCGGGGAGGCTTGGCGGGGGCGATCCCCAGCGCGCCGTCGAAGCGCTCGAAGCGGATCTGGATGGGGGTGGCGACGGCCATGCGTTGTCTCCGGTGAGCATTTGATTCTGCCATAGCGGGATCGTTCGGGGTCGCGTGCTAGAATCCTTTCCGTGTTCCACGCGCTCCGCGGCCCGAGCCCCGGGGCGCGCCCGGGCCAAGCCGGGCGGCGCAATCGGGCGCCGCGGCGCAGGCCCAGGGAGTCCCGATGAGGCAGCTTCTCCTCGACTTCACCCAGGCGCCCGCGCCCACCTTCGAGAACTTCGTTCCCGGCCGGAACGCCGAGCCGCTGGCGGCCGTGCGCGCCGCGCTCGCGGGCATCCCGGAGCGCGTCCTCTACCTGTGGGGCGAGACGGGCGCCGGCAAGACGCACCTCCTTCAAGCCTTCGCCGCCATTCGCGCGGGTGCGCGCTACGTCCGCGGCGAGGACTACGCGGGCACGGAATCCGGCGGCACGCTGGTCCTCGACGACGTGGAGCGCCTGGCGGAAGCGCGCCAGGTGGCGCTCTTCAACGCCTTCAACGAGAGGGCCTTCGAGCTGATCGTCGTCTCCGCCCACGCGGCCCCCCGGGACGTCGCGCTGCGGCGCGACCTCGCCACGCGGCTCGCCACGGGCCTCACCTACCGCCTGCTCGCCCTGAGCGACGAGGAAAAGCGCGCCGCGCTCGCCGCGCACGCGAGGGCGCGCGGCTTCGCCCTCACCGAGGAGGTGGCGGCCTACCTCCTCACCCACGCCCGGCGCGACATGCCCTCGCTCATCCAGGCCCTCGACGCGCTGGACCGCTATTCGCTCGAGACGGGGCGCGCCATCACGGTGCCGCTCCTCAAGGCGGCGCTGCAGCCGGAGCTCACGTGAAGCTCGCCCTCTTCGACCTCGACGACACGCTGCTCGCCGGCGACAGCGACTGGCACTGGGCGCAGTACCTCATCGAGGAGGGCGTCCTGGATCGCGAGGACTACGAGCGCGCGAACGAGGTCTTCTTCGGGCACTACCGGCGCGGCACGCTCGACATCCACGAGTACCTCGCGTTCCAGCTCGCGCCCATCGCGGGCCGCCCGCGCGAGGAGATCGAGGGCTGGCAGCGCGGCTTCATGGCGCGGAAGGTCCGCCCCCTCATCCACGCCAAGACGCCGGCGCTCCTCGCCGCCCATTCGGGAGCGCTGGTGGCGATCGTGACGGCCACCAACCGATTCATCACCGGGCCCATCGCGGCCGAGCTCGGCGTGGAGCACCTCATCGCCACGGAAGCCGAGGAGCTTCCCGACGGGCGCTTCACGGGGCGCCCCGCGGGAACCCCTGCCTTCCGCGAGGGCAAGGTCGAACGCCTGCACGAGTGGCTCTCCTCGCTCGGCCTGCGCTTCGAGGAATTCGAGGAGACCTGGTTCTACAGCGATTCCCGCAACGACCTGCCGCTGCTCGAGCTGGTGTCGAGGCCGGTGGCGGTCGATCCCGATCCCACGCTCGAGAGCCACGCCCGCGACC
>JAHCLE010000257.1 GCA_026125445.1 Burkholderiales bacterium
TGAATCCTTCAAAACTCACAAAGAATCACATGGATTCCAAGTGAGCACTGCAAGATGCTTCAACGGCCACCTTCCCCCCTCGCGGGAAGAAAAATGACCTCGCGCACCCACAGCACCCACCTCTATCGGCTGTGACTTGTTAAAGAGCGTTCGCGGCCATCCCCTGCTCCTGCCTTGGGGTGACGGCGAAAAGACAGCGATTATAGCGCGTTTCCGGGCCCGGTCAAGCCTTTCCGGCGCCGCGGTCAGGAAGCCGCCCGCAGGCTCACCCGGGCGAACTTGCGCTTGCCGACCTGCAGCACGTAGGTGGCCCCGGCGGCGAGCTTCAGGCCCTTGTCCGAGACCTTCTGGCCGTCGACCTTCACCCCGCCCTGCTCGATCATGCGAAGCGCCTCCGAGGTGCTGGGGCAGACGCCGGAGGACTTGAGGACCTGGCCGATGGCGCCGCCCTCGGCGGGCACCTCGAGGAGCTGCTCCGGGAGGTCCTGGGGGATCTCGCCGTGGCGGAAGCGGGCCTCGAAGTCCTCCAGCGCCCGGCGCGCGGCGGCCTGGTCGTGGAACCGGGCGATGATCTCCTGGGCGAAGCGGACCTTCACCTCGCGGGGGTTGCCGCCCTCCGCCACGGACTTCCTCCATCCGGCGATGGTGGCGAGCGACTCGAAGGACAGCAGCTCGACATATCGCCACATCAGCTCGTCGGAGATGCTCATCAGCTTGCCGAACATGTCCTCGGCGGGGTCGTGGATGCCGACGTAGTTCCCGAGCGACTTGGACATCTTGTTCACGCCGTCCAGGCCCTCCAGCAGCGGCATCGTGAGGATCACCTGCGGCTCCTGCCCGTAGTGCTTCTGCAGCTCGCGCCCCACCAGCAGGTTGAACTTCTGGTCCGTCCCGCCGAGCTCCACGTCCGCCTTCATCGCCACCGAGTCGTAGCCCTGCATCAGGGGATAGAGGAACTCGTGGATGGAGATCGGGCGCTGCTCGGCGAAGCGCCGGGAGAAATCGTCGCGCTCGAGCATGCGGGCCACGGTGGAGGTCGCCGCGAGCTTGATCATGCCGCTCGCCCCGAGCTGGTTGCACCACGTGGAGTTGAAGAGGATCTCCGTCCGGGCCGGGTCCAGCACCTTGAACACCTGGGACTTGTAGGTCTCGGCGTTCTCCGCGATCTGCTCGGGAGTGAGCGGCGGGCGGGTGGCGTTGCGCCCGCTGGGGTCGCCGATCATCCCCGTGAAGTCCCCGATGAGGAACATGATGTGGTGCCCCAGCTCCTGGAACTGGCGCATCTTGTTCAGCACCACCGTGTGGCCGAGGTGCAGGTCCGGAGCGGTCGGGTCGAAGCCCGCCTTCACCCGCAGCGGCTTGCCCTTGGCGAGCTTGCGGACGAGGTCCTCCTCGAGGATGAGTTCGTGCGCGCCACGCCGGATGACCTCGAGGTCGGGATGTTGACTCATTGATTTGATTCCGTTTTTTGCCTTCCGGCCGGGCAATTCTGCTATCCTGCGAACTTTGCAACCCGCCTGGCCGATGAACCTGGAAAAGGTCGCCATTCTAGCGCAGCACCTCGCCCGGCTCCTGCCCGTCCGGCAGCTGGCCTTTGGCGCGGCCTTGCTGGGATTGCCTGCCCTGGGCGTGGTCACCGCCTTCGGCCTGGCGCCGGGGACGGTGGCGGACACGATCGAGCGCTCGACCGTGACCGTGGATGTTGCGCTGCCCGCCTGGACGCAAGCCGAATCCGCGGGACCGGAGCGCTTCTCGAACCAGGAACGGGTCCAGCGCGGCGACACGGTCGCGGGCCTGTTCGCCCGGCTGGGCATCGCCGACGAATCGGCCATGACCTTCCTGCGCTCCGATTCCGTGGGGCGCCAGATCTTCCGGCAACTCATCCCCGGGCGTTCCATGCAGGCGGAAACGGGCGCCGACGGCGAGCTCCTCTCCCTGCGCTACTTCGTGAACCCGGCCACCGTCCTCGAGGTTTCCCGCGGCAACGACGGCTTCGCCGCTCGCGAGCGGCCCGCCGCCTCCTCGCCGCGCATGTTCTACAAGGCGGCCACGATCCGCTCCTCCCTGTTCGCCGCCACCGACGCCGCGGGCATTCCCGACGCCGTCGCGATGCAGCTCGCGAGGGTCTTCTCCACCGACATCGATTTCCACGTCGACATCCGTTCCGGCGACCGCTTCTCCGTGATCTACGAGGTGTCGTACGAGGGCGGCGAGCAGGTCTCGACCGGCCGCATCCTCGCGGCCGAGTTCGTGAACCAGGGCCGCACCTACAACGCGGTGCTCTTCGAGGACGAGGAGGGCGGCGACGCCTACTACGAGCTCGACGGGACCAGCCGCGCGAAAGCGTTCCTGCGCTCGCCGATCGAGTTCTCCCGCGTGAGCTCCAGCTTCGGCCGCCGCATCCACCCCATCTTCAAGACATGGCGGGCGCACACGGGCACCGACTTCGCCGCCCCCAAGGGCACGCGCGTCCTGGCCTCGGCCGACGGGCACGTGACCTTCGCCGGCTGGCGCAACGGCTACGGCAACACGGTCGAGGTCCGTCACGGCGGCGGCATCACGACCCTCTATGGCCATCTCTCCGGATTCGCCTCGGGCATCCGCGCCGGAGCGCGGGTCCGGCAGGCCGATCCCATCGCGTACGTCGGCGCCACGGGATGGGCGACGGGACCGCACCTGCACTACGAGTTCAGGATCTCGGGAATCCAGTACGACCCGATGAAGGTCGCGCTGCCCAAGGCCACCCCGGTCCCCGCCCGGCTGAAGGCGCGGTTCGACGCCGAGGCCGCCCGCGCCGCCGCCAGGATCGCGATGGTGCGCGAGGCGCCATCGTCCCGCTTCGAGTAGCGTGCGCGGGCTCGCGATCGGCGTCATGTCGGGGACCAGCCTCGACGGGGCGGACGCCGTTCTCGCCGACTTCTCGGC
>JAHCLE010000258.1 GCA_026125445.1 Burkholderiales bacterium
CAGGGCTTCACGCCGGCGCGCGCCGCCTGGCTCGCGGCGCTCGTGGGCCCCATGCAGGTGGCCGGCCGCATCGTCGAGTTCGCCTTCGCCCACCGCGCGAGCGCTTCGCGCGTGGGCGAGATCGCGCTTTTCGCCTTCCCCATCTCGCTCCTCGTCCTCGCCTTCGCCGGCGGCAGCACGGCGGCGGTCGTCGCCTTCGCCGTGATCTACGGCGCGAGCAATGGCGTGATGACCATCGTGCGCGGCACCGTCCCCGCGGAGATCTGGGGGCGCGAGGGCTACGGCGGGCTGGCCGGGCTCATGGCCACCCCCGTCCTCCTCGCCCGCGCGGCCGGGCCCTTCGCCGCGGCCGGCATCCTCGCGCTGGCCGGCGGCTACCGCGCGGTGACGCTCTCGCTCGCCGCGGTCGGCGTCATCTCGTGGGTGGCGTTCGCGATGGCGGTGCGCCGGGGCGGGCGCGCCTAGCCGCGCGCGTCGGCGGCGAGTTCCGCCTTGATCCACGCGCGGAACGCGGCGACCTTGGGCGAATCGGCGTTGCGCGGCGGGTAGACGAGGTAGATCCGGCGCTCGCCGGGCGTCTCGATCGCGAAGGGCCGCACCAGCACCCCGTTGCGCTCGTCGTTGGCGAGCAGGCTGCGGCGGCCGAGGGCGATGCCCTGGCCTTCGGCCGCGGCCTGCATCAGCAGCGCCGAGTCGCTGAAGAAGGGGCCGCGCTCGGGCTCCGGCCAGTCGAGACCGGCCGCCTCGAACCACGGCTTCCACGGCTCGCCGTCGGCGCGAAGCAGCGTGTAGCGCGCGAGGTCGGCCGGCCTCCTCGGCACCCCGCCCGCGATCCGCGGGCTGCACACCGGGAAGAACGCGTCGTCGAACAGGTGCTCGGCGCGCACCCCCTCCCACTTTCCGAAGCCGTAGCGGATTCCCACGTCGACCTCGTCGCGCTGGAAGTCCACCAGCGCCATGGTCGAGCTCACGATGAGGTCGACGTCGGGATGCTGCGCATTGAAGCGACCGATCCGGGGCAGGAGCCATCGCGCGGCGAGGGAGGGGGCGATGCTCACCCGCAGCTGCCGCGGATTGGACCGCGCGGCGAGCTCCTGGACGCCCGTCATCAGCTCCGCGAACGCCGCGCGCACGCGCGTGGCGAAGCGCTCTCCCTCCTCCGTGAGCCGCACGCCGCGGCCCGAGCGCTCCACGAGCCGCACGCCGAGATCCGACTCGAGCGACTTGATCTGGTGGCTGATGGCGCCGTGCGTGACGTGCAGCGTCTCCGCGGCGCGGCTCAGGCTGCGGCTGCGCGCCGTCGCCTCGAAGGCGCGCAGGGCCTGCATCGGGGGAAGGCGTTGGGCCACGCGAGTCTCCTGTGAATATTTCTCACAGTTTGCATGAAAACGAATCGCTTGTCCCTCCCCAACTCCCAACCTAGACTGCCGCCATGGATCGCGCCCCGGAGGGCACTACACATGAAAACCACACTCTCATTTTGGAAGACGCGCCGCAGCCCCTTCGCCACGCGCACTTCGCATTCGGATTACCTGGTGGCCCTCGTGACGCTCGCGGTCGTCGCCTGGTTCAGCCTGGCGCTCGCCGTGCTGGGCGGGGAATGGCGGGGCGCGCCGGCATCGCCGGCCACGCCGCCCGCGGCCACGCAGGGCGCGCCCGCGCCGCTGCCCCAGGCCTCGGCGCTCCCGGCGATTTGGCTGATCTGAAGGGCGGCGCGGCTACCCGGCGTTGGGGCGCCAGGCGTTCGTCGCGGGGACGAAGGGCTCCATCGCGATCTCCTCGTAGCGCACCTCGAGGACGTCGATCTCCTCGCGCCCGCCGGGCGTGACGAGCGCCACGGTGTCGCCCTCGCGCGCCTTGATGAGGGCGCGGGCCACGGGCGAGATCCAGCTGATGAGGCCGCGGGCGTGGTCCGTCTCGTCGATGCCGACGATGCGCACCGTGAGCTCGTCGCCCGCGGAGTTCGCGTAGGTCACCGTGGCGGCGAAGAAGACCTGGTCCGTCTCCTCGCGCGTGGCGGGGTCCACCACCTCCGCGTTCTCCAGGCGCTTGGTGAGGTAGCGGATGCGCCGGTCGATCTCGCGCAGGCGCTTCTTGCCGTACTGGTAGTCGCCGTTCTCGGAGCGGTCGCCGTTGGAGGCGGCCCAGGAGACGATGTTCGTCACCTCCGGGCGCTCCACCTTCACCAGGTGCGAGAGCTCGTCGCGCATGCGCCGCCAGCCGTGCGGCGTCATGTAGTTCTTGGCGCCGGGCGGGATGGGGGGAGCGCCCTCGAGGTCCTCGAGGTCGTCGGAGGCGTCGGTTTCCCTGGTGAATGCCTTGCTCATTGCCCTCACCCCCGGCCCCTCTCCCGCAAGCGGGAGAGGGGAGCCTAGAGTCCCTTGATGAAGTCGCGGATGCCGGCCATGAGCATCTCCACCGCGATGGCGGTGAGGATGAGGCCCATGAGGCGCTCGATGGCGTGCATGGCGTGCTCGCCCAGCCAGCGGTGCAGTTTCACGCCCGCGAGCAGCACCACCGTCGTGATCACCATGGTGACCGTGATGGCCGCCGCCCACATGCCGAGCCGCGTCGGGTCGCGCGAGGCCATGAGCATCACGGTAGCGAGCGCCGAGGGCCCGGCGATGAGCGGCGTGGCGAGCGGGACGATGAAGGGCTCGCTCCCGGCCTTCTCGCCGAAGGTGCCGTCGAGCTTCGCGAACACCATGCGGATCGCGATCATGAAGAGGATCACGCCGCCGGCGATCGACAGCGACGTCTGCGACAGGTGCATGACCGCGAGCAGCGACTGCCCTCCGAGCATGAAGGCGAGCAGCAGCGCATAGGCGATGAGGCACTCGCGCACCACCACCACGCGGCGGCGCGATTCCGGGACGCCGCCCAGCATGGCGTTCACCAGCGGCATGTTGCCGAAGGGGTCT
>JAHCLE010000259.1 GCA_026125445.1 Burkholderiales bacterium
GCCGGCGCCTTCCTCGCCTGGATCTTCACGGCCGCCTCCGAGCTCGTCTTCTGGAACGAGTTCGCGACCCGCTTCAACTTCATCGCGGTCGACTACCTCGTCTACACCCACGAGGTGATCGGCAACATCCGCCAGTCCTACGACCTGCGCCCGGCGTTCGCGGCCATCGCGGTGGCCACGGCGCTGCTGCTCGCGGCCACGGCCCGGCCGCTCGTGGCCGCCTGCCGCCCCGCCGGCATGGGATTCGGGGCGCGCACGCTCGCCTTCGCCGCCTTCGCGCTGGCCCCGGCGGTCTCCTTCCTCGCCGTCGACGAGCGGCTCAAGGAGTTCACGCCCCAGGCGCAGGCCGTGCAGCTCGCGGGCAACGGCCACTGGGAGTTCTTCCACGCCTTCCGAACCAACGAGATCGACTACGAGCAGTTCTACCGCACCGAGACTCTCGCCCGGGCCTACCAGATCATGCGCCGCGAGTTCGAGCACTCGGGGCATCCGGACTTCACCCGCAACGGCTCCATGCCCATCGAGCGCCAGATCCACGGCGCGGGGCCCGAGAAGCGCCTGAACGTCGTGCTGGTCTCGGTGGAGAGCCTGGGCGCGGAATTCGTGGGCGCCCTCGGCGACCGGCGCGGCCTCACGCCCAACCTCGATCGCCTCGCCGGCGAGGGCCTCTTCTTCACGCGCGTCTACGCCACGGGCACGCGCACGGTGCGCGGGCTGGAGGCGCTCGCGCTGTCGATGCCGCCCACGCCCGGCTATTCGGTGGTGAAGCGTCCCAACAACGAGCACCTGCTCACGATCGGGGAGATCTTCAACGAGAAGGGCTACGAGTCGCTCTACGTCTACGGCGGCTACGGCTACTTCGACAACATGAACTACTTCTTCGGCAACAACGGCTACACGGTCGTCGACCGCACGGCCATTCCCGCCGGGGAGATCCACCACGAGAACATCTGGGGAGTGGCCGACGAGGACCTCTTCACGTTGGCCCTGCGCGAGGCGGACAAGCGCCACGCGGCCGGCAAGCCCTTCTTCGAGCACGTGATGACCACCTCGAACCACCGGCCCTTCACCTACCCCGAGGGGCGCGTCGACCTGCCCTCGGGTTCGGGGCGCGAGGGCGCGGTGCGCTACACCGACTGGGCCATCGGCGACTTCATCGCGCGCGCCCGCGCGAGGCCCTGGTTCGACGACACCGTGTTCGTGATCGTGGCCGACCACACCTCCTCGGCGCGCGGCAAGACGGACCTGCCGGTGGAGGGATTCCACATACCGCTGCTGGTCTATTCACCGCGCAACGTCGCGCCGCGGCGCGTGGACTACGTCGCCTCCCAGATCGACGTGGCGCCCACCGTGCTCGCGTTGCTCGATTTCAGCTACCGCTCGCGCTTCTTCGGGCAGGACATCCTCACCGAGGGCGCGCGGCACCAGCGGGCGCTCCTGGGCAACTACCAGACGGTGGGCTACATGGAAGACGGCCTGCTCGTGGAGCTGAGGCCCAAGGGCGCCTGGCTCGTGCTCGACGCGAAGACCGGGGAGCCCGCCCCGGTCACCGACCGGGCGCGGGCGCTCGTCGACGAGGCGGTGGGCTACTACCAGTCCTCGAGCCAGGCCTTCCGCAGCGGCGCGCTGCGCGTCGCGGGGTTCGGCCGCTAGCCGCGCCCGACGAAGGGCATCTTCGTCGCCATGATCGTCATGAACTGCACGTTCGAGTCGAGCGAGAGCCCGGCCATGAAGACGATCGCGCGCGCCACGTCCTGCACGTCCATGCGCGGCTCGACCATCGTCTGGCCGTTCGCCTGGATGATGCCTTTCGCCATGCGCTCGGTCATCTCGGTGGCGGCATTGCCGATGTCGATCTGGCCGCAGGCGATGTCGAAGGGCCGGCCGTCGAGCGAGATGCACTTCGTGAGCCCCGTGATGGCGTGCTTGGTGGAGGTGTAGGCGGCGGTGTTGGGGCGCGGTGCGTGCGCCGAGATCGAGCCGTTGTTGATGATGCGCCCGCCGCGCGGCGCCTGCCGCTTCATGAGGGCCATCGCGGCCTGCGCGCAGAGGAACGAGCCGTTGAGGTTCGCGTCCACGACCGCCTTCCACTTCTCCCACGGCAGCTCGTCCATGGGCACGGCGGGCGCCCCGCCCCCCGCGTTGTTGAAGAGGACGTCCACGCGCCCCCATTTCGCCTCGACGGCGGCGAAGAGCGCCTTGACCGAGGCGGGGTCGGAGACGTCGGTGGCCACGGCGATGCCGCGGCCGCCCGCCTCGGCGAGCGCCTTGTCGAGGATCTCCTGGCGGCGGCCGGCGAAGGCCACCTGGAAGCCGGCGTCCGCGAGCGCGAGGGCGGATGCCTTGCCGATGCCGGTGCCGGCGCCGGTCACTACGGCGACTTTGGTGCGCGAGTCCATGGATGCTGTCTCCGACGGGCGCGACGCGCGCCCCTGAACCCGGGATCGTAGCGTGGCCGGGCCCCGTCGCGGAAGCCCGGCCCGCCCGCGGGCCTCACTCCTCGACGAAGGCCTCCTCGCGCTTGCGGCGCACCGAAGGGGCCATCACGATCACCACCAGCACGAAGGAGAGCACGAGCAGCGTGGCGCTGATGGGCCGCGTGAAGAACACCATCGGGTCGCCGCGCGAGAGCAGCAGCGCCCGGCGCAGGTTCTCCTCCATCATCGGCCCCAGCACGAAGCCCAGCAGCAGCGGCGCCGCCTCGCACTCGAGCTTGCCGAAGAGGTAGCCCACGAAGCCGAAGGCCGCCGCCAGCAGCACGTCCATCCACGCGTTGCTGATCGAGTACACGCCGATGCAGCAGAAGATGAGGATCGCCGGGTAGAGCAGGCGGTAGGGCACGGTGAGAAGCTTCACCCACACGCCGATCATCGGCAGGTTCAGCACGACGAGCAGGAA
>JAHCLE010000026.1 GCA_026125445.1 Burkholderiales bacterium
CGGCCGAGCGCACCCGCCGCCTCGGGGGCGCCGTGTTCGGCGCCGCGCCCGGGGGGCCGCCCCACTCCGGCCGGCGCGCGCCGCCCGGCGCGCCCGACTGGGCGCCGGCGGGCGGCTACGTGGTCGCGCTGCACGCCTCGAGCCGCCGCGACAAGCGCTGGCCGGCCGGGCACTGGGCCGCGCTCGCGGCGCGGCTGGCGTCCGAAGGGCTCGCGGTCGTCTACCCGGGAGGCTCCCCCGCGGAGCGAGCCGATGCCGGCAAGCTCGCCGCCGCCTCGCCCGGCGCGCTGGCCGCACCCGAGATGTCCCTGCCGGAAGCCGCGGCGCTGCTCGCGAACGCGAGCGCCGTCGTCGGCGTCGACACGGGGCTCACCCACCTCGCCGTCGCGCTGGGCGCCCCCACGGTGGGCCTCTACGTGGCCACCCATCCGGGTCTCACCGGCCTGCACGGGGCGCGCGATGCGGTGAACCTCGGCGGGCCGGGAAGGCCCCCGGCGGTCGACGAGGTCGTGCGCGTGCTCCTGGGGACTTCCGCTGGCGCGTGATGGCCCGCCTCGCCTACAACGCCCTGCTCTGGCTCGCCCTGCCCCTGGTGCTCGCGCGCCTCGCCTGGCGCGCCCGCCGGCAGCCGGGCTACCTCGAGCACTTGCCCGAGCGCTTCGGCGCCGCCCCCGGGCCCCGCGCCCGGCCCGTGTTCTGGATCCACGCCGTCTCGGTCGGCGAGACCCGCGCCGCCGCCCCGCTCGTCGCGCGCCTGCGCGAGCGCCACCCGGGCGCGGCGATCCTGCTCACGCACATGACGCCGACCGGCCGCGCCACGGGCCGCGAGCTCTTCGGCGATGCCGTGACGCAGTCGTGGCTTCCCTGGGACCACGGCCCGTTCGTGAGTCGTTTCCTCGAGCGGGCGCGCCCCGACTTCGGCGTCCTGCTCGAGACCGAGATCTGGCCCAACCTGCTGTCCGCGTGCCACGCGCGGGGCATTCCGGTCTTCCTGGTGAACGCGCGCCTGTCGGCGCGCTCGGCGGCCGGCTACGCCCGCCTGCCCTCCCTCGCGCGCGAGGCCCTCGGCCACCTGGCCGGGGTGGCCGCGCAGACCGACGACGATGCCGGCCGGCTGGCGGCGCTGGGCGCCCGCGACGTCGTGGTCACCGGCAACATCAAGTTCGACCTCGCGGTGCCCGCCGACACCCCGGCGCGCGGCGAGGCGTTGCGTGCGCTGTTCGGCCGCGACCGCCGTGTCTGGGTTGTCGGCAGCACGCGCGAAGGCGAGGAGGAGCTGGTCGTGCAGGCCGTGGGGGCCGCCGGCCTTCCGGCCGACGTCCTCGTGGTGATCGTGCCGCGCCATCCGCAGCGCTTCGACCAGGTGGCCGCGCTGCTTTCCGCCCATGGCGGCCCGGTGGCGCGCAGGAGCCAGGGGCAGCCCGTCCCCGCCGCGGCACGCTACGCGCTGGGCGACTCGATGGGCGAGATGCTCGCCTACTACGCGGCGGCCGACGTGGTCTTCGTGGGCGGGAGCCTCAAGCCCTACGGCGGACAGAACCTCATCGAGCCCTGCGCCGTGGGCCGCCCGGTGATCTTCGGGCCGCACACCTTCAACTTCGAGAGCGCGGCCGAAGCCGCCATCGCCGAGGGCGCGGGGCTGCGCGCCCGCGACGCGGCCCATGCCGTGTCCCTGGCCTCGGACCTGCTGGAGGATGCCGGGCGGCGGTCTCGGATGGGCCTGCGGGCCGCCGAATTCGCGCGCGCCAACCGCGGCGCCCTGGAGCGCCTGGCGGCCTGGCTCGACCCGCGGCTGGGCGCTAGCCGCGGGTGAGCGAGCGGTTGACCTGCTCGAGGTCGCCTTCCGTGAGCGTGCCCGTGGCGGCCTTCAGCCTGAGGGTGTTGAGCAGGTAGGCATAGCGCGCCTGCTGCAGGTCGCGCCTTCCCTGGAAGACCTGCTGCTGCGCGTTGAGCACGTCCACGCTCGTGCGCACGCCCACGTCGCGCCCGAGGATCGACGACTCGAGCTGGCTCTGCGTGGACGCGAGCGCCTGCTCGAGCGCGCGCACGAGCGCGATGCCGTTGGTCACGGCGAGGAAGTTCTGGCGGACGGCCTGCGCCACCGTGCGCTGCGTGTTCTCGAGGTCCTGCTGCGTGCGGTCGCGAAGCGCGACCGCCTCGCGCACGCGCGACTGCGTGCCGCCGCCGGCGAAGATGGGCACCGACAGCACCACGCCGACCTGCGCGTTCTTGGAGGTGACGCTGGCCCCGGTGAAGGCCTCCCCGAGGCTGCTCGCCGGCGTCTTGTTGTAGTTGTAGGCGGCGTTCAGGTCCAGGGTCGGGTAGTGTCCCGATTTCGCGCGGTCGATCTCCTGCGAGGCGATCTCGTAGGCGGCCTTCGCGACCGCGACGGCGAGGCTCGAGTCGTTGGCGGCCGTGACCCATTCCTCGATGTTGTCCGGCTTCGGGCGCTGCAGGTCGAGCTTCTCCCCGAGGGGCTTGAGCCCCTCCGGGACCTTCCCGATGAGCTGCTGCAGGGCGCGCTTCTTCACCTCGAGGTCGTTGGCGTCGAGCACTTCCTTGGCGACCGCCTGGTCGTAGCGGGCCTGGGCCTCGAGGGTGTCCACGATGGTGGCCGTTCCCACCTCGAAGTTGCGCTTGGCCTGGGCGAGCTGCTCGGAGATGGCCCGCTTCTGGGCGTCCGACAGCACGACGTTGTCCTGCGCGAGGAGCACGTCGAAATAGGCCTGCGCCACGCGCACGATGAGGTCCTGGCCCGCCGTGGCGAGGGTGGCCTCGGCCTGCAGCATCGCCTTCTCGGCCTGGGAGATGGCGATCCAGTTGCCCAGCCGGAAGATGGGCTGCGAGAGCGAGACGGAGTAGCCGCGCGTGGAGTAGTCGAGGTCGTCGGTCCCGTCGCGCTCGTTGTAGTTGCGGTAGGCGTTGGCGGAGCCGGAAACGAAGGGAAGGTAGCCGGCGCGCGCCTGCGGGAGCTTCTCGACGTTCGCCTGGTACTGGGCCCGGGCCGCCTGGTAGACGGGATCGCTCGCGAGGGCGTCACGGTAGATGCCCATGAGGTCGGCGGCCTGCGCGGAGAGCGCGAGGCCCGAGGCGGCGAGGAGTGCAACGAGGCGTTTGAGGTTCATTGGGGCTTTCCGTTCGTCGTTCGGTTGGGGTTTGACGCGGCGGGAAGGGGTTGCGGATTCCGGCGCGCCTGCTCAGTAGACCGGCACGCCGGGGTCGACCGTCTTGGCCCAGGCGTCGATGCCGCCGCTCAGGTTCACCACGTCGGCGAAGCCGCAGTGCTCGAGGTAGGCGGCCGCCCGCAGGCTCCTCACGCCATGGTGGCAGATCACCACCGTCGGCAGCGCCGGGTCGAGCTCGCCCAGTCGCGCGGGCAGCTGCGCCAGCGGGATGAGGCGCGAGCCGTCGATCCGGCAGCGCTCGAATTCCCAGGGCTCGCGCACGTCGACAAGTGTCACCGGGCCGGGCTGCGCCGCGAGCCAGCCCTTGAGCTCGACTGCCTGGAAGTGGCGCATCAGAACCGGAAGCGCGCCGGCGATTGCGCGTTCGCCAGCGGCTTGAGGAGCGTTTCGAAGACCTCCGTCTGGCGCAGCGACCCGCCCTGGCCGCGCTCGACCACGACCGCCTTCATCACCGGCGCGTCGCCCACCACCGCGAAGAGCCGCCCGCCCGGCTTGAGCCGCTCGAGGAAGGCTTCCGGCAGCTGCGGCGTGGAGCCGGTGAGCACGATCACGTCCCAGGAGGCTTCGCCCAGCGGGGCGCGGGCGCTGTCGCCAAGGAGGAGCGTCACGTTGCCGATCCCCGCCCGGGCGAGGCTCTCGCGCGCGCCGGCCTGCAGGTCCTCGTGGATCTCCGCGCTCGTCACGTGCCTGGCGCGCCGCGCGAGGAGCGCCGTGAGGTAGCCCGATCCCGTTCCGACCTCGTACACGCTCTCCTCGCGGCCCACGCCCAGCTCCTGGAGGATCCTCGCCTCCACCTTGGGCTGCATCATCGCTTCGCCGTGGCCGATGGGAATCTCCATGTCGGCGAAGGCCAGGGACCGGTGCGCCGGGGGGACGAAATTCTCGCGCTTCACCTCGAAGAGCAGGCCCAGGACGTCGGGGTCCAGGACTTCCCATGGCCGGATCTGCTGCTCGACCATGTTGAACCGGGCTTGCTCGAAGTTCATGGTATCGGAGGTCGGGGGGAAGTAAAAACTCGAATTGTATCAAAGCGAAACAGGGGATCGCGGCGCCTGCCATTTGCGCCGCCCGCCTCCTTCCGGTAGCTTGTGCAGTTCGAACGCAGGGGTCCGGGCCGCCAGCCCGGTGAGAGAGTCCCTTTGAACCTGACCCGGGTCATGCCGGCGTAGGGAGCGTAGGCCCCGGCCGCCCGCTTCCATCGCCGCCCCCGATGGAGCCAGAGCCCAATGAACGCCCACCCGAAATTCATCGCCGCCTCGGCCCAGGTCGACGAGGCGGCCGTCCAGCCCCTTCCGCGCTCGCGCAAGGTGTACGTCGAGGGCTCGCGCCCCGACATCCGCGTGCCGATGCGCGAGATCTCGCAGTCGGACACGCCTGCTTCCTTCGGTGCGGAGACGAACCCGCCGGTCTTCGTCTACGACACCAGCGGTCCCTATACGGACCCGGCGGCGCGCATCGACATCCGCTCGGGGCTCCCGGCGCTGCGCGCGCGCTGGATCGAGGAGCGCGGCGACACGGAGCTGCTCGACGGCCCTTCCTCCCGGTTCGGCCGCGAGCGGCTGGCGGACCCCCGGCTCGCCGAGCTGCGCTTCGACCTCAAGCGCGCGCCCCGGCGCGCGAAAGCCGGCGCGAAGGTCACGCAGATGCACTACGCGCGGCGCGGCATCGTGACGCCGGAGATGGAGTTCGTGGCCATCCGCGAGAACGGTCGCCGCCGCGAATACCTGGACGGGCTGCGCGCCGCCGGACCGGCGGGCGCGCGCATGGCCGAGCTCCTGGGCCGCCAGCACCCCGGCCAGTCCTTCGGCGCCGCGATCCCTCGCGAGGTCACGCCGGAGTTCGTGCGCGACGAGGTGGCGCGCGGCCGCGCCATCATCCCGGCCAACGTGAACCACCCCGAGATCGAGCCGATGGCCATCGGCCGCAACTTCCTGGTGAAGGTGAACGCCAACATCGGCAACTCGGCGCTGGGCTCCTCGATCGCCGAGGAAGTGGACAAGATGACCTGGGCCATCCGCTGGGGCGGGGATACGGTCATGGACCTGTCCACCGGCAAGCACATCCACGAGACGCGCGAGTGGATCGTGAGAAACTCCCCGGTACCCATCGGCACGGTGCCCATCTACCAGGCTCTCGAGAAGGTCGACGGCCGCGCCGAGGAGCTCACCTGGGAGATCTTCCGCGACACGCTGGTCGAGCAGGCCGAGCAGGGCGTGGACTACTTCACGATCCACGCCGGCGTGCGCCTGGCCTACATCCCGCTGACGGCCGGCCGCATGACCGGCATCGTCTCGCGCGGCGGCTCGATCATGGCCAAGTGGTGCCTCGCCCACCACGAGGAGAGCTTCCTCTACGGGCGCTTCGAGGAGATCTGCGAGATCATGGCCGCCTACGACGTCTCGTTCTCCCTGGGCGACGGCCTGCGCCCCGGCTCGATCTACGACGCCAACGACGAGGCGCAGTTCGCGGAGCTGAGGACCCTGGGCGAGCTCACGCAGGTCGCCTGGAAGCACGACTGCAGGTGATGATCGAGGGCCCCGGCCACGTTCCCATGCAGCTCATCAAGGAGAACATGGACCTCGAGCTGGAGCACTGCCACGAGGCGCCGTTCTACACGCTGGGGCCCCTCACGACCGACATCGCGCCCGGCTACGACCACATCACGAGCGGCATCGGGGCGGCGCAGATCGGCTGGTACGGCACCGCCATGCTCTGCTACGTCACGCCCAAGGAACACCTGGGGCTCCCGGACAAGGACGACGTGAAGGAGGGCATCGTCACCTACAAGATCGCCGCGCATGCCGCCGACCTCGCCAAGGGGCACCCCGGGGCCCAGGTCCGCGACAACGCGCTTTCGAAGGCCCGTTTCGAGTTCCGCTGGGAGGACCAGTTCAACCTCGGCCTGGACCCGGACAAGGCGAAGCAGTTCCACGACGAGACGCTCCCCCAGGAGGGCGCCAAGCTCGCGCACTTCTGCTCGATGTGCGGGCCGCATTTCTGCTCGATGAGGATCACCCAGGACGTGCGCGACTTCGCCGCGAGGCACGGCGTGAGCGAGGGCGAGGCGCTCGCGAAGGGGATGGAGGCGAAGGCCGTGGAGTTCGTGCGCAAGGGCGGGGAGCTCTACTCGAAGGCGTGATCCGGCGGGGCCGGGGCCCCTTCGCGATGCTAGACTCGCGGCGATGGAAATCGCCCCGCTCGCGAACTCGCTCGTCCTGGGCGTGGTGGAAGGCCTCACGGAGTTCCTCCCCGTCTCCTCCACCGGCCACCTCATCATCGTCTCCGACCTCCTGGGCGTGAACGACGAGAAGGGCAAGGTCTTCGACATCGTCATCCAGCTGGGAGCCATTCTCGCGGTGTGCTGGGAATACCGGGCGCGCTTCGCCCGCGCCTTCTCGGGCATCGGCTCGGACCCCCTGCAGCAGCGCTTCGCGGCGAACCTCCTCGTGGCCTTCCTGCCCGCGGCGCTCGTGGGACTCGCGTTCCAGCGCGAGATCAAGGCCTATCTCTTCAATCCCGTGGCGGTCGCCGCCGCCCTCGTCGTGGGCGCCCTGGTGATCTTCGTGGTCGAGCGCTGGTACGCGCGACACGGGGCGCCGCGGATCGTGGCGGTCGACGAAATGCGCTGGAAGGATGCGCTCCTCGTCGGGCTCGCGCAGTGCTTCTCGCTCGTGCCCGGCACGTCGCGCTCCGGCGCCACGATCATCGGAGGAATGCTGTCGGGGCTCTCGCGGCAGGCCGCCACGGAATTCTCGTTCTTCCTGGCGGTGCCGATCATGTTCGCGGCCAGCGGCTACCAGCTGGTCAAGTACCGCCACCTCTTCGCGGCTTCCGACCTCGGCCCGTTCGCGGTGGGATTCGCCGTGAGCTTCGTGGCGGCGCTCCTCGCCGTGCGCGGGCTCATCCGCTACGTGGCCCACCACGACTTCCGCGTGTTCGCGTGGTACCGCATCGCGCTGGGCGCGGCGGTGCTCGCCTACTTCGGCTAGGCTCGCGCCTCAGGCGGCGACGGGCTCGCGCGCGTAGCGCGCGATCAGGGCGAGGAGCTGGTCTTCCTGGTAGGGCTTGCCCATGTACTCGTTCACGCCGAGTTCCATCGCCCGGTTGCGGTGCTTCTCGGCCGTGCGCGAGGTGATCATGATGATCGGGATCGACTTCGTCGCCTCGTCGGCGCGCACGTTGCGCGCGAACTCGAAGCCGTCCATGCGCGGCATCTCGACGTCGAGCAGGATCACCGACGGGCGCAGGTCCTGCAGCTGCTGCAGGGCGTCGACGCCGTCCTTCGCCGTCACGAACTCGTAGCCCTCGCGCGCGAGCATCCGGCCGGTGATCTTGCGCACCGTGAGCGAGTCGTCCACGACCATCACCAGCGGGACGGCGGGCTTCGGAGGGGGTGCGGGTGCCGGCGCCTGCGGCGCCGCGGCGGCCGCGGCGGCCGCGGTGACCGTGACGCCCTCGGCACCTTCGCGGTGCACGAGGTTCACCGGATTGAGGATCAGCACCACCTGGCCGTTGCCCAGCACCGTGGCCCCGGCGATGCCCGCCAGCCGGGCGAGCTGCGGGCCGATGGTCTTCACCACGATCTCTCGGTTGCCGATGATCTCGTCGACCCGGATCGCCGCGCGCTGCACGCCGCTCCGGAGCAGCAGCACCGGGATCTGCCGGGCCGGCACCGGCGAGTCGGGCTCGCCGAGCAGCGTGAGGAGCGGGCGCAACGGATAGCGGTTGTCCTTCCAGGTCACCTCGCCGCGGGCGGCGATCTCCGCCCAGGCCGCGGCCTTGTACTCCTGAACCTGGTCGATCATCACCGAGGGCACGGCGTAGAGCTTCTCCCCGGCGCGCAGCATGACGGCCTGCGTCACCGCCAGCGTGAGGGGAAGCGTGATCGTGAAGGTCGTGCCGCGGCCCTGCGTGAACGCGAGCTCCACGCGGCCCCCCAGCGAGGTGATCTCGTTCTTCACCACGTCCATGCCGACGCCGCGGCCGGCCACCTGCGTGACCTCCTGCGAGGTCGAGAAGCCGGGCCAGAAGATGAACTGGGCGAGCGCCTCGTCCGGCAGGACGTCGCCCGCCTCCAGCATGCCGAGCTGGATCGCGCGCTCCCGGATGCGGCCGATGTCGAGCCCGCGGCCGTCGTCGGCCACGGTGAGGATCACCTCGTTGCCGCGCTGGACGGCGTCGATGGTGATCTCGCCGATCTCGGGCTTGCCGGCCGCGACCCGATCCTGCGGCGCCTCGATGCCGTGCGCGACCGCGTTGCGCAGGAGGTGCTCGAAGGGCGCGGTGATCTTCTCCAGGACGGAGCGGTCGAGCTCGACGCGGATGCCCTTGAGCTCGAGGTTGGCCTTCCTGTTCACGTCCTTGGCCGTCTGCCGGACCACGCGGTAGAAACGGTCGGCGAGGTTTCCCAGGGGAACGAGGCGCACGCCCATGAGGCCCTGCTGCAGGTCGCGGTTGAGCCGCGCCTGCTGCAGGATGGCGAGCTCCGTCTCGTCGATGTTCTTCTGCAGGCCCTGCTGCAGCGTGATCACGTCGCTCAGCGACTCGGCGAGGAAGCGGGTGAGCTCCTGCATGCGGGTGAAGCGGTCGAACTCGAGCGGATCGAAGGCCGCACCGTGCTCGTCGCGCTCCTTGATGCGGCTCTGCATCTGGCTCTCGGAGGCGATCTCGATCTCGCGCAGCTGCGTGCGCATGCGGCTGACATTCTCGGACAGGTCCGAAAGCGCGCGCTTGAAGGCGTTCATCTCGCCCTCGATCCGCGAGCGCGCGATCGACAGCTCCCCCGCCTCGTTCACGAACTGGTCGACCAGGTCGGCGTTCACGCGCAGCAGCGCCGCCCGCACTTCCCGCAGCTCCGGCGGCAGCGCCTGCTGCTGGGCCATCGTCTCCGCCGCCGCGGCGATCACCGCGAGCGGGGTGGGCTTGTCCTTCTGCTGCTCGAAGACCGCCGATACCGGGACCTCGATCGGGATGAGGTCCTGCATGTCCTCGCCGCGCGAGAGCCGCTCCAGGGCGACAGAGAAGCGGTCGATGCGCTCCTCGGCCTCCTCGAACTCCTTCTCCGCGGGCCGGGCCTGGGATCCCATGTCGATCACGCGCGTTTCGAGGACGTGGGCGAGCTCGCCCAGGCGCATGAGGCCCGTCATGCGCGCGCTGCCCTTCAGCGTGTGCAGGTGGCGGCGCAGGTCCGAGGCCGGGGTGGAGTCGGCGGGGTTGGCCTTCCAGCGCCTCATCCCGTCGCTCACCGCAGGGACGAGCTCGCGGGCTTCCTCCAGGAAGATCGGGAGCAGGTCGCGGTCGACGTCGTCCTTGATCTTGCGCTGGTCCTTCCCCGCCTCGAAGGGGCGCGCGGCTTCCTCCGGCTTGACGCCCTCCGGCGCGATCGCAGGCGCGGCAGCCGCCTCCTCGACGACGGGCGTCGGCGCAATCGGGGGTGCGGCAGGCGCGACGGGCTCGGCGACCGGCGCGAGGAACTCCGGAGCGAGGGTCTCCGGCTCCACCGAGGGCGCAGCCTCGGGCGCGGGCGCAGTCTCCGGCACGGGCGGGGCTTCCGCGGCGGCGGGAATCCCAGGCTCGGACTCCGGCGCAACCGGGACCGGAATCTCCGGAGAAGGCACCGCCTCCTCGGCGGCGCGGGCCTCGATGGCCTCGCGCAGGACGCCGGGCATGCGAATGTGCGTTCCCTCGCCCGTGCGGCGGGATTCCTGCAGGCCCTCGCGAAGGCGCTTGAGGTCCTCGACGAGGTCGTCGCGGCCCAGCGGCAGGGCGCGCCCGGCTATCGAGCGAACCATCGCGATCACGCCGTCGACCGCGCGGCGCGTGGTCGTGATCCTCTCGGGCGAGAACTCCGGCGGGTAGTCGATCGCGTCGGCAAGCCATTTCTCGAGCGCATGAGCGACGTCCGCCAGCACGGAGAACCCCGTGGTGCGCGAGCTGCTGGTGAGCGTATGCGCCGCGCGCATGAATTCGTGGCTCACGGGGTGCAGGGGATCGGTCTCTATCGCCGACATCTCGCGCTCGAGGGTGGCGGCGTGCTGCTCCGCCTCGCCCACGTAGATCGAGTAGAGCGTGGGCGAGAGAGACACCGTGCCCACGACGACGTCCGCCTCCTCCTCGGGCGCGGCCTGCGCCGCGGGCACTTCCGCGGCGGGCGCCTGCGCCGCGAACGCGGCGAAGTCGAACTCGGCGGCCGGCTCCGGGACGGGCGCCTCCGGAGCCGGGGGCTCGAGCTCGAGAGACTCGAAGGTGAATGCCGGCGACGGCTCCGGCGCGGCCGCCTCGGCCACCGGCTCGGCCGGCAAGGCCTCGAGGGTCGGTGCAGGAGCGAGGGCCTCGCCGCTCTTCAGCTGCTCGGCGCGGCGCGCGATCTCGGCCCCGTCGATGGGCGTGTCGCGGCCCTCCTTGAGGCTTTCGATCCAGCCCGAGAACGAGCGCTCGGCGAGCTCGACGAACTCCAGCAGGCCCGGCGTGGCCGGCTTCTCGTCCTTCAGCCACTTGTTCATCACCTGCTCGCACTGCCACGCGACCTCGCCCAGGTCGGTGAGGCCGACCATGCGGCCGCTTCCCTTGAGCGTGTGGAATCCCCGGCGAATGGTCGTGAGCGACTCCCGGTCATGCGGGGCGTGGCGGCAGGTGCCGAGGTGCTCGGCGATCGTCGCGGCGACCTCGGTCGCCTCCTCGAGGAAGATGTCGAGGAGCTCCTTGTCGATCTCCGAGCCGGGCGCGTCGACGAGCTGGACCACCTGCGCCGGCGGCGTCTCGGGCGGCTTCTCGGGAGCGAGCTCCTGGATGGCCTGGAACACGCCCGTCTGGCTGGCGTCGGTTGCCACCTGGAGCGCGGCGAGCGCCTCCTCGCTCTGCCGGGCCACTTCCGCATCCGCGATGACGGCGGCGTCGCGCTTGAGCTCGTCGACCGCCTTCTCCAGCTTCTCCTTCACCTCGGCGGCGGCTGGCGCCTCCTTCCAGTCCTCGTAGAGCGCCTGCACCTTCTGCTTCTGGACGTCGATGTCGAGAGGCGAGACCGTGCCGGTCCTGCGGACCGCCTCCTCCATCAGGCGCTCGGCGGAAGGCGCGAGGCCGTAGCGCACCAGGGCGGGATGCAGCACGTCCGCGGGGTTGGCCGCGCCCTGCTGGATCGCCGTGATGTAGAGGCCGAGCGCCGAAAGCCCGTCGGCAACGAGCTCCGCGGCCTCGCCCTTGCCGTCGAGGGAGCCCTCGGCGAACTGCTGGACGCGCGAGGCCACCGCGGCGTTGAGTCCGGCGGCGGCGTCGAGCTCCATGATCATCAGCGCGCCCTGGACCTGCGCGAACTGGGAGGCGAGACCCTTGAGTTCGTCGCGCCGGGCAGGGTCGCGGAAGAAGGCGTCGAGCGCCTGCTCGATGCCCTGCAGGTTCACCTGGACTTCCTGCCCCACCTGGAATACGAGCAGCTTCTCCTGGGCGCGCCGCGTCATCTCGTCGAGGATTCCGCCCTCGATCGTGTCCATGGGCGGGACGGCCTCGCCCGCCATCGCGGCCTTCAGCCGGTCCGACACCATTCGCGACTGGCGTTCCAGGTCGCCGCCGAGGCGGAAGTAGTTGTCGAGCGCCGACTCGACGAACAGGAGCGCGGTCGCAACCTCGAGTGCCTGCGATTCCGAGGGCGGGATGGCGCGCGCCTTGAGCATCGGTGCCACGTCGGCGAGCTTGACGAAGACGGGCTGCAGGTCGCGGCGCGGAAGCTGCGCGGCGCGATCGGCCAGCGCGAGCGCCTGCTTGCCGAAGGGCTCGAGGGCGGCGCGGTTGCCCGAGGTGTACTTGAGCCAGGCGTCCTTCTGCTGCGCGGTGAGCTCGCGCAGCTCGCGGATGAGCGTCGAGACGGCCTCGTCGGGCGCCTCTCCCAGCGCCGGCTGCGGGGAGGCGAGAAGCTGGTCGAGGCGGAAGGCCTCCTTGAGGAGCGAGATGCGGGGGCTCACCGTGCGGCTGCGCCCGACCTGGAGCAGCAGGTCGCGGAACAGCCTCTCCGGCACCTTCGCGGCACCGTCGATCAGCTGCTTCACCTGCTGGTCGACCTTCGCGAGGAGCGGCTTGCCGGCCGCGTCGAGGGCGGCGCCCTCCAGGGCCAGCGCGTCGAAGAACCCGGCCGCCGCGCACCAGAAGGGACGGTTGGGCGTGCCCGCCTGCAGCGATTCGATCGCCGCGACCGCGGCCTGCATCTGGCGGAAGGCTTCGGTCGCCTCGCCGCCTCGAAGGACCTTGAGCAGCCCCTGCTGGTACTGGGCGCGCTGGTGCGCGAGCGCCTTGGCGAGGACCGCGTCGTCCATGGCGGCGGCGGGCTCCGCGGGCGGCGGCAGCTCGACGCCGAGGTCGGGGTGGAACAGGTCGCCCTCGGTGGCATCGGCGGCCCCGCGAGCGCGGTTGAGGTCGAGATAGGCGGCGAGCAACGACATCGGACGGTCGGGCTCGCCCGCCATCAGCTCGTCCAGATAGGCCGACAGGATCGCGATGGCGCGCTTGGCCACCGGCACGCGCGAGGCGACCTCGGGCGCCCCGCAGGCCTCGATGGAAGCCACGAGGCGCTCGAGCTCCTCGTTGAACCGGGTCGCCGCCCCGAGGCCGACCATGGCGAGCGCCCCCGTGGCCTGGTGCAGGTGGGTGAGGATGTACTTGACCGGCGCCCTGTCGGCCGGCGCGGCGGCGATCTTGTCCAGGTTCTCCCGCGCCTGTCCCAGCGAATGGTCGATCTCCGTCTTGACCCAGCTGAGCGGGCCGAGATCGAAGCCGGAGGGGGGGCGGGCGGTCATGGTCTCCTACAGCTTGAAGCCGGCGACGGAGCTCTTGAGCTCCTGGGCCACCGCGGAGAGGTCTCGAATCGAGCCAGCCGTCTGCTGCGTGCCGCGCGTCGTCTGCCGCGTGATCTCGAGGATCTCCTGCATGTTCTGCGCCACCTGGTTCGTGGCCTCGGCCTGCGCGCTGGTGGCCCGCGAGATCTGCTGGATGAGCTGCGCCAGGTTCTTCGTCACCGAGTCGATCTCGGTGAGCGCCTGGCCCGCGGCATCGGAGAGCTTCGCGCCCTCCACCACGCCCTGCGTGGACTTCTCCATGGCCGCGACCGCGTCCTGCGTGTCGGCCTGAATCGTCTTCACGATGGCGCCGATCTGCTTGGTCGCCTCGCCGGAGCGTTCCGCCAGCCGCTGCACTTCCTCCGCGACCACCGAGAAGCCCCGGCCCGCCTCGCCCGCGGATGCCGCCTGGATCGCGGCGTTGAGCGCGAGCACGTTCGTCTGCTCGGTGATGTCGGAGATGAGTTCCACGATCTCGCCGATCTCCTGGGACGACTCGCCCAGGCGCTTGATCCGCTTCGAGGTCTCCTGGATCTGCTCGCGGATGTCGTTCATGCCCGCGATCGAGTCCTGCACCGCCGTGCGGCCCTTGTCGGCCGCCGCGAGGGATCGCTGGGCCACCTGGGCGCCTTCTTCGGCGGTCGACGACACCGCGGAGATCGACCGCGACACGTCGAGAACCTGGGAGGTCGTCTGCTCGATCTCCTTCGACTGCCTCTCCGCGGCGCCGAGGAGCTCGGCCGAGATCGTCTGCGCCTGCGCCGTCTTCTGCGTCACCGAGATGGCCGCGCTGTTCACGCCCGTCACGAGGTTCCTCAGCTCGTCGATGGTGTAGTTCATCGAGTCCGCGATGGCGCCCGTGATGTCCTCGGTCACCTCCGCCTTCACCGTGAGGTCGCCGTCGGCCAGGTCGCCCATCTCGTTGAGCAGGCGAAGAATGGCCTCCTGGTTCTTCTTGTTCTCGCGCTCCGACACCGCGGCGCTTCGGCGCGTGTCCGCGAGGAACACGACGCCCATCAGGATCAGCACGACCACCAGGAGCGCGGCGAACACGACCAGCATGACCAGCGTGGCTGTCGACTTCTCGGCCTGCAGAGCGTCCTGGAGGCGGCCCACGGCGTTCTGCAGCTGCTCGGAGCCCGCCACGAGCTGGGCGCCCGCCTGGCGCGCCGTCACGAGCTTCTGCAGCTCGCGAAGGATGGGGCCCACGTTCTTCTCGAAGCCCTCGAACTGCTTCTTGAGCTCCGAGAGCTTGGCGCGCGCCTCGGCGTCGCGGATCGGGAGGATCCCCATGGAATCGCTTCCGGACTCCAGGGCCCGGATCAGGTCGCGAAGGTCGTTGGTGTCCTTGCCGATGAGGAAGGGCACTTCGGGGTCGATGGTCTCGGCGCCGAGGATCTCCGCGGACCCGCGGCCCAGGCGCTCCGCGAGGAAGGTGAGCCGGTTGGCCCGCAGAACCTGGCCGGGCGTGGAGCCTGTCTGGCCCATGAGGGCGGTGAGCTCCTGCGAGATCGTGGCCATCTCCTCGGAGCCCAGCCGGATCTGGGCGATGTTCTGCGCGAGGGACACGAGGTCGTTGCGGGCGGCGAGGATGGCGGACGCCGCCTTGGACGAATCCGGCCAACGCTGGCCGAGCTCCTCGAGGCGGCTCTTCACCTCGTCGGTGGTGGCCGCGGAAGGCACGTCGACGCCGAAGGCGAAGCCTCCGTCCTGGAGGATCTTGAGGAAGTTCGCGAACTCGTCGCGACTGTCCTGCACCTGCGCGAAGGCGGCGGACTGGCCGCGGGCGGCGAGGCTCGAGGCCTTGGCCAGGCGCTGGGTGTGGTACTGCATCTGCGCGGCCACCGTCACGTAGGTGGCGTTCTGCGACCGCGCCGTGGCGTCGACGAACACCATGAGCGCGGTGAGGGCCACGAGTCCCAGCGCGATGGTGCCCAGCACGTTCATCTGCGTGGTCACCGGCAGGTGCCCGATCAGGGGCAAGGAGAAGCCCTCGATGCTGAAGAGCTTGCTGGAAACCAGGGGCTTCTTGGCCGCGGCGCCGCCCATCGTGGAGGTGGGGCCCGGACGCGTCTCCGGCCCGCCGGCAGCCGGGAGGTTCGTCATCGTGGACGAGGCCGAGGCCGCCGGCCGCGCCCCGGCCTTGGCCTTGGGCGAGGAGAAGAGGAGGCGGATGGATTCCGCGAACGACGATTTGGGCTTTGCCGGCGGTGCTTTGGCCATGATGTTCTCCGTGCAGCGGGTGTCTTCGGTCGCGCCTGCGGGGCCGTCCCCTAATGGCTTCCGACCTCCAGGAATCGACGCTCCTTGGCGAGGCGCGCGAGGTCGAGTTCGTGCCAGGTGGCGCCCGACGCGTCCCTGACGACCGCGCCCAGCCAGGGCGGGGCATCGGCGGGCCGCTCGGCGGCGGTGAAGTTCTCGGGGTTGCGCAGCCCGAGCATGCGCGAAACGAGGAGGCCGGCGCCGCCGACGAGCTTGTCGGAAACGAGGATGACGCGCCTCTCGGTGCCGCCCGAGGCGGGATCGCCGCCCTGGAAGGCGGAGAAATCGACGATGCTGTAGAGGCTGCCGCGGACGTTGGCCACCCCGCGGAACCACGGCTGGGTGAGCGGAACCGGGATGAACGCGGGCATCGGGATGACCTCGCTCACCTGGTGCAGCGCGACGAACCAGTTGGCGCCGCCGACCTGGAAGCCGAGCTTGGACGATAGGGCGGCGCGGGTCGCGGCGGTGCGAAGCCGCTCGGCGACCGAGATCTGGAACTCGCGAAGTCCTGTCCGTCGCGCCAAGGGAACCGGGCCTCAGCCGAACGACTTGATCTTGTCGATCAGGTCGGCTTCGTTGATCGGCTTGGTGACGTAGTCCTTGGCGCCCTGCCGCAGGCCCCAGATCTTGTCCGTCTCCTGGTCCTTCGTGGTGCAGATGATGACCGGGATGTGCTTGGTGGCCTCGTCACGAGTGATCGCCCGCGTGGCCTGGAAGCCGTTGAGGCCCGGCATGACCACATCCATGAGGATGAGGTCGGGCTTCTCGGACTTGGACCGCTCGATGGCGGCCTCGCCGCTGTCGACGAGGATCACGTCGAAGCCCTTCTTCTTCAGCAGGTTCTCCAGGTAGGCGCGCTCGGTCGGCGAGTCGTCCACAACCATGACTTTCTTGATGGGCATTGGCTTGTGCTCCGTTTCGTGAAATTCGCGTTTCTTCAGGCCGGGCTGCGGTGGGCGAGGTGCGTCTCGACCGTCCGGAGCAGGCTCTCCTTCGTGAAGGGCTTCGTGAGGTACTCGTCGGAGCCCACCATGCGGCCGCGCGCGCGGTCGAAGAGGCTGTCCTTCGAGGACAGCATGATGACAGGCGTGGCGTGGTGCTTGCCGCTCTTCTTGATGAGCGCGCAGGTCTGGTAGCCGTCGAGCCTCGGCATCATGATGTCGACGAAGATGAGGTCCGGCTCGTGGTCGGCGATCTTGGCGAGCGCGTCGAAGCCGTTCTCCGCGAGGATCACCTGGCAACCGGCCTGCATGAGGAAGATCTCGGCGCTTCGACGAATGGTGTTGCTGTCGTCGATCACCATCACGCGCACGCCGGCAAGGGTCTTCGTTTCCGCCACGCCTTCCTCGATCTTGCACTGCAAAAAAGGCGCCGAAACCCCTTGGCCGCGCGGCTCGTGAAACCCCGCGCGGGCATGCAATGGCCCGGGCCTCCCCCTTCGAGTCCCGCTCTCACGGCGGCTCCTCGTTTAACGAAAGTAGCCTATGCCATTTGGCCCGTGAAAACAAGATTCAAGCGCCGCAACTTGAAGCCGTTTCGAAATTGTTGCGAATGTAACTTTCTACAGCTCGACCATCTCGAAGTCCTCCTTGCGCGCGCCGCACTCCGGGCAGGCCCAGTTGGCCGGCACGTCCTCCCAGCGGGTGCCGGGCGCGAGCCCGTCGTCCGGCGAGCCGGCGGCCTCGTCGTAGACGAAGCCGCAGACGAGGCACATCCACGTGCGGTACGGGGCGGGGGCGGGAACGGAGGACATGGAGTCTCGGGTCGGGGGTTCGGATGAAGGTAGAATGCGCGGACAGGAACTCCTGCGCGCCTTGACTGCCGGGCCGTACGGGCGGGATTTCGTCCACGCCCGCGGCAAGCCGCCAGTTTACCCTGCGCGTCGCCATCGCTTCCATGCCTGCCGCCGCCGTGCCGCCCTCCGTCCTCACCTTCGCCGCCACCGACCCGACGTCCGGCGCCGGCCTGCAGGCCGACATCCTCACGCTCGCGAGCATGGGCTGCCATCCCCTGTCGGTGGTCACCGCCGTCACGGTGCAGGACAGCGCGGGCGTGGAGGGCTTTCTCGCCCTGGACCCGGACTGGGTGGCCGACCAGGCCCGCTGCATCCTCGAGGACATCCCCGTGGTGGCCTTCAAGGTGGGCGTGCTGGCCTCCTCGGATATCGTGACGGTGGTCGCCGAGGTCGTCTCCGACTACCCGGACATCCCGCTGGTCCTCGACCCCGTCCTCGCCTCCGGGCGCGGCGACGAGTTCGGCGGGGAGGACCTGGTGGGCGCCATCCGGGAGCTGCTCGTCCCGCAGAGCACCGTCGTCACACCCAACATCCCGGAATTGCGCCGCCTGGCCGAGGTCGAGGAGGACGAGGACCCCGATCACGCCGAGTGCGCCCGCCGCCTGCTCGACGCCGGCTGCGAGTACGTGCTGGTCACCGGCACCCACGACGCGACCGCCTCCGTCGTGAACACGCTGCACCACCGCGACGGCATCGTCCGCACCGATACCTGGCAGCGCCTGCCCGGGAGCTATCACGGCTCCGGCTGCACCCTCGCCTCGGCCATCGCCGCCAACCTGGCGCGCGGCCTCGAGGTCGCCGAGGCCGTCCAGGAAGCGCAGGAATACACCTGGCAGGCCCTGGCGCGCGCCTTCCGCCCCGGCATGGGCCAGCACATTCCGGATCGCCTCTTCTGGGCCCGGGACGAAGAGGAAGATGGGCGCGACTGAGCGGCTCGCGCCGCTTCGCGGCCTCTACGCCATCACGCCGGAGGCACCCGACCCCGCGAAGCTCCTGCGTCTAGTGGCCGCTGCCCTCGACGGCGGCGCCCGGCTGGTGCAGTACCGGGCGAAGCGACTTTCCGCGCGCGAGCGCGCGGCCGCCGCCACCCCGCTCCTCGCGCTCTGCCGGGCGCGCGGCGTTCCCTTGATCGTGAACGACGACATCGAGCTCGCGCGGGCCCTCGGCGCGGACGGGGTCCACCTCGGCCGCGACGACGGCGATCCCGCGCGCGCGCGAAGCCTGCTGCCCGGCGCGATCCTGGGCGTGTCGTGCTACGACGATCCCGAACGCGCCGCCGCCGCGGAGCGGGCGGGTGCCGATTACGTGGGCATCGGCAGCGTGTTCGCCTCCCCGACCAAGCCGGACGCGGCGCGCGCGGGACTGGCCGCGCTCGTCCAGGCGCGCCGCCGCGTGCGCATCCCCATCGCCGCCATCGGGGGAATCACGGCGGCCAACGCGGCCGACGCGGTGCGTGCCGGCGCCGACATGCTCGCCGTCATCACCGCGCTCTTCGACGCCCCCGACGTGGCCGCGGCCGCGCGCTCCCTTTCCCGATCCTTCGAACCGGAAGCCGACACCCATGCTCGAACGCAGCCAGCAGCTCTTTGAGGCCTCGCAGCGCGTCATCCCCGGCGGCGTGAACTCGCCGGTCCGCGCCTTCCGTGCCGTGGGCGGCACGCCCGTGTTCTTCCACGAAGGCAAGGGAGCGTGGCTCGTCGACGCCGACGGCAACCGCTACGTCGACTACGTGGGCTCGTGGGGGCCGATGATCCTCGGCCACGCCGACCCGGAAGTCCTCGCGCGGATCGCGGAGACGGCCGCGCGCGGGCTCTCCTTCGGCGCGCCCACCGAGCTCGAGCTCGAGATGGCGGAGCTGCTCACGCGCAGCCTTCCCTCGGTGGAACAGGTCCGGCTCGTGAGCTCAGGGACCGAGGCCGTGATGAGCGCCCTTCGCCTCGCGCGCGGTTTCACCGGCCGTCCCCTCATCGTCAAGTTCGAGGGCTGCTACCACGGCCACAGCGACTTCCTCCTCGTGAAGGCCGGCTCCGGCGCCCTCACCTTCGGCAATCCCACTTCCGCCGGCGTCCCCGCCGAGCTCACCTCCCAGACCCTCGTCCTGGACTACAACGACCCGCAGCAGGTCGAGGACGCGTTCGGCCGCTTCGGCCCGCAGATCGCCGCGGTCGTCCTCGAGCCCGTGGCCGGCAACATGAATTTCGTGCGGCCCTCGCAGGCATTCCACGAGACCCTGCGTCGCCTGTGCACGCAGCACGGGGCCGTGCTCATCTTCGACGAGGTGATGACGGGCTTCCGCGTCGGCGCGCAGGGCGCGCAAGGCGTGTTCGGGATCCGTCCGGACCTCACGACGCTCGGCAAGGTGATCGGGGGCGGGATGCCCGTCGGCGCCTTCGGCGGGCGCCGCGACATCATGGCCAAGCTCGCCCCCGTGGGACCTGTCTACCAGGCCGGCACGCTTTCCGGCAACCCCGTGGCGGTGAGCGCCGGCCTCGCCACCCTCAGGCGGGTGCTGGCGCCCGGCTTCTTCGACGCGCTTTCGGCGACCACCGCGTCCCTCGTCGAGGGGTTGGCGAAAGAGGCGAAGCAGGCGGGCGTGGACTTCAGCGCCGCCAGCCTGGGCGGCATGTTCGGCATCTTCTTCCGCGCGGCGGCACCGGAGTCGTTCGCGCAGGTGATGGAAAGCGACAAGGACCGGTTCAACCGCTTCTTCCACGCGATGCTGCGCCGCGGCATCTACCTGGCGCCCTCCGCATTCGAGGCGGGATTCGTCTCGGCCGCCCACGGCAGGGCCGAGATCGAGCGCACGCTTGCCGCCGCGCGCGAGTCCTTCGCGGAAGCGCGCGCCGCCTAGCCCCGTGCCGCCCCTCGCCGGAAGGATCGCGGGCGCGGGCCTGGCGGTGGCGGCGGTCGCCATCGCGGTGCTGGCGACACTCATCCACGGCGACATGGCGCGCGAGACGGACCTGTCGCGCGAGATCCAGGCCCTGCAGGAGGTCAAGGACGGGCTCGACGCGCTGAAGGACTCGTTGCACCGCATGCGCCACGCCGTGGTGACGCAGCCCCGGCAAGCGGGGCTCGCGCGCGAGCAGGTTACCCTCTCGGCCGAACTCGACTACCTGCGTGCGAAGGCGGCGGAGCGTCCCGACGTGGCGCCCGCGATCGCGGCCCTGGAAGGCCCTGTCCGCGACTACGCGGACCAGGCGGAGATCGCGATCCGGGCCACGGCCCCCGGCCAGGCGGCGCTGGACCTGGTCGCAGCGGAGGACGCGGCCTTTCGCGCCGTGCGCCGCGCGGAGAACCATGCCGCCGACCTGGTGAACGCGAAGACGAACGCGCAAATCGGGCTGTGGGCGAGCCGCGAGGTCTACGTGCGAGCGCTGGTGGCGGGGACCATCGCGGTCCTGGTCCTCCTGGCGGTGGCCTTCCGCAACCTCTACCGGCGGGCGCGCCGCGACGCGGCCCGGATCGAGCAGCTCGCGCACTTCGACTCGCTCACCGGCCTGGCCAACCGAAGCCTTCTCGATGACCGCCTCGCGCGCCTTGTGGCGCTATCCGAGCGAAACGCCGCGCCGCTCGCCGTGCTGCTCTTCGACCTGGACGGATTCAAGGCGGTGAACGACTTGCACGGCCACGCGGCGGGCGATTCGCTGCTGGTGGCCGTGGCCCAGCGGGCCGCGAGTTGCGTCCGGGCCTCGGACACCGTGGGCCGGCTTGGGGGCGACGAGTTCCTCGTCCTGCTGCCCGATACGGACCGCGAGGGCGCGCGGTCCGTGGCCCACAAGCTCCTGGAAGCGATGACGCGTCCCTTCGACGTGGGCCCGGCGCGCGTGAGCGTCAGCGCCAGCATCGGCGGGGCTTTCCTGCCGGGGCAGCCCGTGGCCGGCGGCGCGCTGGTGCGCGCGGCCGACGCGGCTCTCTACGAATCGAAGCGAAGGGGCCGCAACGCCTACACGGAAGCGGCCGATGCCCCGGGCGAACCCGGTCCGGGCGGGGGAAGCTAGCGAAGGCCCGCCGCGTATTCCGAGACCGCCTTCATGTCGGCCTCGGACATCTTCGCCGCGATGCCGGACATCACCGGGTGAGCGCGCGTGCCGTTGGCGAAGGCCTTCAGCCAGGCGAAGCTCAGGTCGGCGTACTGGCCGGCCAGGCGCGGGTATTGGGACGGAATGCCGGCGCCGGCGGCGCCGTGGCAGCCCGCGCAGGCCGGGACGCTGCCCTGGCGGATGCCGCCGCGCCAGATCTGCTGGCCGCGGCTGGCGAGCGCCTTGTCCTTGGCCGCGGAAGGCTTCGGCGCCTGCTGCGCGAACCAGGCGGCGACATTGCGCATGTCCTCCGGGGTGAGGGCCGCCGCCATGCCTGCCATGATCGGGTTGGCGCGCGCGCCGGACTTGTAGGCCGCGAGCTGGGCGGCGATGTAGTCGGCGTGCTGGCCGGCGAGGATGGGGTTGGCCGGCACGGCGCTGTTGCCGTCCGGGCCGTGGCAGGCCGCGCAGATCGTGGCCGCGACCTGCTTGCCGCGCTCGAGGTCCGGCTTCGCCGCCGCGGGCGCAGCGCCCTGCGCGAGCGTTGCGTAGACTAGCGCCATGAGTCCCGCCCACCCCTGGAATGCACGCATTGCCGATCCTCTGTCTTTCGATTCGGGTAAACCCCGCGATTTTACCGTAGGGGCCGCCGTGGCCGCCACCCCGGGGTCCGAGCCCGCGTCGGGTGCCTGAGGCCGGGCGATGCGCATCGAGAACGCCCGCTACACGCTGTCCGTCCACGACCCGCGAAAGCTGCCCCGGGGGTCGGTCCCGGAGGTCGCCTTCATCGGCCGCTCGAACGCCGGCAAGTCGAGCGCGCTCAACACGCTCGCCGGGCGGCGGCGGCTCGCCTTCGTGAGCAAGACGCCGGGCCGCACGCAGCTCATCAACTTCTTCGCCATCGACGAGGAGGCTTTCCTGGTCGACCTTCCGGGCTACGGCTACGCCGGCGTACCCCGCGAAGTGAGGGCGCACTGGGACGTCCTGGTCGGCGAGTACGTCTTCCATCGCGAGACGCTGGCCGGCGTGGTTGTGGTGATGGATTCCCGCCACCCTCTCACGCCCCAGGACCTGCGGCTCCTGGACTGGCTGCTGCCGTCGGGGAGAAGCGTCCACGTGCTTCTGTCGAAGTCCGACAAGCTGTCGGCCCAAGTGGGCCACCGCACCCTCGTCCAGGTCCGCAAGGACCTCGCCCGGATCTATCCGGGGGCTACGGCGCAGCTCTTTTCCAGCCTGAAGCGCACCGGCACGGCCGAGGCCCTGGCCTGCATCGAGGCCTGGGTGGCGGCGCAGAAACAAAAAGCCCCGGCAAAAGGGGAATAAGGCCGGGGCAAAAAAGCCTTAATGAGGATTAAGGCGCCCGCTCAGGGAGGAGAAGCGGGGAAGGAGTCACCCTTCAAGCGATCAGATCGGGTCGCCATGCTAAAGTTCCCCGGGCCCACCGCATTGCCCACGACCATGACCTCTGCCTTCGGACGATATCCGCAGCGCCGCCTCCGGCGCATGCGGCGCGACGAATTCTCCCGCCGCCTCGCGCGCGAGAGCCGGCTTTCCGCCGACGACCTGATCCTCCCCGTCTTCGTGCTCGATGGCTCGAAGGCCGTGCAGGATGTCGCCTCCATGCCCGGCGTGAGCCGTCGTTCGGTGGATCAATTGCTTCCGGTCGTCGAGCAAGCGCTCACACTTGGAATTCCCGCCATCACCCTTTTCCCCGTCATCGATACCGGCCTGAAATCGCTGGGGGCGGAGGAGGCCTTCAATCCGGACGGCCTGGTGCCGCGGTGCATTCGCGAAGTAAAGGCTCGCTTTCCGGAAATGGGCGTCATCACGGACATCGCGCTCGACCCCTACACCAGCCATGGCCAGGACGGGCTGATCGACGAGACCGGCTACGTGCTCAACGACGAGACGATCGCGGTCCTGGAGAAGCAGGCGCTTGCCCATGCGGAGGCGGGGGCGGACGTGGTGGCCCCGTCGGACATGATGGATGGCCGGGTAGGCGCGCTGCGCCGGGCGCTCGACTCCCGCGGCCGCATCCACACCCGCATCCTGGCCTACTCCGCCAAGTACGCCTCCTCCTTCTATGGCCCCTTCCGCGATGCGGTCGGCTCGGGCGCGAACCTGGGCAAGGGCGACAAGAAGACCTACCAGATGGATCCCGGCAACAGCGACGAGGCGCTGCACGAGATCGCCCTCGATTTGGACGAGGGAGCCGACATGGTGATGGTGAAGCCGGGCATGCCCTACCTGGACATCGTTCGGCGGGTGAAGGACGCCTTCGGCGTCCCCACGTTCGTCTACCAGGTGAGCGGGGAGTACTCGATGCTGCAGGCCGCGGCAGGGCACGGCTGGATCGACGGACCGGCATGCATGATGGAGTCGCTTCTCGCCTTCAAGCGCGCCGGCGCGGACGCGATCCTCACCTACTTCGCTATCGAGGCCGCCCGGCGCCTGCGGGGCGCCTAGAGCCCCAGCAGCGCCTCGACGTCGGCCAGGCGCGCCCGCTGCGGCCCCTCGGCGTCCTGTTTCGGGCGCGGCGCCAGGTGTTCGTCGCCCCGCGTGTAGACGGCGAGGGTCACGGGGGCGCCGTCGACCTCCAGGTAGTACTGCGGGACCAGGACCCAGTCGTCGCCCAGCCGAACCCGCTTCTCGTCCTGGTCGAAGCGGAAACGACGGTTCAGGAGGAACAGCGCCAGGCTCTTGGGGTCGTCGGCGAAGAGCTGCAGCGTGACCTCGGAGAACTGGTTTGCCGTGCCGTTGAGCACCGCGCCCACCAGGAGGGGATTGAACGCGGCGAATTCGCGCATGACCTTCACCGCCACCTCGCGAAGGTGCCTGAGCTCCTGCGGCTGGCTCTCGCTCTGGTACAGGCCCTGGTATTCCCGCAGCGCCGCCTCGATCTCGCGGTTGTCGGGCAGCCCCTGGGAATCGGCCAGGCCGGCCTGCCGCGCCGCCTTCTGCTTGGCGAACGCGTAGTCGGCGATTCCCTCCTCCGCCATGAGGCGCGCCGCCAGGTAGGCGACGTGCCTTCGCTGGTTGTCGTCGCGACGCGACCGGTTCCTGGCCACTGCCCGCCCCGTTCCCTGGCCGTCAGAAGATCTGGTTCTTCACTTCCTCGGGGGGGCGCGCGGCATCGCGGCCCGCGCCGCCTTCCCCGCCACTGCCGGGAAGCGATTCCTGGTAGAAGTACTCGATGGTCTTGCTGCGCCCGTCGGCCTCGCGCATCCCCGTGGCCGGATCGATGGAGACGGCGACGATGCCCTCGGGCGGCTCGGGATCCGATTCCGGCTCGCCCTTGAGGACGCGCCCCATGTACGTCATCCACATCGGCAGCGCCGCGAATCCGCCCGTCTCGTTGGCGCCCATCGGCGCGGGAGTGTCGAAGCCGATCCAGGCCACGGCCACGTGGGTGGCCTGGAACCCCGCGAACCAGGCGTCGATGTGGTCGTTCGTGGTGCCGGTCTTGCCCGCGAGGTCCTGCCGTCCCAGGGACATCGCCCTCGCCGCGGTGCCGTAGCGGACCACGTCGCGCATGAGGCTCGTCATCAGGAAGGCGTTGCGGGGGTCGAGCACGCGCTCCGCGTTCTCGCCCGCCACTTCCGGATTGGCCTCGTAGAGCGTCGTCCCGCGGTTGTCGAGGATGCGCGTCACGAACCAGGGCTTCACCCGGTAGCCGCCGTTGGCGAAGACCGCGTAGGCCCCCGCCATCTGCAGCGGCGTCGCGGATCCCGCCCCGAGCGCCATCGTGAGATAGGCAGGATGGAGCTTCGGGTCGAAGCCGAACTTCTGGATGTAGTCCTGGGCGTAGTCCGGCCCGATGGCCTGGAGCAGGCGGATGGATACCATGTTCTTGGACTTGGCGATGGCCGTGCGAAGGCGCATGGGCCCCTCGTACTTGCCGTCGTAGTTCTTCGGCTCCCACAGCTGCCCGCCGGTCTTGGCGGCATCGATCACGAAGGGCGCGTCGTTCAGGACCGTGGCCGGGGTGAACCCCTTCTCCAGGGCCGCCGAGTAGATGAACGGCTTGAAGCTCGATCCCGGCTGGCGCCAGGCTTGGGTCACGTGGTTGAACTTGTTGGCGTTGAAGTCGAACCCCCCCGCGAGCGCCCGGATGGCGCCGTTGGCGGGATCGAGGGCCACGAGAGCCGCCTCGATCTTCGGCACCTGGTAGATGGCCCAGGAGCCCTTCTCACCGGGTTGCAGGCGGATCACTGCCCCGCGACGGATCGCGCGGTCCGGGTTGGACCGGTCGGCGAGCGCCCTGCCGGCGAACTTGAGCCCCTCGCCCGAGATCCGGACGGTGTCGCCACGCCTCATGACGGCCACCACCTCGCGGAGGCTGGCTTCAAGGACCACGGCGGGCACCAGGTCGCCCACGGCGTCCCGGTCCTGAAGCGCTTCCTCGATCGCCTCGTCCAGCTCGGGCCCCGGGGCGGCCGGCAGGCTCACGTAGGCCTCGGGCCCCCGGTAGCCGTGGCGCCGGTCGTACTCGAAGATGCCGTGGCGCAGACCGGCGTTGGCCGCCTCCTGGTCGCGCCGCCGGATGGTCGTCTCGACCCGGATGCCGCTCACGTAGGCCGACTCGCCATACTGCTCGAAGACGGCTGCGCGCGCCATTTCCGCCACGTATTCCGCCTTCAGGGCGAAGGTGTCGCGCTGGTGGGGATTGAGCCGCAGGGGCTCGGCGAGCGCCCGCTTGTAGTCCTCGGCCGACAGCCACCCCACCTCGTTCATCCGCCGCAGCACGTACTGCTGCCGCTGCTGCGCGCGCTTGGGGTTCACGAACGGGTTCTGGCGCGACGGGGCCTGGGGCAGCCCGGCGAGCATGGCGGCCTCGGCGGCGGTGAGCTCGGCGAGGCTCTTCCCGAAATAGACGTTGGCGGCAGAGGCGAACCCGTAGGCGCGGCTGCCCAGGAAGATCTGGTTCAGGTAAAGCTCGAGAATCTGGTCCTTGCCGAGGCTCGCCTCGATCTTGAAGGAGAGCAGGACTTCCGAGAGCTTGCGGGCGATCGTCTTCTCGCGGGTGAGGAAGAAGGTCCGGGCGACCTGCATCGTGATGGTGCTCGCGCCCTCCCGCCTGCCCTGGAGGTTGGCGATCGCCGCCCGGGCCACGCCGGCGAAATCGACCCCGCCGTGCTGGTAGAAGCGGTCGTCCTCCGCGGCCAGGATGGCATGCTTCATGACGGGCGGGACGTCCTCGATCTTGACCACCGCCCGCTTTTCCTCCCCGAACTCCCCGATCAGCTCCCCCTCGGCGCTGTAGACGCGCAGCGGGATCTTGGGCCGGTAGTCGGTCAGCGCCTCCAGCGAGGGCAGGTTCGGCCATAAAAGGATGACGGTGAGCGCCCCCACCCCGGCGGCCACGAACACCAGGGTCGCGGCGATCAGGGAAGGGTAGAACCACCAACGGGAAGTCATGGGCGGGCGGGCTTGGCGGCAGGGCAAACGATCCGGTCCCCGCCGGGCGGGGAAAAGCGAGTGACATTATAGACGGCCGGGGGTTCCGGAGCCCTCCCGACAAAATGCTTTACACTCCTAGGACTTGTTGCTAGCATCTAAAGTAGATTCTTCGCAGTGGGTGCTAAGCCTCCACCATGCTTAAAGAAAAACTCGCTGATCAATTCGACTTCCTGAAGGCCAAGACGCCGCCGCTCATCGGCTGCGACATCAGCTCGTCTTCCGTGAAGATGGTCGAGATCGCGGAAGCAGGGCGGAACGTCTATCGCGTCGAGCGCTATGCGATCGAGCCGCTGCCCAAGGACACGGTGGTAGACGGCAACATCGCCAACATCGAGGCGGCGGGCGAGGCCATCAAGCGCGCCCACAAGAACCTCGGGTCCCGGATCAAGAACGTCGCCATGGCCCTCCCCGCGGCTGCCGTGATCACCAAGAAGGTGATCCTCCCCGGCAACCAGCGCGAGGAGGACATGGAGGTCCAGGTCCAGAGCGAAGCCAACCAGTACATCCCCTTCTCCCTGGACGAGGTGAACCTCGACTTCCAGGTCCTGGGCCCCGCCCCCTCGGGCGAGGACGAGGTCGAGGTTCTCATCGCCGCCTCGCGCAAGGAGAAGATCGAGGACCGCGTGGCAGCCGCCGAGGCCGCGGGACTCAAGACGATCGTCATGGACGTCGAGTCCTACGCCTCCCAGTGCGCCTTCGAGCTGATCTGCGAGGGCTCCTCCGGGGTCAAGGAGAGCGACGTCACCGTGATCGTGGACATCGGCGCCACCGTCACCCGGGTGTCGGTGCTGCACAACGGCCAGACGGTGTACACGCGCGAGCAGCAGATCGGCGGCAACCAGCTCACGCAGGACATCGCCCGGGCCTTCGACATGCCGCCCGAGGAGGCGGAGGCGGCCAAGCGGGTGGGCAGCCTTCCCGAGAACTTCGGCCCGGACGTGCTGGCGCCCTTCAACGAGAAGATCGTCCTCGAGATCCAGCGGGCGCTGCAGTTCTTCTTCACCTCCACCCAGTTCAACAAGGTCGACCACATCCTGCTCACCGGCGGCTGCGCCATGCTCGACGGGCTCGAGGAGATGGTGGCCCAGCGCACCCAGGTCCACACCCTGGTCGCCAACCCGTTCGCCAACATGGCGCTTTCCTCCAAGATCAAGCCCCGCCAGCTCACCCTTGACGCCCCGTCGCTCATGGTGGCCTGCGGACTCGCGATGCGGAGGTTCGACCCGTCATGATCCGCGTCAACCTGCTCCCCCACCGGGAGGAGAAGCGCAAGCGCCGGCAGCAGCAGTTCCTCGGCATCGCGGTCTTCTCGGTCATCCTCGGCCTCGTGGTCGCCGGCGCCATCTGGTTCTTCCTCGACCAGCAGGTCGAGCAGCAGGCGGCGAACGTCGCCTACATGAAGGGCGAGATCGCCAAGCTGGACAAGCAGATCGAGGAGATCCGCAAGATCCGCGAGGAGACGGCCTCGCTGCTCGCGAAGAAGCAGGTCGTGGAAGGGCTGCAGAGCAACCGCTCCGAGCCCGTCCAGCTCCTCGACCAGCTGCTGCGCCAGCTTCCCGAGGGCATCTACCTCAAGCAGGTCAAGCAGACCGGCGTCAAGGTCAACGTCGTCGGCTACGCGCAGTCCAACGCGCGCGTGTCGACCCTCATGCGCAACCTCGGGGCCTCTCCCTACCTCGAGAACCCCGAGCTCCTCGAGATCAAGGCCGTGCTGCTGGACAACAACCCGAACAAGCGGGTCAACGAGTTCAGCATGAACATCTCCGTCAAGCGCGCCAAGGCTGAGGACACGAAGGGCGCGGCCAAGAAGGCGGCCGATGGGAACCCGGCGGGGGCCAAGAAATGAACCTGCTCGACGAACTGCGGACACTCGATCCCAAGCAGCCGGGAAACTGGCCGTGGCCGATCAAGATCGGCGCGTTCATCCTCGCCTTCGTGGCCATCCAGGTCGCGGCCTTCTTCCTGCTCTGGCAGGGCCAGAACGACGCCATCGAGGCCGGGCGCCTCGAGGTGGACAAGCAGAAGCAGGCCTTCCTCGAGAAGAAGAAGCTGGCGGTGAACCTCGAGGCCTACAAGCAGCAGCGCGCGGAGATCGAGCAGTCCTTCGGCGCGCTCCTCAAGCAGCTGCCCAACAAGAGCGAGATGGACGCGCTGCTCATCGACATCAACCAGGCGGGCCTCGGCCGCGGCCTCGCCTTCGAGCTGTTCAAGCCGAGCCAGACGGAGAATTTCACCGAGTTCTACGCGGAGCTCCCGGTCAACCTCAAGGTCACCGGCAACTACCACGACCTGGGCGCGTTCGCGAGCGACGTGGCCAAGATGCCGCGCATCGTGCTGCTCACCGACGTGAAGATCGACCCGCCCAGCAAGGAAGGCACCCTTTCCATGGAGGCGGTGGCGAAGACCTACCGCTACCTCGACGAGGAGGAGGTCGCCAAGCAGAAGAAGGCGGCGAAGGACAAGGCCGCCAAGGGGGCCAAGAAATGACGCGCTGGATCCTCCTGCCCGCCGCGGCGCTCGCGCTCGCCTCGTGCAGCTCGGAGATCGACGAGCTGCGCCAGTTCGTCAAGGATTCCGAGAAGAGCCTGCCGCGCAAGATCGAAGCGCTTCCGGCCGTGAAGCCCTTCGAGCCGTTCACCTACGAGGGCTTCGACCTGCCTGACCCGTTCAAGCCCCGCAAGATCACGTCCAAGGAAGGCGGCGGGGGCGGGCTCGCGCCCGATCTCAACCGGCGCAAGGAGCCGCTCGAGGCCTTCCCGCTCGAGCAGCTCAAGATGGTGGGAACGCTCCAGCAGGGACCCGAAGTGTTCGCCATCGTGCGCGCCGAAAAGACTCTGTATCGCGTGAAGAAGGGCAACTACATGGGGCAGAACTTCGGCCTCATCACCGACGTCACGGATGCGGAGATCAAGCTCAAGGAAATCGTCCAGGACAGCGCCGGCGACTGGGCCGAGCGGCAGAGCGTGCTGCCGCTACTCGAGGAGACCGGCAAAGGGGATAGAAAGTGACCTCCAACTTCTTCCGCATCCGAACTTCCGGCGCGCTTCCGGCCGCCCTCACGGCGCTCGCTCTCGCGCTCGCCGCCCCGCTCGCCTGGGCGCAGGGCGCGGCCAAGAATGTGGTCGAGTCCATCAGCTTCTCCTCGGTACAGGGCGGCAAGATCCTGGTCAAGGTGGGGATGAAGGAGCCGCTCGCGGCCCTGCCGCAGAGCTTCGCGGTCACCAATCCCGCGCGCATCGCGATCGACATTCCCGACGCCACCAGCGGACTGGCCAAGACGCAGGTCGAGGCGGGCGAAGGCGACCTGAAGAGCGTCTCCGTCGTCCAGACCGCCAACCGCACGCGCCTGGTCATGAACCTCGCGCGCAGCCTCACCTATACCGCGGCGCTCGACGGCAAGCTGCTCGTGGTGACGATCGACGGCTCGCAGGCGCCGGTTTCGGCCACCCCGTCGGCCACGGAGCGTCCCGGCCAGGCCGCGATGGCCTCGATGTTCGCCGAGGCGCCCCCCGGCGCGGTCCGCCAGAACATCCGTGATGTCGACTTCCGCCGCGGCAACGCCGGCGAGGGGCGCGTGATCGTCGACCTGTCCTCGGCCAACACCGGCATCGACATCCGCCAGCAGGGCCGCTCGATCCTCATCGACTTCATCAACAGCTCGGTGCCGAAGAACCTCGTGCGCCGCCTGGACGTCGGCGACTTCGGCACCCCGGTGCGCTTCGTCGACACCTTCGAGCAGGGCGGCAACGCGCGCATGGTGATCGAGCCGCGCGGCATCTGGGAGTACTCGGCCTACCAGACCGACACCCAGTTCATCCTCGAGGTGAAGCCGGTCAAGGAGGACCCGAACAAGCTCGTGCAGAGCTCCACGCCCGGCTACGCCGGCGAGAAGCTCTCGCTCAACTTCCAGAACGTCGAGGTGCGCGCGGTCCTGCAGGTGATCGCCGACTTCACCGGCCTGAACATCATCACGAGCGACACCGTCGGGGGCAACCTCACGCTGCGCCTGAAGGACGTGCCGTGGGACCAGGCGCTCGACATCATCCTGCAGTCCAAGGGCCTGTCGAAGCGCAAGAACGGAAACGTCGTCCTCATCGCCCCGACCGACGAGCTCGCCGCCAAGGAGAAGCTCGCCCTCGAGGCGAACGCCCAGATCTCCGACTTGGAGCCGCTGCGCACCGAGTCCTTCGCCCTGTCCTACGCCAAGGCCGACGACCTCAAGAAGCTGCTCTCCGACAAGGACCAGAAGATCCTGTCCAAGCGCGGCAGCGCCACCGTCGACGAGCGCACCAACACCCTCTTCGTGCAGGACACGGGGGCGCGCCTCGAGGAAGCCCGCCGCCTGATCCAGCAGCTCGACGTGCCGGTGCGCCAGGTGATGATCGAGGCCCGCATCGTGATCGCCGACGACAAGTGGGGCCGCTCCCTCGGTGCGCGCTTCGGCACGCAGTCGGCCTTCGGTTCCGGCAACCGCAACTACGGCGTCTCCGGCACCCTGACCGACACGGTCACGCCGCTGAACAACAACCAGATCTCGCGCGGCTCCGCCAACCTCACCAACCCCGGCTCCGGCCTGCCGTCCACGATCGGCCCCAACGGCGTCATCCCGTCCGGCGGCCAGCCCGAGCAGCTCAACGTGAACCTGCCGGTGGTCGGCGCGGCCGGGTCGCTCGCGCTGTCGATCCTGAACCTCGGCAGCGGCAACCTGGTGAACATCGAGCTCTCCGCCCTCGAGGCCGACAACCGCGGCAAGGTGGTCTCCAGCCCGCGCGTGATTACCGCCGACAAGAAGAAGGCGATCATCTCCCAGGGCACGGAAATCCCGTACCAGACCGCGGCGGCGAGCGGCGCGACGACCATCGCCTTCAAGCCCGCCGTGCTTGAGCTCGCGGTGACGCCCCGCATCACGCCCGACGACCGCATCATCATGGACCTCGAGGTGAAGAAGGACTCCGTGGGCCAGATCTTCGCCAACATCCCGTCCATCGACACCAAGAAGGTCACCACCCAGGTCCTCTGCGACAACGGCGACACGATCGTGCTGGGCGGCATCTTCGAGCAGACCACCCGCACCACCGTGGAGAAGGTTCCCCTGCTGGGTGACATCCCGGTCGTGGGCTACCTCTTCAAGCGCACGATCAAGCAGGACGACAAGACCGAGCTGCTGATCTTCGTGACGCCGAAGATCGTGAAGGAGACCCTCACCGTCCGGTGAGCGCTCTCCCCGACCTGGAAAGCCCCGGCGCCGCCGGGGCTTTTCGTTTCTGAGCTATCCTCATGGCCGTATGGTTCCAGGCAACGTCTTCCTCGTCGGCATGATGGGCGCGGGCAAGAGCACCGTCGGCAAGGCGCTCGCGCGCAGGCTGGGACGGGCATTCGTGGACTGCGACCGCGAGATCGTGGAGCGCACGGGCGTGCC
>JAHCLE010000260.1 GCA_026125445.1 Burkholderiales bacterium
GAGGAAGAATCCGTAAGGCACGCCTGGGAGACCCAGAATGCTCGTCCGCCTTCTCTACGCCAGCCACTCCGCCAAGCCGGTGACCTCCGACACCGTCGAGTCGATCCTCGCGCAGTCGCGCAAGCACAACCCGCGGCTGGGCATCACCGGCATCCTCTGCCAGAGCGGCGACACCTTCATGCAGGTGCTCGAGGGCGGGCGCACCGCGGTGAACCTCCTCTACAACGACATCGTGCGCGACGCGCGCCACAAGAACGTCGTGGTGCTGCACTACGAGGAGGCCGACCAGCGCCGATTCGCCGGCTGGACCATGGGGCAGGTGAACCTCGCCAAGGTGAACCCCTCGATCCTCCTCAAGTACTCCGAGACGACCACGCTCGACCCGTACGCGATGTCCGGCAAGGCCGCGATGGCCCTCCTCGAGGAGCTCATCGCCACCGCGCAGATCGTCGGCCGCGCCTGCTGAGCGCCGCGCCGGCACCCCGGCCGCAGCCCGCCCGGAGCCCCGCCATGGCCCTGCTCCGCCATCGCCGCGTCGCGCGCCGCGAGGACCTCGGCCTCACCCGCGCGCAGTTCGCCGCCCTCGAGCGGCTGGACACGCCGCAGCGGATCCAGGCCTTCGTCAACCGCATTCCCGCCAACCACGAGCGCGACGGCGAGACGCTGCTCTCGGCGCGCGAGGTGCTGCGGCAGCGGCGGGCGCATTGCCTGGAGGGCGCGTTCGTCGCCGCCTGCGCGCTGTGGATCCACGGCAAGCCGCCGCTGCTGGTCCACCTCGACTGCGACCTCTCCGACTACCCGCACTGCATCGCCGTCTACCGCAAGGGCCGCTTCTGGGGCGCCATCTCGAAGACCAACGGCGCGGTGCTGCGCTTCCGCGACCCCGTGTACCGGTCGCTTCGCGAGCTGGCGCTCTCCTACTTCCACGAGTACTGCGACCGCCGGGGCCGGCACACGCTGCGCAGCTACTCGCGCGCCTTCGACCTGCGCCGCGTGGACACGGACCTCTGGGTGACCTCCCCCAAGGCGTGCTGGGACGTGCACGAGCGCCTCGTGGGACTTCGCCACTACGCCCTCGTCTCGGGCCGCCAGGTCGCGGCGCTCTCCCGGCGCGACCCGTTCGAGAGCCGCGTGGCGAGGATCCTGCAGTATCCGAAGCCCCGAAAGCGGAAAGCGCGGCCCGTCGCTTAGTGCGCCGGCCCGCAATCGGCTAGAGTGTGCCTCTGGCAGTCCCGCGCATCCGCAACCGCAATTTCCGAAAAATCCCGAGGAGGAGTTCCGTGGCAAGAGCCGTACTTTCCGCCGTCCTGACCGTCCTGGCCCTCGTGGCCGGCCCCGCGTTCGCCGCCGACTACCCGGTGCGCCCCGTGAAGATCATCGTGTCCTACCCGCCCGGCGGGACGACCGACGTGCTCGCGCGCATCATCGCCGGCTGGCTCAGCGAGAAGATGGGCCAGCAGTTCATCATCGAGAACAAGCCCGGCGGCGGCAACAACATCGGCACGCAGTTCGCGCTCACGCAGCCGGCGGACGGCTACACCCTCTTCCTCACCAACCCGGCCAACGGCATCAACCACACGCTCTACAAGGACCTGCCCTTCAGCATCCTCACGGACCTCGCGCCCGTGGCCGGCCTCATCACCTCCCCGAACGTCATGGAGGTGACGAACGCCTTCCCCGCGAAGACCGTGAAGGAGTTCATCGACTACTGCAAGGCCAACCCCGGCAAGATCAACATGGCCTCCTCGGGGTCGGGCACCTCGGTGCACATGTCGGGCGAGCTCTTCATGATGATGACCGGCTGCAAGATGACGCACATCCCGTACAAGGGCGCCGGCCCCGCGCTCACCGACCTCATCTCGGGGCAGGTGCACGTGCTCTTCGACAACCTCCCGTCGTCGGCCGGCCACCTCAAGGGCGGTCGCATCCGCGCGGTGGCGGTGACGACCACGACGCGCGAGCCCTCCATGCCCGACGTGCCCACCGTCGCGGAGACCGTTCCCGGCTACGAGGCCGTGGCCTGGTTCGGCCTGGGCGCGCCCAAGGGCACGCCGAAGGACGTCATCGCGAAGATCAACGCGGAAGTGAACCGCGCGCTGGCCGACCCGAAGATGAAGGAGCGCCTGGCCGAGCTCGGCGGCAAGCCCATGCCGGGCACCCCGGAGGACTTCGGCAAGCGCATCGCCTCCGAAGTCGAGAAGTGGTCCAAGGTCGTCAAGGCCTCGGGCGTCACCCCCAACTGACCCCGTACCAGGTACGCGTACCTGGTACGCGTACCTGGTACCTTCAGGTCGACAGCTTGCGGCCGAGGTTCGACTCGATCGAGTCGATCTTGGACTGCAGGCGCCCGCCGGGCCCGGCGCGGTAGTCGATGCGCACCGAGGTCGAGATGCGGTTGCAGTCCTCGCGCATGCGCTCGAAGCAGGCGGTGACCACCGCCATCACCTCGTCCCACTCGCCCTCGATCACGGTGCCCATCGGCGTGAGCCGGTAGGGCAGCCCGCTCCTGTCGACGATGTCGAGCGAGCGGGCCACGTACGGGCCGAGGCTTTCGCCCTTGTCGAAGGGCGACATCGAGAATTCCAGCAGTACCGACATGGCTTCCTCCGGCGTTCGGGGTTCGCCGGCGATCCTACGCCCGATCCGCGCCGCCGGCAGTCGCCGTCGCCCCGGCCCTTGACCGGCGTCAACAGGCGGGGGGCACCGGCGCGGAAACTGGGAAGCGGGAGGAATCCGCCATGCCGGCTTCCCTTTCCGCCACACCCCTCCAGCCCGCGCAGCTGCGTCGCGAGTGCGATCCCGCGAGCCTGCCCTTCGCCACCACCGACGACCTGCAGGATTTCGCCGAGGTGCTGGGCCAGGCCCGTGCCGTCGAGGCCATCCGCTTCGGCGTG
>JAHCLE010000261.1 GCA_026125445.1 Burkholderiales bacterium
GGTGCGGCGGGTGGACGGCCTCGTCATCACCCACGCCGACGACGCCCTCGCCGGCGGCGCGCTCTCGGTGGCGCTTTCGCGCGAGCCGCCGTGGCTCCTCTCGACGCTGCCTCCGGGCGATTGGCGCCACGGGCTCGCGCCCGAGTCGCTTCCCTGCGTCGCCGGGCGTCGCTGGGCGTGGGATGGCGTCGCCTTCGAGGTCCTGCACCCGTCCCCGGCGGCCCTGCGCGACCGGCGGCGGGAGAACGACCGCTCGTGCGTCGTGCGCGTCGAGACACCCGGCGGGTCGATGCTGCTGGCCGCGGACATCGAGCGGCAGGCCGAGGCCGAACTGGTGGCGTCCGCGCGGGAGAGGCTCCGCGCGGACGCGCTCCTTCTCCCGCACCACGGCTCGCGGTCCTCCTCGACGCCCGCGTTCGTCGCAGCTGCCTCGCCCGCCTTCGCGATCGTCTCGGCGGGGTGGATGAACCGCTTCCGGCAGCCGTCCCCCGAGGTCCTCGTGCGCTATCGCGAGCGCGGTGCACAGGTGCTGCGCACCGACCGCCAGGGGGCGATCCGCGTGATCCTGCCGGCGGATGGCGGCACGCCGGTGCGGGCTTCGCCGCTGGAGACGGGGCCCCGGTACTGGAGCGACCGGCGCACGCCGAAGTGACGGAGGAACTTTTCGGCGCTGCGCATACTCTGCCGCAGCATGGACATCCCCCGCCGCCAGGCTCTCGCGAGCCTCGGCGCCCTCGCGCTCACCCCGTGGCTCCCCGCGCACGGCCAGCCCGCGGAGCGCCCCGCCACCCCCTCGCTCACCGAGGGGCCGTTCTACCCGCAGTCGCTTCCCGCGGACCGCGACGCGGACCTCACGCGCGTGGCCGGCCGGCCGGGCCGCGCGGCCGGAACGCCGCTGGAATTCACCGGGCGGCTCCTCGATCGCAAGAGTCGTCCGCTCGCGGGCCGCGCCATCGAGATCTGGCATTGCGACGAGTTCGGCCGGTACCACCACGTCGGCACGCCGGAGGCCTCGGGGGACGCGTCCTTCCAGGGCTGGGGCGAGGCCTTCGCGGATGGCGAGGGGCGCTTCGCCTTCCTCACCATCAAGCCGCCGCCCTACCCGGGACGCACGCCGCACATCCACTTCACCGTGAGCGACGGCCGCCGGCGCGTCCTCACCTCGCAGGCCTTCTTCGAGGGCGAGCGCGCCAACGAGCGCGACTTCCTCTACCGCAGCCTCGGCCGCGAGGCGGGGCTCGTCACGATGCGGCTCGAAAGCGCGGGCAAGGGCGTCCGAGGCGCGCTGGACGTGGTCGTGGCCGCCTGATCGTCGGGCGCGCCGTTCAGGCAGAGCCTGGCCAGGCCCGGGTCGAGGCCGCGAAGCGCCAGCGGGCCGGTGGACAGCGCCCAGTACTCGTCGAACCTCGCGTCCAGGGCGTCGAGCGCGGTCGCGTCGAGCCAGCCGGACCGGCGGGCGTCGGCGAGCGTGCGGCGCACCTCGGCCTCGTCCTTTCCGGGGCGGTAAGGCCGGCGCTGCGTGAGCGCCTGGAAGACGTCGGCGACGCCGAGGATGCGCGCGGCGAGCGGCAGCGTCGTCCCGCCGATGCCGTCGGGGTAGCCGCGGCCGTCCTCGCGCTCGTGATGGTGGCGCGCCAGTTCCGCGATCCTCTCGAGACCCGGAAGCCGGACGATGACCTCGTAGGAGTGACGGGCGTGCTCCTCCATCACCCGCCGCTCGTCGGCATCGAGGGGGCCCCGCTTGTTGACGATCTCGTCCGGGATGGCGAGCTTGCCGATGTCGTGAAGCAGGCCCGCCGTCTGCAGTTGCTCGCATTCCGCGCCCGGCAGGTCGTGCGCCTCGCCCATGCGCCGGGCGATGGCGGCCACGCGGAAGGAATGCTCGGCGGTGTAGGGGCACTTGGCGTCGACGATCGCGGCCATCAGGTAGGGGAGGGTCGCCAGGTCCCTCGCCGACAGCGGCTCGAAGGCGATCGCGTGCAGGATCCCGTCGACCCTGCGCGACAGCCGCTCCCGGCCCATGTCGGCCCAGAAGTCCGCGCCCTGCGCGATCGAGTCGAGCGCCGGTGCGAACGACGGCGAGAAGAGCGTTCCCAGCGAGGCGCGCGCTTTGGCCAGGGCGCCGGCGCGCGCGCCGAGGCCGTGAGAGACCCAGGCGTCCAGCCGGTCCGCGAGGAAGACGAGGTTCGCCTCCACGCGCCCCTCGCGCGGCAGCGCCGCCATCTCGGGCGAGCTCCACGGCCGGTGGTGGTTGCGCACGATGGACATCAGCGCGGCGAAGCCGTCGAGCGATGCCAGCAGGCGAGCGCCACGGTCGCAGTGCCGGTCCACCTCGCCCCACTGGTCGTCGGCTACCAGGTGGTCGTGCGCGTGGGTGGAGGAGACGCCGACGTCGTGCAGGAGGCCGGCGACGAAGATCCGGTCCCGCGTCGCGGGAGGCAGGCCGAGGCGCCCGGCCAGCGCGTGCGCAACGATCCCGACGCGTTTGTCGTGACCTTGGTCGGTTACCCCGACCAGGTCGAGTGCGTCGGTGAGGAATCGGACGACGTGCGATGCCTTCATGTCGCCTCCTCGCCTGGCCGCGGCACATTCCGCGGCCACCCTGCTGCGATTAACGTTCGCATGGGGGTGCGGGGGGCTGTTTGATCTGCGACAACGCTTCCCTGTCGCCCGGCGGCGACGCCGGGGCTCAGGCCGTGGGCTCGGCAGCCTTCCGCAGGTCGAGCGTGAGGGGGAAGCGCGGGTTGGACGCCTCCTCCGGCAGTGACATCGGCCCGGGCGTATGGCCCATTGCCTGGAACCGCGCCACGCGCCTCGCCTCGGCCTCCAGCGCGTTCACGGGGAAGGTCTCGTAGTTGCGCCCGCCGGGGTGGGCC
>JAHCLE010000262.1 GCA_026125445.1 Burkholderiales bacterium
TCCCACCTCCTCCCGGAACGAAAAAGCCGCCCTCGGGCGGCTTTCTTCATGCGGAAACGCCGATGACCGCCGATGTCCCGCCGATTGCCGCCGATCAATCCGGAGTGGTCCTGCCAGGCCGCAACTACCGAGTCCCGAACACCAACTGACCGAAAGCCCCAACCATTCTGAATTATCGGCGGCAATCGGCGGGACATCGGCGGTCATCGGCGTTTCCAAAGCCCCTTGCCCGCATCATTCCCCGCCGCTCAGGACTTGGGCACGTAACCCTGCGCGGTGTCGGCGCCTTCGCCGAAGAAGTGCCGCGTCATCTGCTCCTCGAGGTACTTGCGCGCCCGCGGGTCGGCGAGGTTGAGGCGGTTCTCGTTCACGAGCATCTTCTGCTGCTCGAGCCATTGCTTCCACGCCTCCTTGGAGACGCTCTCCCAGAGCTTCTTGCCGAGGCTGCCGGGGTACGGGGGGAAATCGAGGCCCTCGGCCTCGCGCTTGAGCTTGATGCAGTTGACCATCCGAGCCATCGCTAGAGTCCCTTCATGAAGATCTTGGAGCGCCGTTCGTAATTGTAGAGCGACTGCTTGCGCTGGGGCAGCCGCGCGATGTCCGCTTCCGCGAAGCCGCGCTCGATGAACCAGTGCGTCGTGCGCGTCGAGAGCACGAAGAGCGACTTGTGCCCGGCCTTGCGCGCCCGCGCCTCCGCGAAGGCGAGCAGGCGCTCGCCGCGCCCGCCGTCGCGGTAGAAGGGGTTCACCGCGAGGCAGGCGAGCTCCGCGGTGGACTCCTCCGGGAAGGGGTAGAGCGCCGCGCAGCCCAGGATGTTGCCCTCGCTCTCGATCACGAAGAAGCGGTCGATCTCGCCCTCGAGGCGGTCGCGCTCGCGGCGCACGAGGATGCCCTGCTGCTCGAGGGGCTCGATGATCTGCACGATCCCCGGGATGTCGGCGGCGGTGGCGTCGCGGATCACCTCGGGCGACTCGGGCACGATCATGGTGCCGATGCCGTGGTGGGTGAAGAGCTCGATGAGCAGCGCCCCGTCCACGTGCCGGCTGATGAGGTGCGCGCGCTTCACGCCGTTGGAGCACGCCTTGACGGCGCAGGGCAGGTAGATCTGCACGTCCTCCGCGAGGCCCCCGTTGGCAGCCACCAGGTCCGCGGCCTGCTTGACCGTCAGCTCCGAGTGCAGCCGGCCCTTGGCGTCCAGGGCGCCCGCCGTCTCGGTGAGGAAGATGAGCTTGTCCGCCCCCAGGGCGATGGCGGTGGAGGTGGCCACGTCCTCGAGCGTGCAGTTGAAGACGTCCCCGGTGGGCGAGAACCCGATGGGCGAGATGAGCACCACCTCGTCGTCGTCCAGGCGCTTGCGGATGCCCTCGGCGTCGATCTTCCTCACCTCGCCCGTGTGGCCGAAGTCCACGCCGTCGACCACGCCCACGGGCTTGGCGGTGACGAAATTGCCGGAGGACACGCGGATGTCCGCGCCCCACATGGGGCTGTTGGCGAGCTCCATCGACAGGAGCGCCTCCATCTCCACGCGCACGATGCCGTTGGCCTCCTTCACGCAGGAAAGCCCGCGGTCGTCGGTCACGCGCCGGTTGCCGACGTAGCGCGAGGCGACGCCGTGCTGGCGCATCTGCTCCTCGACCTGCGGGCGGGTGCCGTGCACGAGCACCACGCGCACCTCCAGGCTCACCAGCACGTTGATGTCGTGCGTGAGCTGCTGGAACTCGCCGTCGGCGAGCACCTCGCCGCCGAAGGCGATCACGAAGGTCGCCCCGCCCCACTGGTGGATGTAGGGCGTGGCCGACCGGAACCACTTCACGAAGGCTTCGGTCTTGAGGGCGGGGGGCTTGGGCATCGTCGGGTCGGGCGCTCGCGAAGCGGATTCTACCGGCGGAAGTCGCCCCAGAGCGCCTGCATTGCGGCGAGCGCCGCGAGCGGCGCCGTCTCGGCGCGCAGCACGCGCGGCCCGAGCGAGAGCGCGGAGAAGCCGATGGTGGCCGCGATGTCGAGCTCCCGCTCCGAGAGCCCCCCCTCGGGACCCACCAGCAGCTCGACCGGGCCGGTGGGCGCCGTGCACTCCGCCAGCCGCGCCTCGGCGCCCGGGGCGAGCATCCAGCGCTGCGCCTGCGAGGGCTGCGCCGCCCAGTCGCGGAAGGCGAGGGTCGGCTTCACCTCGGGAACGCGGTTGCGGCCGCACTGCTCGCACGCGGCGATGGCCACGCGCTGCCAGTGGGACTCGCGACGCGCGGCGCGGTCTCCCGACAGGCGCACCACGCTCCTTTCGCACACGACGGGCTGGATCCAGGCCACGCCCAGCTCCACGGACTTCTGCAGGATCCAGTCCATCTTGTCGGCCTCGGGCAGCCCCTGCACGAGGCCGACTTCGAAGGGCGCCTCGCGATCGTCGGCGCGGAAGGCGCTCGTCTTCACGTCGACTCGGTCGCGGTCGATGCGCTGGATCACCGCGTCGTATTCCCCGCCGCGGCCGTCGAAGACGACGAGCCCGTCGCCGGCGCGCAGGCGCAACGCCTTGCCCACGTGCTGGGCGGCGTCCTGGGGAAGGGGAAACTGGGCCCCCGGACCGAGCCGGAAGTCGCAGAAGATGCGCGGGGAAGCCATGGCGAGGCGGGCAAGGCGGCAGTCGGCCCGATGCTAACATACCGGCCGCATACGCCCGCGGCACCCCTCATGCGCCCATCCCGACCGCCCGGCGGTCCGTCTCCCGGCACGACGCCGGAACCGCTCACCGTCGAGTTCACCTCCCGCGTCGTGCGCGCGGTGCGCGAGATTGCCGCCGCCGAGATCCTGCCGCGCTTCCGCGCCGTCGCCTCGCGGCGCAAGGACGACGGCAGCCTCGTCACCGAGGCCGACCTCGC
>JAHCLE010000263.1 GCA_026125445.1 Burkholderiales bacterium
TACGCGGCGGCTGCTCGATCACTACGGCATTCGTGCCGAGACCTTTTCCCTGCACGAGCACAACGAGGCCGCCGCCACCGCGCGTCTGCTTAGGCTGCTGCACGAGGGCCGCACGCTGGCCCTGGTGTCGGATGCCGGCACGCCGGCCGTGTCCGACCCCGGTGCGCGCGCCGTGGCGGCAGTGCGCGCGGCCGGCTTCGAAGTCATCCCCGTGCCCGGCCCGAATGCCGCCGTCGCCGCGCTCTCCGCCTCGGGCCTGACCGATCCGCATTTCCTCTTCTACGGCTTCCTGCCGGCGAAGGAGGCGGCGCGGCGCAAGGCCCTTGCCGCGCTGAAGGCGCTGCCCTGCACCCTGGTCTTCTACGAGGCGCCGCACCGCATCGAGGAGACCGTCGCCGACCTGGCGGCGGAACTGGAGCCGCAGCGCACGCTGGTGATCGCGCGCGAGCTGACCAAGCTTTTCGAGTCGATCGTCAGCCTGCCGCTGGCGGAGGCGTCGTCCTGGCTGGCGGCGGACGAGAATCGCCGCCGCGGCGAATTCGTGCTGGCCGTCTCGGCGCCGCCGCCGGTCGAAGGCGTGCCCGTCGAGGCCGAGCGGGTGCTCGAGCTGCTGCTGGCGGAACTGCCGCTCAAGCAGGCGGTGAAGCTGGCTGCCGGGATCAGCGGCATCTCGAAGAATTCGCTCTACGACCTGGCGCTGGAGAAAAAGGGCACGCCCTGAGCTGCGTATAATCCGAACCCATGCAGACGCTCACACTGGCCCGTCCCGACGACTGGCACCTCCACCTGCGCGACGGCGCCGCGCTGGCCGTCGTGGTGCCGCACACGGCGCGGCAGTTCGCCCGCGCCATCGTCATGCCCAACCTCAAGCCGCCGGTGACGGCCACGGCGCAGGCCGCCGCCTACCGCGAGCGCATCCTCGCCGCCGTGCCGCAGGGGCTGACTTTCGCTCCGCTCATGACGCTGTACCTGACCGACAACACGCCGCCGGAAGAAATCGATCGCGCCAAGGCCTCGGGGTTCGTGCACGCCGTGAAGTACTACCCGGCCGGCGCCACCACCAACTCCGCTGCCGGCGTCACGGCGATCGAGCAGTGCTTCGCCACGCTGACGCGCATGGAGGAGGCCGGCCTGCCCCTGCTGGTGCACGGCGAGGTGACCGATGCCGAGGTAGACATCTTCGACCGCGAGCGCGTCTTCATCGAGCGCGTGCTGGCACCGCTGCTGCAGCGCTTTCCGCGCCTGCGCCTGGTGCTCGAGCACATCACCACGCTGGAAGGCGTGCAGTTCGTCGCGTCGATGGGACTGAATGTCGCGGGCACCCTCACGGCGCATCACCTGCTGCTGAACCGCAACGCCCTGCTGGCCGGCGGCGTGCGCCCCCACCATTACTGCCTGCCGGTGCTCAAGCGCGAATCGCACCGCCAGGCGCTGCTCAAGGCCGCGACATCGGGCAGCCCGAAGTTCTTTCTCGGCACCGACTCGGCGCCGCACGCGCGCAGCGCCAAGGAGGCGGCCTGCGGCTGCGCCGGCTGCTATACGGCGCTGCATGCCCTCGAACTCTATGCCGAGGCCTTCGAGGCGGCGGGTGCGATCGACAAGCTGGAGGCCTTTGCCAGCTTCCACGGCGCCGATTTCTACGGACTGCCGCGCAACACGGACAAGGTCACGCTGGAGAAGGCCGCATGGCACGTACCGGACAGCCTGCCCTTCTGTGACGACGTGCTGGTGCCGCTGCGCGCAGGCGAAACCCTGCAATGGAAACTGAGGGAGTGAGGATGCGCGTCTGGCCCCTGCTGATTGCCCTGCCGCTGCTGGCCGGGTGCAAGAATGAAACCGCCTCGCTGCAGTTCGCCGGCCCGGACCATGCGCTTACCCTGCAGTTGCGCCAGGCCTGGTTCTGGCAGCAGACGGCGGACCTCGAGGTGGTGATGGCGCGCCAGCCGGACTGCCAGCGTCGCAGCCGGCTCGGCAGTGTTGCGCTGGCGGAGGTCGCCGTGGACGTGCTGCGGCCGGACGAAGGCGAGTTTGCAGAGCCGATCCTGATCCTCAGGCAGGGTGCCAGGTTCTACGCGGTCAGCACGCGGAACTGCGAGATGCAGCTTTTCAAGGCACCGCCCGAGAAGCCGGGCACGCAGCTCGGCACCTTCCGCCTGGAAGGGGAGAAGCTGAAATTCGTCGCTGCAACGGCGCCGAAACAGGGCGCGCCGACTAGCCCGCCGCAGTAATTCGTGCCGCAGCCTGTTCAGCGCGGTCCGAGCGCAGGGCCGAGCGGCGGCCGCGCACCATGTCGATTCGCGCGAGCAGCAGCAGGCCGACGACGAAATAGGCACCTGTGAAGAGAATGGCCTGACGGTGATCGCCGCCTGAGAGCCAGTTGGCCAGGCCGTAAGTGAGCGGGCCGAAGATCGAGGCGAGCTTCACGGCGAAGCCCCACAGGCCGAAGAATTCCGCAAGCCGTGACGGTGGTGCGAGGTAGCCGACCATGGCGCGGCCGGCCGATTGCGATGCCCCCATGCACACGCCGGCGATGTTGGCGGCCACCCAGAACAGCGCTGCGCCCTCTGCAAGATAAGCCAGCACCACCATCAGTATCCAGCCGCACAAGGTCAGTGCGATGGCACGCACGTGGCCGATGCGGTCCTGCAGGTAGCCGAAGCCGAAGGCGCCAAAGGCCGCCGTCAGGTTGACCACGAGGATCAGCACCAGCGTGTCGTGGGTGGTGAACTTCATCGCTTCCTGAGCGTAGATCGCCGCCAGCGTGATGACGGCCGCGATGCCGGCCTGGTAGAAGAGCGTGCAGAGGAGAAAGCGCGACAGGTCGCGGAAGCGCCGGGCATGGTGCAA
>JAHCLE010000264.1 GCA_026125445.1 Burkholderiales bacterium
GGTGGTCGCCCCCTACTTCGTGCACATCCCGCTCTACGGGTCGATCTGGGGCTTCGCCTGCGCCTCCGACTCGCTGGACCCGCGTGCCGTGGAGCCCGGGGAGGTCGACCGGCGGCTCGCCGCGCGCGGCGTGGGCGACCTGCAGTACTACAACGGCGAGACGCACCGCGCGGTCTTCGCGCTCCCCAACTACGTGAGGAAGCTGGTCGCCTAGGCGGCCGGGAGGCGGCATGCTGAGGAAGATCCGCAAGTCTTCGAGCCGCGTGACCCTGGTGCTCATCGGCCTGGCGGGCCTGGCCGGCTGCGGCGACGAGCGCCGCGACCTCTACGCCTCGCGCGAGGACTGCCTGGCCGACTGGGGCAACAAGCCCGAGGACTGCACGCCGGCCACCGACCCGCAGCACGCCGGGCGCGGCTATTTCTACGGCCCGCACTACGTGTACCGCTCCTCGGGCTCCGGCTGGGGGCGCTCCTCCTCCTCCTCGTCCTCGCGCTCGTCGACCTCCTCGTCGAGCCGGTCCTCGGGCTCGTGGGGATCGTCGGGCTCCACCTCGCGCGGCGGCTTCGGCTCCTCCGGCCGGTCGTCGACGAGCTGAGGGGAGGCGGCCTTGAAGCGCGAAAACCTCGTGCCCCGCATCGACTGGCCCCGCAAGGTCGAGGACCTGGGATTCCACTTCCACACGATCGACGGCGTGTACTGGGACGAGAGGGCCTGCTACCGCTTCACTTCCGAGCAGGTCGACAAGCTCGAGCTCGCCACCGGGGAGCTGCAGTCGCGCTGCATCGACGCGGCCACGCGCGTGATCGAGCGCGGCGACTACGAGCGCTTCCGCATCCCCGAGGCCTTCATCCCGCTCATAGAGCAGAGCTGGAACGACGACGAGAAGAGCCTCTTCGGCCGCTTCGACATCTCCTGGGACGGGACGGGAGAGCCCAGGATGCTCGAGTACAACGCCGACACGCCGACCGCGCTCCTGGAGGCGAGCGTGGTGCAGTGGTACTGGCTGCAGGACGTCTTCCCCGGGCACGACCAGTTCAACTCGATCCACGAGCGCCTCATCGAGCGCTGGAAGCAGATGGCGCAGGACTTCCCCGCCGACCGCCTCGTGCACTTCACCTGCGTCTCCGACAGCGCCGAGGACCAGGGCAACCTCGACTACCTGCGCGACACCGCCACGCAGGCCGGCATCGACGCGCGCGCCATCGACATCGCCGACATCGGCTGGGACGGGAGACTCTTCCGCGACCTGGACGAGACGGCGATCACCGTCCTCTTCAAGCTCTACCCCTGGGAGTGGATGGTGCGCGAGGAGTTCGGCCGGAACCTGCTCGCGCGCACGGTGCGGGTGATCGAGCCGGCCTGGAAGATGCTCCTGTCCAACAAGGCGATCCTGCCCGTGCTCTGGGAGATGTTCCCCGGCCACCCGAACCTGCTGCCGGCCTACTTCGAGCCCGGGAAGTTCGCCACCGACTTCGTTAAGAAGCCGCTCTACTCGCGCGAGGGCGCCAACGTCTCGATCACCACGCGCGGGCGCACGATCGAGGAGCCGGGCGAGTACGGCGAGGAGGGCTTCATCTGGCAGGGCTACCACGAGCTGCCGAACTTCGACGGCAACTACACGGTGATCGGCTCCTGGATCGTGGGCGAGGAGCCGGCGGGCATCGGCATCCGCGAGGATTCCTCCCCCATCACGAAGAACACCAGCCGCTTCGTCCCCCACCACTTCACCTGACGCGCCGCCGCGCGCAAAGGAAACGCCATGGGCCACGTGCTCGCCTCCTTCTCCGGCTTCGACGACTTCCTCGCCTACTTCGCGGTGTCGCTGGCGCTGCTCGTCGGCTACGTGGCGATCTACGTGCGCGTGACGCCGCACCGCGAGTTCGAGCTGATCCGCGAGGGAAACCTTGCGGCGGCCTTCAGCCTGTCGGGCTCGCTCCTGGGCTTCATCGTCCCGCTCGCCTCGGCCATCGAGTACAGCGTGGGCCTGGTTGACATGGCGATCTGGGGCGCAATCGCGCTCGTGGTGCAGATCTCGGCCTTCGTGGTGGTGAAGCTCCTCATCCCCACGCTCACCGAGGACATCGCCGCGGGCAAGCAGGCGCAGGGCTTCTTCCTCGGGGCGCTGAGCCTCGGCGTCGGCCTGCTCAACGCCGCCTGCATGACCTACTGACCCTGCAGCCTTTCCCTCACCCAGCGCTTCCACTCCTCGAAGAGCAGCGGCGTGCGCGCCGCGATCACCGAGCGGTTCCACGCCGGAGCCGACCAGAAGTCGTCCTCGGCCAGGGTCGCCAGGCGCACGCCCGCCTCCTCGGCGATGAGCGCGCCGGCCGCGTAGTCCCAGACCTTCTGGCCGGCGTGCAGGAGGAGGTCACGCCGCCCGGCCGCGAGGTGGCACCACGCGAGCGCCGACGAGCCGCTGGTCAGCCGGCGGGCGTAGGGGGCGCGGCGCTTGAGTTCCTGGCGCACGTGCGGGAGCGCCCGGCGCAGGTCGATCTCGGCCACCGCCGCCTCGAGCGCGGTCTCGCGCGCGGCGGGCGCGAGGGCGAATCCGTCCCGCCACGCGCCGGCCCCGCGCACCGCGAAGCAGGCCTCGTCCGCGATGGGGTCGACGACCACGCCGAGGATCGGAAGCTCGCCCTGCATCAGGGCGACGGAAACCGCGAAGTAGGGCACCCCGGCGCTGAAGTTGGCCGTGCCGTCCAGGGGATCGACGCACCAGAACCGCCCGCCCGCGTCCCAGACCCTGCGCTGCTCGGCATCCGGCATCTCCTCGCCCAGCAGCGCCACCGGCTCGATCGCCGCGAGCGCCTCGGCGAGCGCGCGCTGGGTC
>JAHCLE010000265.1 GCA_026125445.1 Burkholderiales bacterium
GCGCTTCGCAGGAGCGTGCCCACGTTGCCGGGATCCTGCAGGTCCTCCAGGGCGAGGCAGAAGCGCGCCGAGGAAGGCACCGCACGCCCCGTGGGCGTGGCCACGACGGCGAGGATCCCCGCGGGCGACTCGACGCCGCTCACCGCATCGAAGAGCGGGTCGGCGAGCTCGACGAGGACGGCGGAGCGCTCGCGGGCGCGCTGCACGATCGCCTGGGCCGAGGCGGCGGCCGAGCGGCTCACGAAGAGCTGCGCCACGGCGTGTCCCGCGTCGAGGCAGGCCTGCACGAGGTGCGCGCCCTCGATCACGGTGAGCCCGCGCCGGCGCCGCTCGGCGGCCGAGGAGGCGAGCTTCGCGAGGGCCTTGTAGGCGGGGTTGTCCCGCGAGGCGATGGTCTTCATCGCCAGAAGGGCAGGCTCGCCTGCGCGATCGCCTCGCGCACCGGCCCGAAGCTGCGGCGGTGGATTTCGCAGGGCCCGAGGGCACGCAGCGCCGCAAGGTGCTCGCGCGTGGGATAACCCTTGTGCCGGGAGAACCCGTAGCCCGGAAAGCGCAGGTCGAGCTCGGCCATCTCGCGGTCGCGCACGGTCTTGGCGAGGATGGAGGCGGCCGAGATGGCGGGGACGAGGCTGTCGCCCCTCACGACCGCGCGCACGGGCCAGCGCGTGCGCGGCACGTGCAGGCCGTCCACGACGACCTCGCCCGGTTCCACGCCCAGCGCCTCGATGGCGCGCCCCATGGCGACGAGGCTCGCGCGCAGGATGTTCATCTCGTCGATCTCCGCGACGGTGGCGGTGGCGATCGCCCAGGCCAGCGCGTCGCGGCGGATCGCCTCCGCGAGCGCCTCGCGGCGCGCCGCATCGAGCGTCTTGGAGTCGGCGAGCCCCGGCACGGGGCGCGCCGGGTCGAGGATCACCGCGGCGGCGAACACCGCGCCGGCGAGCGGGCCGCGCCCGGCCTCATCGACCCCGCAGACGAAGGGGACGCTACCCTTCGACTTCACGGTGACGGCGAGACAGCATTCGCCGGGCGGACCCATCCCGCCTGGGCGCGACGAAGGGTAGCGTCCCCTTCGCTGGAAAGCCAGGGGGCGAGCGCCTGCGTCACGCGCTCGTCGTTGCCGCAGCGCAGCTGGGCGTGGATGGCGCCGTAGCGCTCGAGGAGGCGCTCGCGCGCGCCCTTGTGGTCGAGCCAGTTGGCGAGCGCCTGCTCGAGGTTCTCCGGCGTGGCGTGCTCCTGAAGCAGCTCGGGCACGATGAACTCGCCGGCCAGGATGTTGGGCAGGCCCACCCAGGGCAGCAGGGCGTTGCGCATCATGAGGCGGTAGGTGAGCGCGGGAACCCGGTAGGTGATCACCATCGGGCAGCGGGCGAGCGCGCCCTCGAGGGTCGCGGTGCCGCTCGCCACGAGCGCGCAGTCGGCCGCCTGCAGGGCGAGGCGCGCGTGGCCGAAGAGGATGGTGAGGTCCAGGCCCCGGGCCTCGCGCGCGTACAGGCGCGACTCGAAGAAGTCGCGCGTCTCCCGCGTGGCCAGCGGCACGAAGAAGCGCACGCCGGGACGCCGGGCGGCGAGCCGGGAGGCCGTGTCGATGAAGAGGTCGGCGTGCGCCTGCAGCTCGCCGCGGCGGCTGCCGGGAAGGAGCGCCACCGCGGTGGCGGAGTCCGCGAGCCGCAGCTGCGCGCGCGCGTCGGCGCGGTCCGGCACGGGCGGGATCTGGTCGGCGAGCGGGTGCCCCACGTAGGTGGCGGCGATCCCGGCCTTCTCGTAGAGGGGCGCCTCGAAGGGGAAGATGGTGAGCACGCGGTCCACGGCCCGCCCGATGGCCGGCAGCCGCCCGGCGCGCCAGGCCCAGATCGACGGGCTCACGTAGTGCACGGTGGGGATGCCGGCGCGCTTGAGCTTCGCCTCCAGGCCCAGGTTGAAGTCCGGCGCGTCCACGCCGATGAAGAGATCGGGCCGGTCGCGCGCGATGCGCGAGGCGAGCGAGGCGCGGATGCGCAGGAGCTCCGGCAGGCTGCGCAGCGCCTCGACGTAGCCGCGCACCGAGAGCTTCTCCATCGGCACGAGCGTGGTGGCGCCCGCGGCGATCATCTTGGGTCCCGCGATGCCGTAGAACTCCGTGCCCGGGTAACGGCTGCGCACCGCGCGCACGAGGGCCGCGCCGAGCAGGTCGCCCGAGGCCTCGCCCGCGACGATGGCCACGCGCCCGGCCATCAGCGCACGATGCCCCGCGTGGAGGTGGCGAGGAACTCCACGATGGCGCCGACCTCCGGCGCCGCCTTCGCCTGGCGCTCGAGCTCCGCCTTCGCGTCGGCGAGCGTGAGCCCGGACTTGTAGAGGGTCCTGTAGGCCCGCTTGAGGGCCGCGAGCGCCTCGGGAGTGAAGCCGCGGCGCTTGAGCCCCTCGCTGTTGATGCCGTGCGGCGTGCACGGGTGCCCGGCCACGGTGACGTACGGCGGGATGTCCTGCAGCACGACCGAGGAGACGCCCGCCATCACGTGCGCGCCCACCCTGACGAACTGGTGCACGCCCGTGAAGCCGCCCAGCACGGTGTGGTCGCCGATCCAGACGTGGCCCGCGAGGGTGGCGTTGTTGGCGAAGACGGTGTGGTCGCCCACCACGCAGTCGTGGGCGATGTGGCAGTAGGCCATGATCCAGTTGTCGTTGCCGACGGTCGTCTCGCCGCGGTCCTGCGCCGTGCCGCGGTTGATGGAGCAGTACTCGCGGATGGTGTTGCGGTCGCCGATCGCCAGGCGCGTGGGCTCGCCGCGGTACTTCTTGTCCTGGTTGGCCTCGCCGATGGAGCAGAAGTGGAAGATGCGGTTGTCGCG
>JAHCLE010000266.1 GCA_026125445.1 Burkholderiales bacterium
TCGCGGCGGCGCTCCTCGGTGAGCGGGGGCATCGGCACGCGGATCATGTCGCCGGAGGTGGCGGGGTTGACTCCCAGGTCGGAGTCGCGGATGGCGCGCTCGACGGCCTGGACCATCTTCTTCTCGTAGGGCTGCACGCCGATCGTGCGCGCGTCCACGAGCGTCACGTTGGCCACCTGGTTGATGGGCGTGGGCGTGCCGTAGTAGTCGACCCGCAGGTGGTCGAGCAGGCCCGCGTGCGCGCGGCCCGTGCGCACCTTGGCGAGGTTGTGCTTGAGCGTGTCGATGGACTTCGCCATCTTCTCGCCGGCCTGCTTCTTGATGTCGGCCATCGTCTGAGCCATTTCCGCCTCCGGGTATCAGCTGTGGACCAGGGTTCCCTCGTCCTCGCCCATCACGACGCGGCGAAGCGCCCCGTCCTTGAAGATGGAGAAGACGTTGATCGGCAGGCGCTGGTCGCGGCAGAGCGCGAGCGCCGTGGCGTCCATCACCTTCAGGTTCTTCACGAACGCCTCGTCGAAGGTGATCCTGTCGTAGCGCGTGGCCTTCGGGTCCTTGAGCGGGTCTGCGGTGTAGACGCCGTCCACCTTGGTCGCCTTGAGCACGATCTGCGCCTCGACTTCCCGTCCACGAAGAGCGGCGGCGGTGTCGGTGGTGAAGAAGGGGTTGCCCGTGCCGGCCGCGAAGATGACGACCTTGCCCTCCTCGAGGTAGCGGATCGCCTTGCCGCGGATGTAGGGCTCGCACACGGGCTCGATGTTGAGCGCCGACTGCACGCGCGCCACCAGGCCCGCGCGGTTCATCGCGTCCTGCAGCGCCAGCGCGTTGATCACGGTGGCGAGCATTCCCATGTAGTCGGCGGTGGCGCGGTCCATGCCGGCCGCCCCCAGCGACACGCCGCGGAAGATGTTGCCGCCGCCGATCACCACCCCGACCTGCACCCCCAGGTCCGCGACCTCCTTCACCTGGCCCACGATCCTCTCGACGACGGCGCGGTTGATGCCGAAGGCGTCGTCGCCCATGAGGGCCTCGCCGGAGAGCTTGAGCAGGATCCGCGAGTATGCGGGAGTCGCCATGGGAAGGCCGTCAGGCCGCGGTCTTGGTCATCGCCGCGACCTCCGCGGCGAAGTCCGACTGCTTCTTCTCGATGCCCTCGCCCACCACCAGGAAGCGGTAGGACAGGACCTTCGACTTGCTGGCGGCGAGCATCTTCTCCACCGTCTGCTTGTCGTCCTTCACGAACGGCTGGCCCAGGAGCGTGATCTCGCCGAGGAACTTGTTGACGCCGCCCTCGACCATCTTCGCGACGATCTCGGCGGGCTTGCCGGATTCCTTCGCGCGCGCCTCGATGATGGCGCGCTCGCCGGCGATCACGTCGGCGGCGACCTGGTCCTTCGACAGGAACCGGGGCTTGGCGAAGGCGACGTGCATGGCCACGTCCTTGCCCACCGCGTCCTGGCCCTCGAACTCGACCAGCACGCCGATCTTCACGCCGTGCACGTACTGCGCGAGGCGGGCGGGAGTCTGCACGCGCTCGAAGCGGCGCACGGTGATGTTCTCGCCGATCTTCTGCACCAGCGCCTGGCGGGTCTCCTCGACGCTCTTGCCGGCGATGGAGAGAGCCGACAGGGCCGCCACGTCGGCGGGGTTCGCGCTCGCCACCAGCTCGGCGAGCGCCCTGGCGAAGGCGGCGAAGTCGGGGTTCTTGGCCACGAAGTCCGTCTCGCAGTTCACCTCGACCATGGCGCCGAGCCGGCCGTCGGCGGACACGTGCATTCCCACCGCGCCCTCGGAGGCCACGCGCGAGGCGGCCTTGGAGGCCTTCGCGCCGCTCTTGATGCGCAGCAGCTCCTCGGCCTTCTTCATGTCGCCGCCCGATTCCTCGAGGGCCTTCTTGCATTCCATCATGCCGAGCCCGGTGAGCTCGCGCAGTTCCTTGACCATCCCAGCGGTGATTTCCGCCATCTTCATCGCTCCATTCGCATTGCGGATGCGAAAAGGGGGCTTGGCGCCCCCCGTTCGCGTGAGAGTGACGCGAGGGCCCCTAGCCCTTCGCTTCCTCGGCGTCCTCGACCTCGACGAACTCCTCCGAGGTCGGCGCCACCATCTCGGTGATCACCTGGCTGCGGCCCTCGAGGATCGCGTCGGCCACGCCCCGGGCGTAGAGCCGGATGGCGCGCGTCGAGTCGTCGTTGCCGGGGATCACGTAGTCGATCCCGTCGAGCGAGTTGTTGGTGTCGACCACGCCCACGATGGGCACGCCGAGCTTCTTCGCCTCGGTGACCGCGATCTTGTGGAAGCCCACGTCGATCACGAAGAGCGCGTCGGGGATGCCGCCCATCTCCTTGATGCCGCCGAGCGAGCGCTCCAGCTTCTCCTTCTCGCGCGAGAAGTTGAGGCCTTCCTTCTTGGTGAGCTTCTCGACGGACCCGTCGGCGATCATCTGGTCCATCTCCTTGAGGCGCTTGATCGACTGCTTCACCGTCTTGAAGTTGGTGAGCATGCCGCCCAGCCAGCGGTAGTCCACGTAGGGGGCGCCGGCGCGCTGGGCCTCTTCCTTCACGATGTCGCGCGCCTGGCGCTTGGTGCCGACGAAGAGGACGGTCCCCTTGTTGGCCGTGAGCGTGCGCACGAACTTGAGCGCTTCCTGGTACATCGGAAGCGACTTCTCGAGGTTGATGATGTGGATCTTGTTGCGGGCGCCGAAGATGAACGGGCTCATCTTCGGGTTCCAGTAGCGCGTCTGGTGGCCGAAGTGAACGCCGGCCTCCAGCATCTGGCGCATGGTGACGGACATCGG
>JAHCLE010000267.1 GCA_026125445.1 Burkholderiales bacterium
GAGCGCGCGTGGCGCTTCGCGCAGGCCGCCTGGCGGCTCGGGATCGAGTCCCCGCCGCGCGTGGAGATCCTGCTCGACTGCGAGTCGCACGCCGCCCGCCTCGAGGACGAGAAGGCGGTCCTGTCCGAATACGTGGTCGACATGGGCGCCGCCCTCGGGGCGCTCGCGGCGCGGGGCGCGCACGTCGAGCTCACGATCCTCGATCGCGCCGGCGGCGGCGTCTACGTGGCGCTCGCCGCGCCCGCCACGCGCGTGGCCGTGGTGCACGGAGCCGACGTGCAGGTGCTGCCCGGCGCGGCCGTGGCGAGCATACTGGGACCCAACCGAGATGCCGTGGGCGACATCGCGGAATACCGCAAGGCCGGCGTGGCCGACGAGGAGCTGCGCCTGGGACTTCCGCCCTGACCGTGAAGCCATGAACGAGAACCTGTACTCGCTCTTCGAATCGCGCTTTCCCGCCGACCGCGCCCGGCCCCTCATGATCCTGGAGGACGGCCGGGAGATCTCCTACGGCGAGGCCGAGGCGACCTGCGCGCGCTACGCCTCGCTCCTCGCCGGCCTCGGCCTCGCCCCGGGCGATCGCGTCGCCGTGCAGGTGGAGAAATCTCCCGAAGCGCTGCTCCTCTATCTCGCCTGCCTGCGCGCGGGGCTCGTGTACCTCCCGCTCAACAGCGCCTACCAGCAGGGGGAGGTGGGCTACTTCCTGGGCAACGCCGAGCCCGGCGCCGTCGTGGCCCAGCCGCGCTCCATGCCGTGGCTCGAGCCCCTGGCCGCCGGGCGCGGCATCCGGCACGTGTTCACGCTGGACGAGCACGGCCAGGGCAGCCTCGTGCAGGCCGCGGGCGCAGCGAGCCCGCAATTCGCGACGGTGCAGCGCGCCTCGAGCGACCTCGCCGCGATCCTCTACACCTCGGGGACGACGGGCCGCTCCAAGGGGGCGATGATCACGCACCGCAACCTCGCCTCCAACGCGACGGTGCTGCACGCGTACTGGGGCTTCCGGCCCGATGACGTGCTGGTACACATGCTGCCGCTCTTCCACGTGCACGGACTCTTCGTGGCCTGCCACTGCGTGCTCATGAACGGAACCGCGATGCGCTTCCACGCGAAGTTCGACGCCCGCCGGGCGCTCGCGGACTTCGCCCGCAGCACGGTCTTCATGGGCGTTCCCACCTTCTACACGCGCCTGCTGGCCGAGGCGGGACTCACGCGCGAGGCCTGCGCGGGCATGCGGCTCTTCGTCTCCGGGTCGGCGCCGCTGCTCGCCGAGACGCACGCGCAGTTCGAGGAGCGCACGGGCCAGCGCATCCTCGAGCGCTACGGCATGACCGAGACGGGAATGCTCACCTCCAATCCCCTGGCGGGCGAGCGCCGCCCGGGCACGGTGGGCTTCCCGCTGCCGGGCACGAGCGTGCGCGTCGTCGACGACGAGGGCAGGGCTTGCGCCGCGGGCGAGATCGGCCACATCCAGGTCAAGGGCGACAACGTGCTGCCGGGCTACTGGCGCTTGCCCGAGAAGAACAAGGAGGAGTTCACCGCCGACGGCTTCTTCCGCACGGGCGACGTCGGCACCTTCTCCGCGGACGGCTACCTCTCGATCGTGGGGCGCTCGAAGGACCTCATCATCACGGGCGGCTACAACGTGTACCCGAAGGAGGTCGAGCTCGCCATCGACGAGCTGCCCGGCGTGGCCGAATCGGCCGTCGTCGGCGTGCCGCACCCCGACTTCGGGGAGGCGGTGACCGCCGTGGTGGTGGCGCGCCCGGGCGCCACGGCGCCCACCGAGTCCGAGGTGATCGCCTGGCTCAAGTCGCGGCTGGCGAACTTCAAGGTGCCCAAGCGGGTCTTCCTGGTGGAGGAACTGCCGAGGAACACCATGGGCAAGGTGCAGAAGAACGTGCTTCGCGACCGCTACGCGGGCAAGGGGGCGTGACCGTGCCCGGCACGCGCGCCCTCATCGACCGCCTCGTCGGCACCTTCGCCGCCGCCACCCGCAGCCGCAGCGAGCGGCGCGCCGTGCGCCTGGCGAAGCTCCTGCGCACGCTCGTCACCGAGCGGGGCGAGTCCTCGGGCGCCCTCATGGCCCGCAGGGCGGTGGCGCTCTACAACGGCCTGGACGAGGAGGGCAGGGCGCTCTTCTTCGACCTCCTCGCGCGCGACTTCTCGCCCGATCCCGACGAGGTGCTCGCGGCCGCCGAGGCCTACCGCCGCGAGCCGGGTGCGGCCACCCTCGCGCGCCTGCAGGCGGTGACCGAGCCGCCGCGCCAGGAGGTGTTCCGGCGCATGAACATGGCTCCGGGGGCGACCGCCGTCCTCGTCGGCCTTCGCAAGGCGCTGCTCGAGGTGCTGCCGGCCCATCCGCACCTCGCCCTCGTGGACGACGACCTCGTGCACCTGTTCGGCTCCTGGTTCAACCGCGGCTTCCTCGAGCTGCGCCGCATCGACTGGGGAACGCCCGCCGCCATCCTCGAGAAGCTCATCGCCTACGAGGCGGTGCACGAGATCCAGGGCTTCCCGGACCTCAAGCGCCGCCTCGAGCGCGACCGGCGCTGCTTCGCCTTCTTCCATCCGGCCCTTCCGGGCGAGCCCCTCGTCTTCGTCGAGGTGGCCTTCGTGGACGAGCTGCCCTCGGAAGTGGCGCCCATCCTCTCGCCGCAGGCCGCCGTGGGCGACCCGCGAAAGGCGCGCTGCGCCGTCTTCTACTCCATCACCAGCTGCCAGCCGGGACTGAAGGGCATCTCCTTCGGCAACTTCCTCATCAAGCAGGTGGCGCAGGACCTGCACGAGGA
>JAHCLE010000268.1 GCA_026125445.1 Burkholderiales bacterium
GAGCATGTCGATGCGCGCGCGGATGGGCATCGTCCAGGCGTTGGACACGCCGGGGAACTGCATCGCCTTGTCCATCTCCGCGATGAGCTTGTCAGTGGTCATGCCGGGGCGCCACTCGCTCTCGGGCTTGAGGTTGATGACGGTCTCGAACATCTCCAGCGGCGCGGGGTCCGTCGCCGTCAGAGCCCGCCCGGCCTTGCCCGCGACGCTCGCCACCTCCGGGAAGCTCTTGAGGATGCGGTCCTGGACCTGCATGAGCTCGCCGGCCTTGGTGACCGACATCGCCGGAAGCGACGCCGGCATGTAGAGGATCGTGCCTTCGTTGAGGGCCGGCATGAACTCCGTGCCCAGCTTCGCGGCGGGAACGACGGTGAGCGCCAGCGACGCGGCCGCCAGCACGATCGTCGTCTTCTTCCAGCGCATCACCCAGGCGATGACCGGCCGGTAGAGCGCGATGAGCGCGCGGTTCACGGGGTTCCTCGCCTCGGGCAGGATGCGCCCCCGGATGAAGAAGCCCATGAGCACGGGCACCAGGGTCACGGATAGCAGCGCCGCGCCCGCCATGGCGAAGGTCTTCGTGAAGGCGAGCGGCGCGAACATGCGCCCTTCCTCGGCCTCGAGGGTGAACACCGGCAGGAAGGAAACCGTGATGATGAGCAGCGAGAAGAAAAGCGCCGGCCCGACTTCCTTGCACGCCTCCACCATCGCCTGCGCGCGCGACTGCCCCGGTTTCAGGCGCTCCAGGTGCTTGTGCGCGTTCTCGATCATCACGATCGCGGCGTCGATCATGGCGCCGATGGCGATGGCGATCCCGCCCAGGCTCATGATGTTGGAGTTGATGCCCAGCGCGCGCATGCACAGGAAGGCGATGAGCACGCCGATGGGCAGCATCACGATCGCCACCAGGGCGCTCCTCACGTGCAGCAGGAAGACGACGCAGACCAGCGCCACGATGAGGCTTTCCTCCAGGAGCGTGGTCTTGAGCGTGTCGATGGCGCGGTGGATGAGCTCGGAGCGGTCGTACACCGTCTGCAGCGTGACGCCTTCGGGCAGGCCGCTCCTGATCTCCTCGATCTTGGCCTTCACGCCGTGGATCGTGTCGAGCGCGTTCTGGCCGAAGCGCGATACCACGATTCCCTGCACGATCTCGCCCTCGCCGTCGAGCTCGGCGATGCCGCGGCGCTCGTCGGGGCCGAGCTCCACCCGCGCCACGTCGCGCACGAGCACCGGGGTTCCCTTCTCGGCCTTGACGACCAGTTCCTCGATGTCCGACTTGCCGCGCAGGTAGCCCCTGCCGCGCACCATGTACTCGGCTTCCGCCATCTCGATCACGCGCCCGCCCACGTCGCGGTTGGAGTCGCGGATCACCTGCGAGACCTTCATGAGCGGCACGCCGTAGCTGCGCAGCTTCACCGGGTCCACGATCACGTGGTACTGCTGAACGAAGCCGCCCACGGAGGCCACCTCGGAGACGCCGGGGGCCTTGGTGAGCTGGTAGCGCAGGAACCAGTCCTGGATGGTGCGAAGCTCCGCGAGCGTGCGGTCCTTGCCAAGCACGGCATACTGGTACACCCAGCCCACGCTGGTGGCGTCGGGGCCCAGCTGCGGCGTCACCCCGCGCGGGAGCTTGCCGGAGACGAAGTTCAGGTACTCGAGCACGCGCGAGCGCGCCCAGTAGATGTCGGTGCCGTCCTCGAAGATCACGTAGACGAAGGAGGCGCCGAAGAAGGAGAACCCGCGCACCACCTTCGACTTGGGCACCGAGAGCATCGCCGTGGTCAGCGGGTAGGTCACCTGGTCCTCGACCACCTGCGGCGCCTGGCCCGGGACCTCGGTGTAGACGATCACCTGCACGTCGGAGAGGTCGGGCAGCGCGTCGAGCGGCGTCCTCGCCACGGCGAGGATGCCCGCCAGCGTGACGATGACGCTCGCCAGCAGCACGAGGAACTTGTTCCCCGCCGACCACTCGATGAGGGCGCTGAGGAAGCCGCCCTTTTTATCCCCGGAGTTGCTCATGGTTCCGGCTCCTTAGGTCGGCTGCGGTCAGTGCTTGTGGGCTTCGGCGGGCGCGGGGGCCGCCTTCGGGGATCCGGTCGCCGGCTTCACGCTGGTGATCACGTACTCGCCCGGCCGGCGCTCGACGAACTCGAACTCGACGCGGGCGCCCTGCTTCACGCTCCCGGCGAGGGACGCGTTGGCGAAGGCGAAGTCCATGGTCATCGCGGGCCACTTGAGGCTCGCCACCGGCTCGTGCGTCACGGTGACCGTCTCGTTGGGGCCGAAGGCGTCGATGGTTCCCGTCGCGCGGTGGCTGAGGGACTTCGAGCCGTCGGCAGACTGCGCCGCCGAGCCCATGCCGCCCAGCGCGGCGCGCAGGTTGCTCTCGGCATCGATGAGGAAGTTGGCGGCGACCACCACGATCTCGCCCGCGCCGATGCCGCCCTTGATCTCGACCCAATCCTCGCTGCGCGCGCCGACCTGCACCTCGCGCGGCTCGAAGCGGCCCTCGCCGATCTGGACGATGACCACCTTGCGCACGCCGGAGTCGATGACCGCGGACACCGGCACGGCGAGAACCTTGCCGCGGCTCGCCGCCGCGAGCTCGACCTGCGCGAACATGCCGGGCTTGAGGATGCCGCCGGGGTTGCCGAGCTCCAGGCGCACCTGCACCGTGCGGGTCTCGGGCTTGAGGGTCGGATAGACGTAGGTGATCGTGCCTTCGAACCACTTGTCGGGATAGGCGTTGATGCGCACGTGCGCCTTGCGC
>JAHCLE010000269.1 GCA_026125445.1 Burkholderiales bacterium
CGCCTCCTCGGCGCTTTCCCTCGGCACGGCCTCGCCGAAGGTCTCGGTCGTGGCCGCCTTCGCGGAAATGCTCGCGGCAGCCGGCGAGGACGCGGCGGCTCGGGCGGCCGTGGCGCTCGGCCTGGCGATCCCCTCGCTCAACGAGGCGGACCGCAAGGAACTGGACCTCGTGGCCGCATGCCTTCCGGAAGCCGGCCGCACGAAACGGGCCGCGCCGAGGATGCCGCTGGACGAGCTGCTCCAGCGCCTGGCGAGCGAGGCCGACGCGGGGCACGCCGCCCTCGTCGCCACCCTGCGAGGCACGGCCTAGTCCCGATCCCCGGGGAACGCTGGCGGAACGCACCCCCTCGCACCATGCGGGCTTTCCCACGGAGGAAGCCCATGAAGTTCACGAAATGGTGCGGCGAGATGGTGATCCGCATGATAGCGGCCGAGCGCCGGCGCGCACGCCTTCGCGAGACGGTGATGCGCCTCGAGCAGCTCGACGCGCGCGCGCTCCACGACATCGGCCTGCACTCCACCGAGATTCGCTCCATGGCCGGCGAGATCGCCGGCCTGGCCGATGCCACCCGCGTGCACTCCACGCGATCCCTTGCCGGCATGCCGTTGCTGGCCCGTTCCCATCCCCCCCAGAAGGAGCTCGCCCGATGATGGATTCCATCACCCTCGAGCCCGCGAAATCCGCGGGCAAGGCCTCCACGCATCGCTACGCCAAGTGCATCGAAGCCTCCAAGCGCGTGCGCTGGGAAATCGACCGCGACGTGATCCGCGGGCGCAACTTCGACTTCGGCCGCAAGTTCCTCCCCGACGGCCTGTCCAAGCTGCGCGACCTGCCCTTCCTCACCCGCGCCGAGGGCCACTTCTTCTCGCAGGTGCAGGGCCGCACGTACGCCAACATGTTCGGGCTGGTCGAGCGCTACATCGGCGCCAAGACGCTGGAGCTCGCCCGCGGCCATGGCATGGGCGACCAGGTCGCCCTCGAGGCGCTCGTGCGCATGACGGACGAGGAGCTCAAGCACCAGGAGCTCTTCCGCCGGCTGGAGCGCATGGCCGCCGCCGGCATGCCCAGCGGGTACTCGTTCAAGCCCGATCCCGACCAGGTGGCCGACGCGGTGCTCTCGAAGTGCGACTGGGCCATCCTCGGCCTCACGCTCGACATCGAGCTCTTCACCCTGGTCCACTACCGCACGAGCATCGAGCCTGACGCGGAGCTCTGCGAGCTGTGGAAGGACGTCTTCCTCTTCCACTGGAAGGAGGAGTCGCAGCACGCGATCCTGGACGAGCTCGAGTGGAAGGCCGAGGACGCGCGCCTCGCCGCGGAGGATCGCGACGAGGCCGTGGACGACCTCATCGCCCTCGTGGGCGCGGTGGACGGCATCGTGCGCCTGCAGGCCGAGGCCGACGCGGACTACTTCCTCGCCCGCGCGGGCCGGACCTTCTCTTCCGCCGAATCGATGCTCATCCACGACACGATGCTCAAGGCCTGCCGCTGGCAGTACCTCGCGAGCGGCGTGCAGCAGTCGCGCTTCGCGGAGGTCCTGAAGGCGATGGTGACGCCGGCGCAGATGGAGCGCATCGGCGCCGCCCTCGGGCCGATCATGGCCCACGTGGCGGGGTAATTCGCGCCAGTATAACACATAAGCCGTGCTACACTGGTTATGTGTGAAACAGGAATCCGGAGGCCTGCCGTGGCAAACGTCACCCTTTCCATCGACGATTCGCTCCTGCAGGCCGCCCGCGTGCGCGCCATCAAGGAGGGCACGAGCGTGAACGAGATCTGCCGCCGCGCCATCGAGGTCTACGCCCGGCGCCAGGACGACAGGCTCGCGAAGTACCGGGAGCTCCAGGCGCGCCTCGACGCGGACCCGGGGGTCAAGGGCAAGCGCCCGGGCAAGGAAAGCCGGGATGCGCTCTATGATGCGTTGCTCGCGGAACGGAGCGCCCGGCGGTGAGGTGCTTCTTCGACACCAACGTGCTGGTCTATTCGCGCGATCCGGACGATGCGGCCAAGCGCGCCCATGCCCGGGCCCTCATCGAGAGATCGATCGAGGAAGAATCCTTCGTCGTGAGCACGCAGGTGCTCGTGGAGTTCTACGCGACCTCGGTGCGGCGCCGGCTCCTGGGCCCGGCACGGGCGCTCGAACTCGTCCGCTTCTGGGGCGGGCACGACACGGTGCCGCACACGCCCGATCTCGTGACCCGCGGTCTCGAGCTTCACCAGGCCCATTCGCTGTCCGTCTGGGACGGGCTCATCGTCCAGGCGGCGCTGGATGCGCGCTGCGACGTCCTCTTCAGCGAGGACCTGCAGCACGGCCGGCGCTTCGGGGACCTCGAAGTGGCCAACCCCTTCCTGCCCGCCGTCGCGCACGAGGGGCCCGCGCGGCCCTACGCTCCGCGAAAGGCTCGCAAACAGAAGCGTCGAGCGGGCTAGGGAGAGCGTCAGCTCCTGGTCGACTGGAAGTGCCGGTAGTAGTCGATGACCTTCGGGACGTAGGCCACCGTCTCGCGCTTCGGCGGCACGCGGTTGCCCGCGCGGATCACGGCGTTGGCGCCCGCGTTGTAGGCGGCGAGCGCGAGCTCGACGTTGCCGTCGAACTGGACGAGAAGGTCACGCAGCAGGCGAACGCCGCCGCTCACGTTCTGCGCCGGGTCGAAGAGGTCGCGCACGCCGTAGTGCTGGGCCGTCGCGGGCATCAGCTGCATGAGCCCCGTGGCCCCGGCGGGCGATACC
>JAHCLE010000027.1 GCA_026125445.1 Burkholderiales bacterium
GTCGGCCGCCGAGAGCTTCGGGCCGGGCTTGCGGATGGCCATCGAGGCGATGGCGCCGCGCTTGAGCAGCAGGTACTTGCGCACCGCGAGCCCCAGCGCCGACTGTTGCTCGTAGCGCGCGAGCGGCAGGTAGGCGTCGAAGAGGTCGTGCGCCCGCTCGACCTTCCCGGCGGCGTGCGCGGCCACCACGTCGACCATCATCTCGGGGTAGCTGAAGCCCGTCATGGCGCCGTCGGCGCCGCGCGAGAGCTCCTCGGGCAGGAAGAGCCCGCCGCCGTTGCCCGCGAGGATGGAGATGCGGCGGAAGTCGCCGCGATCGCTCGCCGCGCGCATGGCGGAGAGCTTGGCAAGCCCCGGGCCGGGCCAGTCCTCGTGCTTGAGCATCACCGCCGTGGGAATCGACTTGAAGATGCGGGTGAGCACCGGCACCGGCAGCTGCACGCCGTTGTAGGCGAGCGGGTGGTCCTGCACGCAGAAGGGCACGTCCTTGCCCAGGGTCTCGGCCGCCATCTCGTACCAGGCCACCGCCTGGTCGTCGGTGCGCACGGCCGCACCCGGGCCAACCATCACGCCGGCGGCGCCGAGGTCCATCACGCTCCTCGCGATCTCCCCCATCGCCGCGAAGCCCGGCGAGGAGACGCCCACGATCACGGGAACGCGCCCGGCCACGCGCGCGAGCACCTGCTTCACGTAGGCGCGCGACTCCTCGGCGGTGAGCTTGGGGGCCTCCCCCATCACGCCCAGGACGGTGAAGCCGGTGACGCCCTTCTCCAGGTAGAAATCGGTGAGGCGGTCGGTGCTCTCGAGGTCGAGCCGTCCGTCGTCGTGGAAGGGTGTCACGGTGATCAGGTAGACGCCGCGGGCGGACTCGTCGAGGCGGGGCATGGGAGGCGATTCGGGTCCAAAAGGCAAGGTTAACCCGAGTATCATCATTTTCCCATGCCCCACCTCCCCGCTTCCTCCGCGCTCGCGCGCTTCCGCGTGATCGACCTGACCCAGGTGCGCGCCGGCCCCACGGCAGCGCGCCAGCTCGCCGACTGGGGCGCCGACGTGATCCAGGTGCAGATGCCCGAGCACATGCGCGGCGACGACACCCTGGGCGGCCAGGACGGCTCCGACTACCAGTACACCCACCGCAACAAGCGCTCGATCACGCTCAACCTCAAGGCGCCCGAGGGAATCGCGGTCCTCAAGAGGCTCGTGGAGAAGGCCGACGTGCTCCTCGAGAACTTCCGCCCCGACGTGAAGTCGCGGCTGGGCATCGACTACGAGGCGCTCTCGGCCATCAACCCGCGGCTCGTCTACGCCAGCATCTCGGGCTTCGGCCAGACCGGTCCCTACGCCCACCGCCCCGGCTTCGACCAGATCGCGCAGGGCATGGGCGGGCTCATGTCGGTCACGGGCCTGCCCGGGCAAGGCCCCGTGCGCGTGGGAATCCCGATCGCCGATCTCTGCGCGGGCATCTTCGCCGCCTACGGCGTCACGGTGGCCCTCCTCGAGCGCGAGGCCTCGGGCCGGGGCCAGTGGGTGCACACCTCGCTCCTGGAATCGATGGTCTACATGATGGATTTCCAGACCTCGCGCTGGTCGATCGACCACGAGGTGCCGGGGCAGGCGGGCAACTTCCACCCCACGAGCATCCCGACCGGCGTCTACGCGACGAAGGACGGCCACATCAACATCGCCGTCTTCGGCGGAAAGATCTGGGAGCGCTTCGCGCAGGCGTTGGGCGCGCCGGAGTGGATCGCCGACGAGCGCTCGAAGACGAAGGCCGCGCGCAGCGTGAACCGCGACTGGCTGAACACCGAGATCGAGAAGCGGCTGCGCGAGGACACGAGCGACCACTGGATCGAGAAGCTCAACGCGGCGGGGGTGGCCTGCGGGCGCATCAACGACATCCGCGAGACCTTCGAGGAGCCGCAGGTGAAGCACCTTGGCATGCTGCGCAAGGTGGTTTCCGCGAGGCTCGGCGAGCAGCAGCTCATGGGCCAGCCCGTCACCCTCGCCCGGACGCCTTCGAACATCGTGCGCGCCGCCCCGCTTCGCGGCGAGCACACCGAGGAGATCCTCGCCGAGGCCGGCTACGGCCCGCAGGACCTCGCCCGCATGAAGTCCGCCGGAGTCTTCTGATGAACGACGCGCCCGCCGCCTACCTCTCCCCCACCGAGCGCGTGAAGGCCTGGCTCGACGGGGCCGCGCTGCACATCCGCTTCAACAACCCCGCGAAGCACAACGCGCTCTCGGTGGAAATGTGGGAGGCCATCCCGCCGCTCCTCGCCCGGGCGGAGGCCGACGACGCCGTGCGCCTCGTCGTGTTCTCGGGCGAGGGCACGAAGTCCTTCGTCTCCGGCGCCGACATCTCGCAGTTCGAGGACCACCGCGCGGCGAAGGAGGCCGTGAAGCGCTACGAGCAGATGGCCGAGGCCGCGCTCATGGGCATCCACGACTTCGGCAAGCCCACCCTCGCCGCCATCCGCGGCTACTGCATCGGCGGCGGCGTCAACGTCTCGATCAGCTGCGACATCCGGCTGGCGACCTCCGACTCGGTGTTCGCCGTTCCGGCCTCGCGCCTGGGCCTTGGCTACCGCTTCTCGGCGATGAAGAACCTCGTCGACCTGGTGGGGCCGGGGCGCGCGAAGGACATCTTCTTCACCGCGCGGCGCCTGGACGCCGCGGAGGCGCTCGCCATCGGGCTGGTGAACCGCGTCGTGCCGCCGGAGGGGCTCGAGGCCCTGGTGGCCGAGTACGTGCAGATGATCGCGACGGGCGCGCCGCTCACCATCAAGGCGGGAAAGCGCATCATCCGCGAGGTGCTCAAGGCCGACGCGGACATCGACATGGAGCTCTGCCGCAGCCTCATCCTCGACTGCTTCGAGAGCGAGGACTACGCCGAGGGCCGCACCGCGTTCATGCAGAAGCGCAAGCCCGTGTTCCGGGGGCGGTGATGGGCGAATCCGACAAGAAGGGCAACGCCGCGCCGCCCGCGAGCGGGCTTTCGAAGGGCCTCACCAGCTACGGCGATGCGGGCTTCTCCCTCTTCCTGAGGAAGGCCTTCATCAAGGGCGCGGGCTACACCGACGACGCCCTCTCGCGGCCCGTGATCGGCATCGCCGCCACCGGCAGCGGCTTCAACCCCTGCCACGGCAACGCGCCGCAGCTGCTCGAGGCCGTGCGGCGCGGGGTGATGCTCTCCGGCGGGCTGCCCGTCGAGTTCCCGACGATCTCGATCCACGAGAGCTTCGCGCACCCGACGAGCATGTTCCTGCGCAACCTCATGTCCATGGACACCGAGGAGATGATCCGCGCGCAGCCCATGGACGCGGTCGTGCTCGTCGGGGGATGCGACAAGACGGTGCCCGCGCAGCTCATGGGGGCGGCCTCCGCCAACGTGCCCGCCGTCCAGCTCGTCACCGGCTCGATGCTCACCGGGTCGCACGACGGCACGCGCGTGGGCGCCTGCACCGACTGCCGCCGCTACTGGGGCCGCTACCGGGCCGAGGAGATCGACGCCGACGAGATCGGGCGCGTGAACGACCAGCTGGTCGCGAGCGTGGGCACCTGCTCGGTGATGGGCACCGCGAGCACCATGGCCTGCGTCGCGGAGGCGCTCGGCATGGCGCTGCCCGGCAGCGCCTCGCCGCCGGCGGTGACGGCGGACCGCATCCGCGTGGCCGAGCGCTCCGGGGCGACCGCCGTGGCGCTCGCGAAGGCGAAGCTCGCGCCCGACCGGATCATCACCGCGAAGTCGGTGGAGAACGCGCTGCGGGTGCTCCTCGCCATCGGCGGCTCCACCAACGGCATCGTGCACCTCACCGCCATCGCGGGGCGGCTGGGCATTCCCGTGGACCTCGCGCGCCTGGACGAGCTGGGCCGCGAGACGCCCGTGCTCGTGGACCTCAAGCCTTCCGGCCAGTGGTACATGGAGGACTTCCACCACGCCGGCGGCGTGCCGGCGCTGCTGCGGGAGTTGAAGCCCCTGCTGCACCTGGACGCGATGACGGTCACCGGCCGCACGCTGGGCGAGGAGATCGAGGCCTCCGGCGCCGGCTTCCCGCAGGAAGTGATCCGCCCCCTGGCGAAGCCGATCTTCGCGCAGGGCGGCATCGCGGTGCTGCGCGGCAACCTCGCGCCGGGCGGGGCGATCATCAAGCAGTCGGCGGCCGACGCGAGGCTCATGCGGCACGAGGGCCGCGCCGTCGTCTTCGAGAACGCGGCCGACCTCGCCGAGCGCCTGGATCGCGACGACCTCGACGTGACCGCCGACGACATCCTCGTGCTCAAGAACATCGGGCCGAAGGGCGCGCCCGGCATGCCCGAGGCGGGCTATCTCCCCATCCCGAGGAAGCTCGCGCGCGCGGGCGTGAAGGACATGGTGCGCATCTCCGACGGGCGCATGAGCGGCACGGCCGCCGGCACCATCGTGCTGCACGTCACGCCGGAGGCGGCGCTGGGCGGGCCGCTGGCTTACGTGCGGACGGGCGACCGCATCCGCCTGGACGTGGCGAACCGATCCCTGCTGCTCCTCGTGGACGACGCCGAGCTCCGCCGGCGCCGCGAGGCGCGCCCCGTCACGCCGCCGACCGCCGAGCGCGGCTACCTGAAGCTCTTCCTCGACACGGTCACGCAGGCCGACCAGGGCGTCGATTTCGACTTCCTGCGACTTCCCAGAAAATAGGCTTCAGCGCGCCACCAGCACGGAACGGACGAGTTCCGCGACGTCGTCCACGCGATCGAGCTCGTTGAACCGCCGGATGGCGGCCTCCGTTCGCTCGGCGCCGAGGACGGGGCCCATGAGGTCGCGCGCCTTGGCGTTCACCGCCTCGGTGTCCAGCGGATTCTCCTTGGACCCCGGCGGGAACCGGGTGTGGCGGCTCAACGTCCGGCCGTCCTTGAGCACCAGGTCCACGATTCCTCCGCGCGGCGCGGCGGGATCGTTGAGCTTCGGGTCGCCGATCACCGTCACGCGCTCCATGACGGCGCGGATGCGCGGGTCGGCCATGTGCTCGTGCGAGTGGCTGTGGGCGAAAGACACCCCGCCGTCCACGAGCGCGGTGGCGATGAGGTACGGGCAATTCACGTCGGGCATCTTGCTCCGGCCCACGATGCCGATCGCGTCCTCGGGCAGGTGGACGACGATGCGCTCCACCTGGTCGGGGCCCAGGGCGTGCTCCCGCCGCAGTTGCAGCAGCGCGTCCAGCGGCGACTGGTTGGGGAATCCCACGGTGAACGTCTTGATGCAGGTTTCCGTGATGATGAACCGGCTTCCCAGCCCGGCCACCATCGCCTCCGGGTCGGGGTTCGTCGACAGCGCCTGCAACAGGTTGTGGGTGCCGCCGAGCACGTCGTGCACGCCCGTGAGCCCCGCCTGCACGAAGACGGCCGCGGTGACGCCGTTGCGCGCTCCCATGCCGCTGAAGTCGAAGGCCTTCTCGATGTGGTCCTTGTCCTGGACCCAGCTCCACAATCCCGAGACCTGCTGCGCCCCGTAGGAAATGGCGTGGCGCATCCGCGTCTCGTCCAGCCGCGCGAGCGCGGCCGCCGCCGCCATGGACCCCATCGCGGCGCCGTAGGGCTCGGCCCCGCGGTGCGTGCCGCGCACGTGGTCGGGCCCGAGCGCCAGCAGGAAGCGCACGCCCACGTCGTAGCCCAGCGCCACGGCGCGGATCATCTCCATGCCCGACCGGTGGTCCTTTTCCGCCATCGCGAGGGCGGCCGGCACGATCGACGAGCCGGGATGCGCCTTGGTGGTGGGCTCGAAGTCGTCGGACTCGTCCGCGTGCGCGAGCATCCCGTTCGCCAGCGCCGCGTTGATGGCGGTGGTCCGGATGTCGCTCGCCAGCACCGAGGCCTCGGGCGTGCCGCCCTGCGTGCGGATGAACCGGGTGGCCATCACGCCCGGCGGCAGCGCCGACCCGGAGACGACGGCCGCCACGGAGTCCAGGATGCGGTGCTTCGCGTCGCGCAGGACGTTTTCGGGCAGCTCGCGGCTGCGCGAGGCGACCATGTACGCCGCCAGCCGGCCGGTCAGGTCGCCCGCCTCCGGTGTCTTCTCGCCTTGCATGTTCCCTCTCCCGTCGTGCGGCGGATCGTCAGGCCGGCGCCCTGCCGGAGGCCTTGAGGCCCTTCTCGAGCCCGCCGAAGGACAGCGTGGGCAGGGTCATGAGCCACCGGTAGCCCTTGGCCACCAGCGCCTCGACGTTCTTCGCGTCGGCGTGGGGGTGCCCGCACACCACGCCGTGCTCCTTGCAGATGGCGAGGATCTCGTCGATGGCACCGGCGACGGTCGGGTGCTCGTACTGCCGCGGGAAGCCCAGGTCCTGCGAGAGGTCCCCCTCCCCGATCAGGACGCAGCCGATACCCGGCACCTCCTTGAGCATCTTCGGCAGGTTCTTGATCGCCTTGGCCTCCTCGCACTGGATCACCACCAGGATCTCGCCCTTGGGGTTGAGGGGCCACACGTCGGCGCGCTGGTAGTACTCCTGCGCCGTGAGCCCCCAGTAGGGCGCCGCGTGCTTGGGCGCGTCGCCGCGGATGCCCGCGGGCTCGTAGAAGGGCGCCGAGGGCGGGCGCGGATAGCGGCACGCGGCGACCGCGTTGCGCGCCTCCTCCACCGTGCTCACGTGCGGCCAGACCACACCGTAGACGCCGATGTCGAGCACCTGCTTGGCGAGGAACTGGTTCATCTCGCCGCCGTTGGCGGGGATGCGCACCATCGGCGCCACCGGCGGCACGATGCTGCCGGAGGTCGCGATCTTCCGGCGGTCGAGCATGTACTGCATGCAGTCGCGAAGGAGCTGGATGTCGTAGGGGTTGTGCTCCATCTCGAAGACCACCGCGTCGTAGGGCGCCGCGTTGATCGCCTGGGCCATGCCGACCTCGGGCGGCGAGAAGGTGACGAAGGCGGGCTTGCCCTGCTCGAGCGCGCGGATGGCGCCGTTGAGGCGGGGGATTTCGGCCATGGCGTGGCTTCCTTTCTTTTTGGGCCGGCGCGTTCGCGCCGCGGAAAAAAAATTGCGCGTCAGGATCGTCCAACCGGGAATTGTGGGAGGCAAACGAACGGAATTGCAATGACGTCGAACGCGGCGACTGCGCTTGCCCCGTGCTGCCCGCGAACCTATGATGGACCGGTTCCGCGAAACCCCGACGCGGGGTTATTCGCGCCGCCCGATGCTGTGATTCGCCATCCAAATAACGAGGAGGAAACGAACGTGACCATCCATGGCGCTTACCAGGGGTTCCCGCGCGCGCTGCTGGCCGCCGTGCTGGCCATCGCCGTGCTGGCGGGCGCGCCGGCATCGGCGCAGGACAAGTACCCGAGCAGGAAGCTCGACTGGACGATCGCCTTCGGGCCCGGCGGCGGCAACGACATCATGACCCGCACCATCATCTCCATCCTGGAGAAGTACAAGCTCTATCCCGACAAGATCGTCCCCGAGAACCGCGCCGGGGGCAGCGGGGCCAAGGGCTGGGGCTACGTCTTCAGCCAGAAGGGCAACCCCTACCACATCACCTCGACGAGCGGCAGCCTCATCACGACGCCGCTGCAGGCCGACACGCCGTGGAAGGCGACGAGCTTCACCCCGATCGCGCTCCTCGCCTCCGACGACGCCGTGATCCTGGTGAACGGCAAGTCGAAGATCCGGACCTTCCAGGAGTTCGTCGCCCAGGCCAAGGCGAAGCCGCCTTCCATCGGCGGCATCGGCACGGTCAACGTCGAGTTCATCGTGCCCAAGCTCCTGTCGGAGCGCGCCGGGTTCAAGTTCGAGTACGTGGCGTTCAACAAGCAGGGCGAGCTCGTGACGGCGCTGCTGTCGGGCGCGCTCGACGCGGCGATGTCGAACCCCGGCGAGGTGCTGGGCCTGCTGCAGTCGGGCGACGTGCGCGCGATCGCCTTCACCGGCAAGAAGACGCCCAAGGCCCTCGGGAACATCCCGACGCTCGCGGAGCTGGGCCACGACCTGGGCATCTCCATGCCGCGGGGGCTGGTGATGCCGCCCGACGTGCCGAAGGAGGCGCAGGACTGGTGGATCGCGGCGATGAAGAAGGTCGTCGAGACGCCCGAGTGGAAGGATTACATCGAGAAGCAGCTCCTGACCGAGAACGTCCTCTACGGCGAGGATTTCCGCGCCTTCCTGCAGAGGACGCAGGCGACCTTCGGCGACATCCTGAAGAAGTCGGGCGCCATCAAGTAGCGGCGGCCACATGCCGGGCGCACGCGCGCTGCGCGCGGGGTTCCTCCTCGCGATCCTCTTCCTCGCCGCCGGCTACACGTACGTCGCCTTCGCCGAGCTGAGCTACCTCTCCTCGGCGGGGCGCCTGGGGCCGGGGTTCATGCCGCGCATCGTCGGCGTGTCCCTCGTGGCCATGTGCGCGCTGAGCCTGTACCTCGACCTGCGGCAGCAACCGGACCGCGAGGCGCTGTCGCCCGGCTGGAAGAGCGCCGCCGTGCTCGCCGCACTGTCCGGCGCGTTCGTCGTGCTGCTCGAGCTGCTGGGGGGGCTGCTGTCCATGGTGGCCTTCATGGCGGCCTCGCTCTGGATCCTGAATCCGCGCCGCCACCTGCAGAACGCTCTCGTCTCCCTCCTCCTGCCGGCCTTCCTCCAGGTGGTGTTCGCGGTGTGGCTGCGGGCCTCGATGCCGGCGGGCCTGCTGCCGCTGCCCTTCTGATGGACATCTTCTCCAACCTGCTGCTGGGGCTCTCGGTCGCCGTCACCCCGGTCAATCTCGCCTTCCTCTTCGCCGGCGTCATGATGGGCATGGTGGTGGGCATCATCCCGGGATTCGGCCCGGCCGCGGGGATCGCGATCCTGCTGCCCATCACCTACGGGATGGATCCGGCCGGGGCCATCATCATGCTCTCGGCGATCTACTACGGCTCGATGTATGGCGGCACGATCACCTCGATCCTGCTCAACACGCCGGGCGAGTCCGCGAGCGTGGCGAGCACCTTCGACGGCTATCCCCTCGCGCAGCAGGGGCGGGCGGGGCCGGCGCTGGTCATGCAGGCGGTCGCGTCGTTCGTCGGCGGCACCATCGGCGTCGTGCTGATCACGGTGTTCGCGCCCCTCTTCGCGCAGGTGACCCGCAGCTTCGGCCCGCCGGAGTTCTTCCTGCTGGTCATGATGGGGCTCATGACGCTCATCGTGATGATCGACGGCAACTGGCGCTACGGCGTCATCTCGGCCCTCGTCGGCTTCGCGCTGGGCACGGTGGGCGTCGACCTCGACACGGGCCAGACGCGCTACACCTTCGGGTCGGCCGAGATGATCGGCGGCATCGACTTCATCCCCATCGCCATCGGCCTGTTCGGCCTGGGCGAGCTCTACTACGCCTTCTACCAGGGGCTGCACCTCTCGGAAGCCGGCGGCATCGTCCAGTACCGGAAGGAGAAGCGCTTCTGGCCGGACTGGCGCGACTACCTCGAGACGCGGTGGGCCATCCTGCGCGCCTCGGTGCTGGGCTTCGTCATCGGCGTCATCCCGGGCGCGGGCGCGACCATCGCCTCGCTCATGTCGTACTCGATCGAGAAGACGCTCTCGCCCACGCCGGAGAAGTTCGGCAAGGGCGCGATGGCGGGCCTGGCGGGCCCGGAGGCGGCCAACAACGCGGCCTCGTCCGGGGCGATGGTTCCGCTGCTCTCCCTGGGGCTGCCGGGCTCGGCCTCGACGGCCGTGCTCCTCGCGGCCTTCCTCATGTGGGGGCTCACGCCGGGGCCGCTCCTCATGACCCAGAAGCCCGAGTTCGCCTGGGGGCTCATCGCCAGCATGTACCTGGGCAACGTGGCCCTCCTCGCCCTCAACATCTGGGCCATCCCGCTCTTCGTGCAGATGATCAAGGTGCCCTACCGCATCCTGGCGCCGGCCGTGATCCTGGTGTGCACCATCGGCACCTACAGCGTGAACGGCAGCCTCGTCGAGACGGGATTCATGTTCGTCGCGGGCCTCGTCGGCTTCTTCATGAAGCTGCACGGCTACTCGCCCGCGGCGCTGGTGCTGGCGCTGGTGCTGGGCCCCCTGGCGGAGCAATCGCTCAGGCAAACCCTGACGATCTCGCGCGGCTCCTTCGGGATCTTCCTCGAGCGGCCGGCGTCCCTGTGGATCCTGGCCGCCTCGGTCGCGATCCTGGCCGGGGGGGTGCTCATGCACCTGAGGCGCCGGCGACAGGAAGACGACTAGGCGCGCGGCCGCCCGGCACCGAGGGGCAGGGATGCAATATGCTTTCGGTTCGGCCCTCCTCGAACCGCCTGCGCCTTGCCTTCCGCCGCCTCCCGCCGCCTGGAACCCCGCCTTCCCGCGCCCCCGCCGCCCCCGGGCCGCGGCCGGCGCGACGCCTCGCGGCCGTCGCTCGCGCAGTTCGTGGTGCTGTCGATGGCCCTGCACGCGCTTTTCATCCTGCTCTTCGGCAGCCCGTCGGGCGGCTCCCGCGAAGGGCGCGCGATGTGGGGAACGCTCGACGTGACGATCCGCGGCCCTCTCCTCGATTCGGGGATCGGCCTGCGCATGGACCGCGCCGAGTCGCCGCAGCTTCCGGGCGCGCAGCTCCTCGAGAAGCGCGAGCGAAGGCGCGAGGCGGCACCGCCGCCTCCGCCGCCGGCAAGGCCCGAGGCGCGCCGCGAAGAGCCCGATCTCGAGGCGCCGCGCGTCGTGGACATCCCGGCCCCCGCGCCGCTCGCGCCGATCGTGCCCGCCACCGCGCCGCCGCCGGAAGTGGCGCCCGCGCCGCGCATCGATCCGGTGCGGACCGAGGTTCCGACGATCCCCGTTCCCGCCATCGACTGGACGCCGGTCCCGGAATCGTCGGCCGCCCCGAGGATCGAGACGCCGGTCGTCGAGGCGCCGCGCATCGAGGCACCGCGGCGGGCGCGCGCGCGTGCGCCGGTCGTCCCCTCGCCCATGCTCCAGGAAAGCGGCGCGGCCGCGCCCGCCGCACCCATCGCACCTCCGGTGGAGATCGCACCGCCACCGCCGCGGCCCGCCCCGGTGATCGAGGCGCCGCCGCCGCTGCTGCAGTCGCCGGCGCCCGCGACGACGCAGACGCTCGCGCCGGCGGCCGAGGTCGAGCCTCCCACGCGGCCCTCGCGCCCCGAGTACCAGCCGCCGGCTGCCGCGAGACCTCCCGAGCCCGCCGCCGCGAGACCTTCCGAGCCGGCAACCACGAGACCTTCCGAACCGGCAGCCGCGAGGCCCTCCGAGCCGGCGCGCCGCGACTCGCCGATCTTCGACAACCGCAAGGCGCCCGCGTCCGAAGTGCCCGTGCCGGGAACGGGACCGCGCATCGATCTCGACGCCGCGAGGGCACGCGCGCGCGAGATCGCGCGGGAGGGCTCGGGCAACCGGGCGCTCCTGCCCTTCCCGATGCCGCCGGCGCCGGAGAGGAAGACGAAGGAGCAGATCGCGATCGAGAAGGCGCGCAAGCCCGACTGCAAGGACGCCTACAAGGGCCTGGGCCTGCTCGCGGTCGTGCCGCTCATCGCCAACGAGTTCGGCGAGGGCAACTGCCGCTGGTGAAGGCCGCCGTCGCGGTCGGCGTCAGTGGCCCGGTGTCGGCGTGCCGCGAACTCCCGCGCGCTCGGCCGCCTTCGCGACGGTGCCGTCTGCGCGCGCGGCGGCGACGAGCTCGCCCAGCAGCGGCAGGGCCGCGTCCCGGCCCTTCGGGATCCCGAAGGAGAACTTCTCCAGCCCCCAGCGGCCATCGAGGACCCGCGAGCCGGGAACCTTGTCGCCCAGCTCGAAGAGGATCGCCTTGTTGGTGGCGAACGCGTCGAGCTTGCCGGACGAGAGCATCTCGGCGGCGACCTTCAGATTGGGCGTGGGGACGACGGCCGCATGCTTGAGCTCCTTCGAAAGCACGCCCTGCGAGGTGCTGCCCTGGCTCACGCCCACGCGCACGCCGGCGCGGTCCACGTCCGCGGCGCTGGCGATGGCCGACCCTCGCGGCACGAGGTAGCCCTGCTCGATCTCGAGGACCGTCGGGGAGAAGTCGAGGAACCTCGCCCGCTCCGCCGTGGCGTTGGTGAACACCAGGTCCACGCGTCCCGCCTTCCCCGCCTCGAGGACTTCCGCGTTGCGCTCGAACACGACGGGCTCGAACGGCACGCCCAGGCGCCGGGCCATGTCCCGCCCGACGTCGTGGCCCACGCCGCGGGCCTCGCCGGAGCCGGACGCCGGGATGATCGAGGTGGGGCTTCCGGGGTAGAGCCCGACGCGCAGCTTTCCGGTCGGCGCGAGGACCCTCGCCAGCCCCGGCTCGGGCGCCGGGGGAGCGCTCCCGCAGCCGGCCAGCAGGGCAGCCAGCGAAAGGGCGAGCAGGTGAATCCCCAGTGTCCTCTTCATGCATCCCCCATCAAGTCTTTCGCAGTAGGTGCTCGTAGCTCGCACCCATCACCTCGGTGATCGGGCGCCCGGCCCGGATGGCCTCGGCCATCGCGGCCTCGCGGTCGGCGATGTACTGCGCCGCTTCCAGCACGCGGTCGATCTCGCCCCCGGGAATGAACACGACGGCGCTGCCGTCGGCGATGACGAAGTCCCCGGGGGTGACCTCGACCTCGCCGATGCGAACCGGCACTTGGGTCCCCCTCTCGACGATGCGGCCGCGCGCGGTGCGCGCCGTGCAGGAGCGGGCGTAGACCGGGAAGTCGAGGGCCTTCGCCTCGTCGATGTCGCGCACCGGGCCGTCGGCGACCACGCCCGCCACGCCGCGCGCCTTCGCCCCCTGCGTGAGGATGCCTCCCCAGCTTCCCGCGTCGATGCCGCTCCTCTGCTCGACCACGATGACCTCGCCTGGCCCCGCAGCCTCGACGGCCGTCGTGCCGAGGTGCCGGATGGGCCCCGGCGAGGCGGGGCCGGCGTCGAGCTTCACGGTGACCGCGCGACCGGCGATTCGCCGCGCCACGGACAGGGGCGGCAGGCCGGTCACGACGCCGGCGAGGCCCAGCTTGTCGAGCGCGTCGGAGACGGCGCAGGCGTCCAGGCGCGAGAGGCGTTCGACGCGGGGATCGGCCTGGCTCATGGAAGGCCGCCGGCGGCCATCAGTCGACCTTTGCGCCGGACTTCTTCACCAGCTCGGCCGCGCGCGGGACCTCGGCCTTCACGAACCGGGCGAACTCCTCGGCGGTGCCCGGCACGGCCGCCGAGCCCATCTTCGCCAGCCGCTCCTTCACCTCGGGAGTCTCCATGATCTTCCTCACCTCGGCGTTGATCCGCTCGACGACCTCGCGCGGCGTGCCGGCCGGCGCGAACAGGCCGTACCAGTTGGTCACGTCGAAGTCCTTCGCGCCCGATTCCATCATCGTCGGCACGCTGGGCAGCGAGATGGACCTCGCCGCGCCCGTGGTGGCGAGCGGCCTCGCGCGGCCCGCCTCGACGAACGGCTGCAGCACGACCGTCGACTCGAAGCCGACGGGCACCTGCCCCGCCACCACGTCCGTGATCGCGGGGCCGGAGCCCTTGTACGGGATGTGGACCATGTCGAGGTCGAAGGCGGCCTTGAGCATCTCCCCCGCCAGGTGCTGCGGGCTGCCGCTGCCGGCCGAGGCGAAGGAGTACTTGCCCGGCGACTTGCGCACGAGCGCCACGAACTCCTGCACGCTGGCGGCGGGGACCGAGGGGTGCACGTAGAGCACCGTCGGCACCTGCGCCACGAGGATCACGGGCACGAGCGCCAGCGGCGGGTCGACGTTGAGCTTGTAGAGGTTGCGGTTGATCACCACGCCCGTGTTGTTGCCCATGAGCAGCGTGTAGCCGTCCGGGTTCGCGCGCGCGACGAATTCCGTGCCGATGTTGCCGCTCGCGCCGGCCTTGTTGTCCACGACGACCGGTTGCCCGAGGGCCGCGGAGAGCTTCGGCGACAGCAGACGCGCGAGGATGTCGGTGGTCCCTCCCGGCGGGTAGGGCGAGACGATCTTGACGGGATGGTTCGGGAAATCCTGGGCCAGCGCGGGCGCCAGCGAGGCGGCGAAGGCGACGGCGGCGGCACGGACGAGTTGCCTGATCATCGGGAATCCCCCCTTGTCGCGTGGCGCTTGCGCGCCGGGACTCAGTTCGCCTTGATGTTGGCCTCGCGGATGAGCTTGCCGTAGCGCTCGTATTCCGAGCGCACCAGCGTGGCCAGCTCCTGCGGCGTGGTCGGCGAGACTTCCGCGCCGAGGCCCGCCAGCCGCTCCTTCACCTCGGGGTCGGCGAGCGCCTTGTGGATCTCGGCATTGAGCTTCGCGACGATCGCCGGCGGCGTGCCCTTGGGCGCGATGAACGCGTGCCAGACCGAGGCCTCGAAGCCCGGGAAGCCGGATTCGGCGATGGTCGGCGCGTCCGGCAGCGTCGACACGCGCTGCGCGCTCAGCGCCGCGAGCACGCGCAGCTTGCCGGCCTTCACCTGCGGCAGGACCTCCACCGCGTTCACGGCCACGAGCGGGAGCTGGCCGCCGAGGACGTCGGCGATGGCGGGTGCGCCGCCCTTGTAGGGCACGTGCGTGAGCTCGATGCGGGCGGCCGCGCGAGCGAAGAGCTCCACCGCCAGGTGGGGCGTCGAGCCGCTGCCGGGCGAGCCGTAGTTCACGCTCCCGGGGCGCGCCTTCGACGCGTCGACCATCTTCTTGAGGGTCGTGAGTTCGGAGTTCGCGTTGGCGGCGATGACCACCGGAAGGCGCGCCACCAGCGAGACGGGCACGACGTCCTGGGTGGGATCGAAGGGCTGCTGCGTGTAGAGGAAGGGGTTCGCCGTGAGGCCGTTGGCCACCAGCATCACGGTGTAGCCGTCGGGCGGGCTTTCGATCAGCTGCCGGATCGCGATGTTGCTCGCGGCACCCGGCTTGTTGTCGACGATCACCGGCTGACCGATGCTCGCGGAAATCTTCTGTCCCACCGTGCGGGCGACGATGTCCATCGCGCCGCCGGGGGCGAAGCCCACGAGGATGCGGATGGTCTTCGAGGGATAGGCCTGGGCCAGCGCGGCGGGCGCGGCGCCGAGCGCCAGGATCGCGGCCGCAAGCAGCGCCGCGGCGCGAGTCGTCGAACGGATGCGTGAAAGCATGTCTCGGTCCTCCTTCGGTTCGTGAAACGCTCAGGCGGGCAGCTTCAGGCGGCTGAACACCCGCCGCGCGTTGCCTTCGTAGATCTTGTGGCGGTCCGCGGCGGTGAGGCCGGGGGCGGAATCGATGTAGCGCTTCGTGTCGTCGTAGTAGTGGCCCGTGCGCGGGTCGATCCCGCGGACCGCGCCCACCATCTCGGAGGCGAAGAGGATGTTGTCGGCCGGGATCACCTCGAGCAGCAGGTCGATCCCCGGCTGGTGGTAGACGCAGGTGTCGAAATACACGTTCTTCAGCAGCAGCTCCTCGAGCGGCGGGCGGCCCATGTCCTGCGCGAGGCCCCGGTAGCGCCCCCAGTGGTAGGGGACGGCCCCGCCGCCGTGCGGGATGATGAACTTGAGCGTCGGGAAGTCCCTGAACAGGTCGGACACGAGGAATTGCATGAACGCCGTCGTGTCGCCGTTGAGGTAGTGCGCGCCCACCGCGTGGAAGCAGGGGTTGCAGCTCGCGCTCACGTGCACCATGGCCGGGACGTCGAGCTCCACCAGCTTCTCGTACAGCGGGTACCACCAGCGGTCGGTGAGGGGCGGATCCTTCCAGTGGCCGCCGGAGGGGTCCGGGTTCAGGTTGCAGCCGACGAAGCCCAGCTCCAGGACGCAGCGCTCCAGCTCCGGGATGCAGCTCGCCGGAGGCACGAGGGGCGACTGCGGAAGCTGGCACACCGGCGCGAAGTTGCGCGGGTAGAGCGTGCACACGCGGTGGATGAGGTCGTTGCACAGCCGCGACCACTCGAGGCTCGTCTCCTGCGTCCCGATGTGGTGCGACATCGCCATGGCCCGCGGCGAGAAGAGCGTGAGGTCGGTGCCGCGCTCGCGCTGCAGCCGCAGCTGGGCGCCCTCCAGGCTCTCGCGAAGCTCGTCGTCGCTGATGGAGAGCTCCGTCGGCCGCGGCGAGGGCGTCCTGCCGCCAAGCGCCTCCACCTGCCGGGCGCGCCACCCCTCGAGCGACCGGGGCGCCGTCGTGTAGTGGCCGTGGCAATCGATGATCATCCGCGCGCTGCCTTCCGGGGGGAATGCCGGCCGATCATTGCATCGCGGCTGGGTCGAGTCCAATATATCTTTCGCCCGCCAGTCATTCGAAACCCCTATAAGCATGGACATCCGCCAGCTGCGCTACTTCGTCGCCGTCGCCGAGGAGCTCAACTTCAGCCGGGCCGCGCGCCGGCTGCACATGAGCCAGCCGCCCCTGAGCCAGCAGGTGAAGGCGATCGAGGACGAGCTCGGGACGAGGCTCCTCGAGAGGAACCGGCGGAATGTCCGGCTCACGGAGCCGGGGCGCCTCTTCCTGCAGCAGGCGCGCTCCATCCTCGCCCAGCTCGACAGCGCCGGCGACGAGGTGCGGCGGGCGGCACGCGGAGAGGCGGGCCAGATCCGGATCGCGTTCACCGGGTCGGTGCCCATGTTCGAGCCCTTCCCGCGCTTCATCCAGACCTTCCGCGAGCGCTTTCCCGGGGTTCGCGTGGAGATGGGCCACATGTCGTCGGGCGCGCAGATCCAGGCCATCGCCGACCGCCACATCGACGTGGGTTTCCTGAGGCCCTCGCACCAGTTCGCGCCCGGCCCCGAGATCGAGGTGCGCAGCATCTGGGAGGACGACCTGATGGCGGTTCTGCCGGCCACGCACCGGCTGGCGCGCGCGAAGGGCGGCGTGCGGATGGCCGATCTCGCCGACGAGCCCTTCATCCTCTTCCCGCGCGGGATCGGCTGCGGCCTGTACGACCACGTGATGGGGCTGTGCAGCCAGGCCGGCTTCGCACCGCGCGTGGCGCAGGAGGCCCGAGAGGGCGTGACCATCCTCGCGCTCATCGCGGCGGGCACGGGGATCTCGATCCTGCCGGACACCTACCGCAACGCGAGCGTGCCCGGCGTGGTCCACCGTCCTATCAGGACCGCGGGATCGAGGAGCCGCCTGCTGCTGGCGTGGCGCGCCGGCGACGCGACGCCGCTGCTCGGGCGCTTCCTCGCCATGGCGGACTCGTGGCCCGGGTTCGCGTTCTCCCGGCGCAAGGCCCGCGCCGACGCCGCCGCGGCCTAGAGGTTGAACAGGACCAGCCGCTCCTCGGTCATGTCGCGGATGGCGTAGCGCGGCCCCTCGCGCCCGATGCCGCTCGACTTGACGCCTCCGTACGCGAGCTGGTCGGTGCGCCAGGTCGAGGTGCCGTTGACGATGAGCCCGCCGACGCGAAGCGAGCGGATGGCGTCGAAGGCGACCGGCATCGACTTCGTGAAGATCCCGCAGTGCAGCCCGTACTGCTCGGCGCTGATCGTCTCGAAGACGGGCTTGAGGTCCCGGTAGCGCTGGACCGTCACCACGGGGCCGAAGACCTCCTCGCACACCACGCGCATCGAGCGCTGCACGTCCACGAGGACCGTCGGCTCGTACTGCGCGGCGCGGCGCCTGCCGCCGGTGAGCGCGCGGGCGCCCTGCGAGAGGGCCTCGGCGACCCACTGCTCCACCCGCTTCGCCGCCGCCTCGTCGATGAGCGTGCCCACGTCCGTGGCGGGGTCGAGGGGGTCGCCGACGCGAAGCGTCCTCACCTCGGCGACGAGGCGCTCCAGGAAGGCGTCGTACACGCTCTCGTGGACCATGACGTTCTGCACCGAGATGCAGCTCTGGCCCGCAAGGCGCATGGAGTTGCGCGCGCACAGCGTGGCCGCCTCTGCCACGTCGGCGTCCGAGTGCACGATCGTCGTGCCGTTGCCGCCCAGCTCGAGGGCCACGCGGCGAAGCCCGCTCGCGGCCTTGATCTGCGCGCCCACCCGGCTCGAGCCGGTGAAGGACACGAAGTCCACGCGCGGGTCCTTCACCAGCGCCGGACCCACGGTGCTGCCGTACAGGAGGTTCACGAAGCCCGGGGGCGTCCCCGCCTCGGCGAAGAGCTCGACGAGCTTCGCCACGACGTGCGGCGACTGCGGCGGCGCCTTGAGGACGATGGCGTTGCCGGCCGCGAGGGCGGGCGCGATCTTGTGGCAGGCGAGGTTGAAGGGCGCGTTGAAGGGCGTGATGCCGGCCACCACGCCCACGGGGAAGCGCAGCAGGAAGGCGAGCTTGCCCGCGCCCATCGCGGTGCCGTCCAGCGGAACCTGCTCGCCTTCGATGCGGATCGCTTCCTCCGCCGAAAGCAGGATCGTGTCCTGCGAGCGGGTGACCTCGGCGCGCGCGTCCTTGATCGCCTTGCCCGTCTCGCGCGACATCACCTCGGCGATCGCATCGGCGCGCTGCGCGAGGAGCGCTCCCACCTTGCGCAGCAGCGCGGCGCGCTGGTAGCCGGGCATGGCCGCGACCTGCGCCTTGGCTCGGGACGCGGCCGCGAGCGCGTCGTCGAGGTCCGCGAGGGAGGACTCGGGAGCGTGCGCCACGACCTCGCCGCGCCAGGGGTCGACGATGGCCGTCTCCGGCGATCCGGAGCGCCACTCGCCGCCGATCAGCATCTTCAGGTGCGGCGCGCCGCCCGCTGTCATGTCCGTCCTCCCCCTGCCGCCTTGCGCAGGGCCCCCAGGATCGCAGCGCGATCCTCCGGTACCTTGCCGCCGAAGGCGTCCCTGAGCTTCGCGTCCCCCGTGCGCTGCTGGCGCTCGATGGTGCCGCGCGTCACGAGCGGCTCGACGCCCATTTCCTCGAGGGTCTGCGCGACCTCGCGCATCTCGGCGGCGCGCCGGATCCCGTGGCTCGCCATGCGCTCCATGTTGCGGTCGACCATCGCCGCCCAGTCGAGGGCCGGGAAGGAGCGCGTGAGCGAGGCGATGATGCGGTCCTCGACGCCGCCGGCCCGCGCGGCGAGGAAGCACTCCTGCGTGAGCGCCTCCAGGCCCTTGATCATCACGCTGCGCACCATCTTGATCGCGATGGCCGCGCCGACCTCGTCGCCCGCCTTCTCGACCTTCATGCCGCAGGCGAGGAGCATCGGAAGGAGGTCCGACGCGTGCGGCCCGGCCACGAGCATGGGCGTCCGGTGTCGATCCGGAAGGATGGGCGCCATCACCGCCACGTCCGCGAAGCGGGCCCGCGGGCCCACGATCGCGCCCGCCTCGCGCTTGCGCTTCGGCGAGACGGAATTGATGTCGAGGTAGAACTGTTCCGCGGCCAGGCCCGGGACCGCCGACCGCGCGGCATCCAGGTTCGAGGAAGCCGTCACGGCCGACACCACGATGTCGGCGCCGCCCAGCGCGTCGGGGCAGTCGGAGGCGATGCGCACGCCGAGCCGCCCGGCCGCCTCGCGCAGCGGCGCGCCGCGCTTCGCGTCGGGAAAGAGGATGTCCCACGCGGCGAACCGGGTAACGCCCTCGCCGCGCAGCCCCTCGGCGATCGCCTGCCCCGCCTCGCCGAAGCCGATCAGCGCGAACGCCGGAAATCTCGCCTCGTCCATGACGGCCGATGATACCTCCGCCGCATCGCTGTATACAACCGTATACCCGCTCTGCTACATTTCCCCGGCGGGTGAGCGCCGCAGCGAACGGGCTGCGGCGCCCGCACGAGGACGTCGAGCGATGAACGTATCCGAGCTGCTGGTCCGCTACCTGCGCGCGCTGGGCGTGCGCCACGTCTTCGGCTACCCGGGCGATCCCACGGTGGAGCTGCTGGAGGCCTGCCGGCGCGAGGACCTCGAGTTCGTGCTCGGTCGGCGCGAGGGCACCGCGGGCCTGATGGCCGAGGCGGCGGGCATGCTCACGGGGCTGCCCGGCGTGTGCGTCTCCACGCTCGGGCCGGGCTCGACGAACCTCGTGAACGCCGTGGCCAACGCCTGGCTCGACCGCGTGCCGATGCTCGCCATCTCCGGGCAGATCGAGAGCCGGCGCGAGCCGTTCTTCACCCACCAGGTGGTCGACCAGGAGCGACTCTTCGCGCCCGTGTGCAAGTGGGCGACGACCCTCCAGCCGCACACCGCGGCGACGATCCTGCGCAAGGCCGTGCGCACCGCGATGGCCGAGCGGCCCGGGCCGGTGCACATGACGCTCGCCGCCGACGTGGTCGGCGCCACCGCCGTGGACGACCGCATCGTCCTGCCGCCGCTCTCGGCGCAGGGCCTGCCTTTCGCTTTCGGCGCCGAGGCGGCCGTGGGCGCCGTCGTCTCGCGCATCCGGGCCGCGCGCCGGCCGGTCATCCTCGCCGGCATCGCCGCCGTGCGCGGCGACGCCTCCGCGAGCCTCGCCCGCCTGGCCGAGGCGCTGGGCTGCCCCGTCGTGGTCGCGCCGATGGCCAAGGGCGTGCTCGCCGAGGACCACCCGCTATACGCGGGCACCCTGGACATGGCCTGCAACGCCTTCATGTGGAAGTTCCTCGCGGGCTGCGACCTCATCCTCGCCGCGGGCTTCGACGCGGTGGAGCTCATCAAGCCCTGGAGCGTGGAGGTCCCCACGATCCACGTCGACTCCACCCCGAACACCGACCAGATCTATCCGGCCGAGGTCGAGCTCGTCGGCCCGGTGGCCGCCCTGCTCGACGCGCTCGCCGACGCCTGCGCGGGCGAGGCCCGCTGGACCCGCGCGGAGGTCGCCGTCCACCGCGACGCGTTGATGGCGAAGTACTACGAGGGCCGCGTCGCGGGCCGGCTCAACCCGACCGACGTGATCGACGTGGTGCGCCGGGCGATGCCGCGCGAGGCGATCGCGACCGCCGACGTCGGCTCCCACAAGATCCTGGTGGGCCAGGGCTGGGCCACCTACTCGCCGCGCTCGACCCTGATGACGAACGGGCTGTCCTCCATGGGATTCTCGCTGCCGGCCGCGATCGCCGCCAAGCTCGTGCATCCGGAGCGCCCGGTGGTGTGCTTCACCGGCGACGGCGGGCTCGCGATGGTGCAGGGGGAGCTTCGCCTCGCCGCGAGCCTCGCGATCAACCCGCTGGTGGTGGTCTTCTGCGACAACAGCCTGAACCGCATCGAGCTCAAGCAGGCCCAGCGCCAGTACCCGAGCTGGGGGACGCTCATCGACGCGACCGACGTCGAGAAGCTCGCCCAGTCCATGGGCTGCGACGGCGCGAACGTGGATTCCGCCGCGGCCCTCGAGCGCGTCCTCGCGCAGCCGCGCGCGGCCGACCGGCCCCTCGTGGTCGGCGTGCGCATCGACCCGTCGCAGTACCTGGCGCAGTTCTGAGATACGGGCCGCACGCGCCCCCGAGAGGCGCGGCGTCCCGCAGCACCCGAGCGTGACCGAACGACGACAAGGAGGAGAGGCATGAGGAAGCTGTTCCTGAAGGCGGCGGCCGCGATGGTCGCCCTGGCCGCGTCGACGATGGCCCTGGCGCAGGCCGACTGGCCCAACAAGCAGATCACGATCGTCGTGGGCTTCTCCCCGGGAGGCTCGACCGACTTCGTGGCCCGCATCATGGCCGACGAGTTCCGCAAGACCTGGGGCCAGGCCGTGGTCGTCGAGAACAAGCCCGGCGCCGGCGGCAACATCGGCGCCAACCTGGTGGCCAAGGCGAAGCCCGACGGCTACACGCTGCTCATGGGCTCGGTGGGGCCGCTCGCGATAAACGCGACGCTCTACGCCAACATGCCCTACGACAACATCAAGGACTTCCAGCCGGTCTCGCAGGTGGTCGGCGCGCCCAACATGCTCGTGGTGAACCCCGCGTCGCTCCCGGCGAAGGACTTCCCCGACTTCCTGCGCCTGCTGAAGGCGAGCCCGAACAAGTACTTCTACGCCTCGACGGGCATCGGCACCTCCGCGCACCTGTCCGGCGAGCTGCTGAAGTCCATGACCGGCGTGGAGATCACGCACGTTCCCTACAAGGGGGCGGTGGCGCTCAACGACCTCCTCTCCGGCGAGCAGGTGCACTTCATGTTCGCCACGATCCCCTCGGTGATCCAGCACGTGCGCTCCGGGCGCCTGCGCGGCATCGCCGTCACCACCAGGACGCGCTCGGCCTCCTCGCCGGACCTGCCCACGATCGCCGAGCTGGGCTATCCCGACTTCGAGGCGTCGTCCTGGTTCGGGCTCCTCGGCCCGGCGGGCATGCCGCGCGAGATCGCGATGAAGATCCAGGCCGAGGTCGTCCGCATCCTCAAGATCCCGGAGATCCGCGAGAAGCTCGTGCAGCAGGGCGTGGACCCCGTCGGCAGCACGCCGGACGAGTTCGCCGCCTACATCAAGTCCGAGACCGAGAAGTGGGCGAAGGTCGTCAGGATGGCCGGGGCCAAGGCCAACTGAGGCGGCGCGCTTGTTCGTCACGGAGACCTTCGCGCGATTCGCCGACCGCCTGCGCGGCGAGCCGCTGCCGGCGCCGGTGATCCACCACGCCAAGCGCGCCGTCGTCGACTGGCACGCGGCGCTGTATCCCGGCGCCGTCGTCGCCCCGGCCACGCTCCTCGAGCGGGCGCTCGCCGAGGAGCTGGACCGGGGAGGCGCCACGCTCGCCCTCGGACGGCGGGCCACGGTGCGCGCCGCGGCCCTCGTCAACGGCACCGCCGCGCACGCCATCGAGTTCGACGACATCTTCCGCGACGCGATCTACCACCCCGGCGCCCCCACCATAGCCGCCGCCCTCGCCGTGGCGCAGGACCGGGGGGCGAGCGGCGAGGAGTTCCTGCGCGCCGTGGTCGCGGGCTACGAGATCTCGACCCGCATCGGCGCGGCCCTGGGCCGCACCCACTATCGCTACTGGCACACGACGGGCACCGTCGGCAGCTTCGGAGCCGCCGCCGCCGCGGGGTTCCTGCTCGGCCTGGGCCCGGCGCCGTTCGCCCATTCGCTCGCCACCGTCGCCACCTTCGCCGCGGGCCTGCAGCAGGCCTTTCGCATGGACTCGATGTCGAAGCCCCTGCACTCCGGGCGCGCCGCGGAGGCCGGCGTGCTCGCGGCCCTTGCGGCCCGGGAAGGCGTGACGGGATCGCTCGACGTGATCGAGGGCGAATCGGGCCTGGGGCGCGCCATGAGCGACGGCCCCGACTGGAACCGCGCCTGCGCGGGACTGGGCGAGGTGTTCAACATCGCGGCGATGACCTTCAAGAACCACGGCTGCTGCGGCCACACCTTCGCCGCGATCGACGGCGCGCTCGCGCTGAAGAGCCGCGCCGGGCGGCCGGCCTCCGACATCGCGCGGGTCCGCGTGGCGACCTACAGGGCGGCCCTGGACGTCGCGGGCAACCGCGAGGCGTCCTCGGCGGCGCACGCGAAGTTCAGCCTCCCGTACGTCGTGGCGCACGCGCTCGCGCACGGCAGCGTGCGCCTTGACGCGTTCTCGCCGGAGAGGCTCGCGGACCCGCTGCTGCGCTCGCTCATGGCGCGCGTCGAGGTCGCAGTGGACCCGGAGATCGACGCGGCGTTTCCGGGAAAGCGCGCGGCGCGCGTCGAGATCGACTGGAAGGACGGGACATCCGACAGCTGGTTGCAGCCCACGCGCAAGGGCGATCCGGACGCGCCGCTCACGGACGAGGATCTCGAGGGCAAGCTGCAGGAGCTCGCCGTCCCGGTGATCGGCGCCGCGCGGGCCGCGGCCCTTTCGCGCACGCTGTGGAGCCTCGAGGCCGTGCCTCGCCTCGATTCCGCGCTCGCCTAGCGCGAGCCCTCCTCGCCTCCCACCAGCCGGATCCTGCGGCCGATCGCCGCGGCCGCCTCGTGGTCGCCCGCGTCGCGCGCGCGCTTCTCCTGCACGCCCAGCCACGCGAGGAGCGGCCGCCGCCAGCCCTGAGCCGAGGCGGTCTCCACCGCGACCGCGATGCCCTCGGGCGTCATGGCCCCCTGCCGGAAGAGAACGCCCGCGGCCACCAGCCGCGCGAACGGATCGGCAATCCCCGCGAGGCCGGCGGCCGAGGCGCCGCGGTGATGCTCCGGAAGGAGCGCCACTTCGGCAGGTTGAGCTCGTCCTGCGAGGTAGGCCGCGTAGGCGCGCTCCGCGGGCGCGGCGTCCGCGGCCAGTGCGCGGTAGCCGGGGCAGTCGTCGAAGTCCAGGCTCGCCACGCGCGCGGCGCAGCGCACGAGCTCGGCCCGGGCCACGAGGTCGGCTCGCCCGGTGGCCGCGAGCGCCGAGCGAGCGCGCGCGAATTCCTGTTCCGCCGCGCGGCTGCGCCCCGCGAAGTAGTTCGACTGGAAGCCCGCGAGCGCGCCGTGGGCCGTGGCCTGCCACCCGGGGGCAGTCGGCGAGCCCGCGCAGGCGGCGAGCACCAGGGCGAGCGCGAGGATCGGCAGCCTCATGGCAGCTTCACCTCCGTGTCGCGCGCGAAGGGCCACTTGCGGTTGATCTCGTCGATGAGGGCGCTCACGCGGCGCAGGCTCGCCTCGACCTCCGCGCGCAGCGCGCCCAGGTCCGTCGTGGCCTCGCGGGCGCTGGCGCTCACCTTCTGCGCGTCGGCGAGGATGGCGTCGGCCTTCTTCAGGCTCTCGCGCGCCTGCGCCAGCGCGGCGTTGAGCTGCGTCACCGTCTTCCTCGTCTCCTCCAGCACGCCGCCCGCGCCGAAGACGCCCTCGTCGGCCTTGCCGAGCATGCCGTCGAGGCGCGCCGACACCTTCTCCAGGGAGGCGAGCGTCGCGTTGGCGCGGTCGAGCGCGGTGATCACCTTGCGCGCGTTCTCCTCGCTGCCGAGGATGCCGGCGAGCGCCCCTCCCGGCCCGCCCATGCGCTCGGTGAGCGTCTTCACGCTGGCGAAGCTCGCGTTGAGGTTCGAGTCGGCCGCCGTCATGTGCTCGAGGTTCTCCAGCAGCCGCTTCATGGCGGCGATGAGTCCGGGCAGCTCCTCGGTGGCGTCGCCCCGCAGCACCGGCCGCACCGCCCCCTCGGGAAGCGGCTTGTCCTCCAGGTCCCCGGTGAAGGCGCGCAGCCGCGCCCCGCCCACGAGGCTGCGCTCGAGCGTGAAGACGCTGGAGGCGCGAAGCCACTTCGCGTCCTTCTCCGGCACGTCGATCTCGATGCGCGCCTTGCCGTCGCCGGCGAGCTCGATCTTCTGCACGCGACCTACAGGGAAGCCGGAGAAGGTGAGGTCCATGCCCACGGTGACGCCCGCGCCGTCCTCGGCCACCAGCACCAGGCGCTGCGTGCGCTCGAAGAAGCCGCGCGCGTACAGGACGTAGCCCACGAATGCCGCGGCGATGAGGGCGGATGCCACGAGCACCGCGAGGGCCTTGGGGCCGGCGCGCAGGGAGGGATCGAGGGCGGGATCAGGCATACAGGAGGGCGATCGAGAAAGCCTCGGCCAGCGCCAGGAGCACGAAGATACCCACGAGGCCGCGCGGCGCGGCGTCCGGGACCGAGTCCATCGCGCGCGGCCCGCCCACGCTCGCGGCCACGGGCACCACCGCGACCGCCACCGCGAAGAACGCGACCTTGAGCGCGAAGCCCGCCATCACCGCCGGGGCGAACACCCGCCCGATCACGCGCGCGTAGGCGTCGTGGCCCCACGGCGAGAAGCCGTAGAGGCCCACGTAGGCCACCAGCAGCGCGACCAGGCAGCCGATCGCGGTGAGCGAGAGGACCGCCGCCGCCACGCCGATGCCGCGCGGAAGCAGCTCCGCACGAAGCGGGTCGTTGCCGCCGTCGAGGACGCCTTGCACGCGCAGTAGCGCGACTTCCGTGCCCATCGCCGCGCCGGAGCGCACCGAGACGAGGAGCGCCACGAAGAGCGGCACGAGCTCCAGCACCACGAGCCGCGCGTAGAGGTCCAGGGAATAGCCCGCCAGGCCGAAGTCGCGCGCCGTCGAGTCGATGACGCGGACCACCAGCGCGCCCAGCACGGCGCAGGCGGCCACGAAGCCGGGAAGCACGTCCCACGCGGCCTCGCAGAGCTGGCGCGCGGCCAGCGCGCGCACGGGCGCCGTGTAGGTGGAGGGCGAGAGGGCGGCCGCGAGCGCCTCGGCGCCGAAGACGAGCCCCCGCGCGGCGCGGCCGGGAAGCGTGGCGAGCATGCCCCATGATAACGCCGCAAGCGAAACGGGCGCCCGAAGGCGCCCGTCGCGGGAAGTGTCGCGCGAGCCGCCTCAGGCGGCCTTCTGGATGGGGATGGCCCCGCGCTTTTCCTTGATGGCGTTGTTGGCGTCCACGTACACGAGGTCGGGCTGGTGCTTGGCCACCTCGGCCTCGGTGTAGGCGGCGTACGAGGCGATGATCAGCAGGTCGCCGCGGCGCGCCTTGTGGGCGGCCGCACCGTTCACGGAGATCGTCCCCGAGCCGCGCTGGGCCGCGATGGCGTAGGTCGAGAAGCGCTCGCCGTTGTTCACGTTGTAGATCTCGATCTGCTGGAACTCCTTGATGTCGGCGGCGTCCAGGAGATCGAGGTCGATCGCGCACGAGCCCTCGTAGTGCAGCTCCGAGGCGGTGCAGGTGACGCGGTGAAGCTTCGACTTGAGCATGGTGCGTTGCATGGTTGCCCGTACTCTCCGTAAGGGTGTCGTTGACCAGTCTATCGGCACTCTTTAGAGCAAGTGCTCGAAAACTGGTTTCCGCCCCAGGTTGCCCCCTCAGGCGCGGAACTCGACGTTGTCGATGAGCCGGGTCCTGCCCAGCCAGGCCGCGCCCAGCACCACCAGGTCGTGGTCCGCGGGCCCCGGCAGGGCCAGTCCGGATCGATTCCGCACTGCAACATAGTCTACGCGCCAGCCGGCGTCCGTCAAGTCCTTGATTGCGAAAGCGCAAAGGGCACCGAAATCGCGCGCACCGCCTTCCGCGAGGTCCTTGATCCGGCGCAGGTTCCGGTTGAGGCGCACCGCTTCGGTGCGTTCTTCAGAGGACAAATAGCCGTTCCGCGAGGACATCGCGAGGCCGTCGGGCTCGCGCACCGTGTCCACCCCGACGATCGCGATGGCGTAGTTCATCTGCCGCACCAGGGCCCGGATGACGGCCAGCTGCTGGTAGTCCTTGCGCCCGAAAACGGCTGTGTGCGGTGCAACAATATTGAACAGCTTGGCGACGACCGTCGCCACGCCCTGGAAGTGCCCCGGGCGGAACTCGCCGCACAGCTGGTCGGCGAGCTTCGGCGGCGCGAGGACGATTTCCTGGGGCTCCGGATAGAGCTCGCCCTCGTCCGGGGCGAACGCCACGTGGCAGCCGGCGCGCTCGAGCTTCGCGCAGTCCTCGGCGAGCGTGCGCGGGTAGCGGTCGAAATCACCCCCCGGCTCGAACTGCAGGCGGTTCACGAAGATGGAGGCGACGATGCACGAGCCGTGCTTCCTCGCCTCCTCGACCAGCGCGAGGTGCCCGGCGTGGAGATTGCCCATCGTCGGCACCAGCACCACCGACGGCTCGCTCTTGAGCCGCGCCCTCAGTTCGGCCACGGTGTGAATTACCTGCACGGCGCCCCCTCGCCCGTCAGTAATCCGTATTCATCCATGTTCATTGCCGGCGCTTCGCGACCACGGTTCATCCGTGTCCCATGCCTTTGGGTCGCGTCACTTTCAGAAGCAATGCTCCGGAGCCGGGAAGGACTTGGCCTTCACCGCCTTCACGTACGCCTCGATGGCGGCCTTCACGGACGGCGCACCCTCCATGAAGTTCTTCACGAAGCGCGCCTTGCGGCCCGGGTAGATGTCCAGCATGTCGTAGACCACCAGCACCTGCCCCGAGACGTCCGGGCCGGCGCCGATGCCGATCGTCGGCACGGCGAGCGACTCGGTCACGCGCCGGGCCACCGCGGCCGGCATCGCCTCCATGAGGACGATGGCCGCCCCGGCGGCCTCGAGCGCCCTCGCGTCGGCGACGAGCCGCCCGGCGGCGTCGTCGCTCTTGCCCTGCACGCGATAGCCGCCGAGCGTGTTCACCGACTGCGGCGTGAGGCCGATGTGGGCGCAGACGGGGATTCCGCGATCGACGAGGAAGCGGGTGGTCTCCACCATCACCGCCCCGCCCTCGAGCTTCACCATCTGGGCGCCGGCGGCCATGAGGCGCGCGGCGTTGCGGAAGGCCTGCTCCGGGGACTCCTGGAAGCTGCCGAAGGGCATGTCGGCGAGCACCAGGGCGCTGGCGCTGCCGCGGGCGACCAGGCGCGTGTGGTACTCCATCTCGTCCATCGTCACGGGAAGCGTGGAGTCGTGTCCCTGGATCACCATGCCCAGGGAGTCGCCGATGAGCAGGATGTCGACGCCGGCGGCGTCGGAGATCGCCGCGAAGCTCGCGTCGTAGCAGGTGAGCATGGCGAGCTTCTCGCCGCCTCTCGCGCGCTCCTGGAGCTTGGGGATGGTCACTCGCATGGGGAATGACTTTCGGCCGGTTCGGGACGAGCATTCTGCCACGGTTTCGCTGCATTGCAGCAAGACCCGCCTACGCCCGGTTGAAGAACTCCCGCCCGCCCCGGATGGACTGCACGCGCTCGACCAGCAGGTCGAAGTGCTCGGGCACGTCGACGAAGTTCAGCCGCTCGCTGTTCACGATGAGCAGCGCGCTCTGGTCGTAGTTGTAGAAGTAGCGCGTGTAGGTGTCGGAGATGGCTCGCAGGTAGTCGTCCGAGATGCTCGCCTCCATGGGATTGCCGCGCCGCCGCACGCGCTCGACGAGGGTCTCCACCTTCGCCTGCAGGTAGATCACGAGGTCCGGCGTGGGCGCCTGGGGCCTCACGTGCTCGAAGATGCGCGTGTAGAGCCCGAACTCGTTGTCGTCGAGGGTGAGGCGGGCGAAGAGCGGGTCCTTCTGCAGCGCGAAGTCGGCCACCGTGGGTCGGCCGAAGAGGTCGGGCTGGCGCAGGCCCTCGAGCTGGTGCAGGCGCTGGAAGAGGAAGAAGAGCTGCGTGGACAGCGCGTGCCGGCGCATGTCGCGGTAGAAGAGGGGGAGGAAGGGGTTCGCCTCCGGCTCCTCGAGCACGAGGTTCGCGCCCAGGCGCCGGGCGAGCAGCCTCGCGAGGCTGGTCTTCCCGCAGCCGATGGGGCCCTCGACCACGATGAAGCGGTGTTTCATGGCGCCTCCGGCAGCCTCTCGATGGCCTGGTCGCGAACGCGGTCGCGGAAGCGGGAGGCCGCGCCCCGCCCGGGAATGATCGCATCGGGCCAGACGTCCAGCAACGGCGCGAGCACGAAGGCGCGCTCGTGCGCGCGCGGATGCGGGATCGTGAGTCCGTGCTCGTGCAGGACCAGGTCGCCGTAGAGCACGATGTCGAGGTCGAGGGTGCGCGGGCCGTTGGGAACGTCGCGCACGCGGCCGTGGCGGCGCTCGACGGCGAGCAGCGCCTCCAGGAGCTCGCGAGGTGCGAGCGTCGTCTCGACGAGCGCGCAGGCATTCACGAAGGCGGGCTGGTCGGCGAAGCCCACGGGCGCGGTGCGGTACAGGGCCGAGCGTGCCACGAGCCGCGTGCCTGCGAGCGCACCCACCTCGTCGAACGCCCGGCGCACCTGCGCCTCGGGGCCCTCGAGGTTGGAGCCCAGCGCGACCACGGCGCGCACCGCGCTCATTCGTCCGCGCCCGGCGCCACTTCCTCGGGCGAGCCGCCCTCGCCCGGCGCTCGCCTGCCGCCGCGCCGGCGCCGGCGCTTCTTCTTTCCGCCCTCGTCCGGGTGCAGCATGCGTTCGCGCTCCTCCCCGGAGGCGTCCTGGAAGCGCTCCCACCACTGGCCGACCTCCAGGGGCGCGTTGCCCGAGCGGGCGCGCAGCTCGAAGAAGTCGTACGCGGCGCGGAAGCGCGGATGCTCCAGCAGGCGGAAGGGCCGGGTGCCGCCGCGCTGCAGGAAGCGCGGCTGCAGGAGCCAGAGCTCCTTCATCGTGGCGTCGAAGCGGCGCGGGATCGCGAGCGAGCCGCGCTGCGCGTCGAGCGCGTCGTGCATGGCGGAGTGCAGCGAGGGCGTGGACGGCTGGCCCTTCTCCTCGAGCTCGTGCCAGCGCCGCTCGACGCGCCCCCACAGGAGGGCCGCCAGCAGGAAGGCGGGCGAGACGGGCTTGTCCTCGCGCAGGCGGTCGTCGGTCGCCTTCAGCGCGGCCATGGCGAAGGGCCCGGTGGCGGGGTCCTCGAGGGCGTCGTCGAGCAGCGGCAGCAGGCCGTGGTGCAGCTCCATCTCGCGCAGCCTCTGCACGCAGGCGACCGCGTTGCCCGAGAGCAGCATCTTGAGGATCTCCTCGAAGAGGCGCGCCTGCGGCACGTTCTCCAGGAGGTGCCTGAGCTCCTTGACGGGCGCCGCGGTCCTCGGGTCGATGGCGAGCCCGAGCTTGGCCGACAGGCGCGCGGCGCGCAGCATCCGCACCGGGTCCTCGCGGTAGCGCATGGCCGGGTCGCCGATCATCACGAGCTTCTTCGCGATCAGGTCCTTCACGCCGTGCTGGAAGTCCCAGACCTCCTCCTTCACCGGGTCGTAGAAGAGGGCGTTCACGGTGAAGTCGCGGCGCAGCGCGTCCTCGGCCTGGGTGCCGAAGACGTTGTCGGAGAGCACGCGCCCGTGCTCGTCCTGCCGGTCCTCGTCGGCCTCCTTGGTGAAGTGCGCGCGGTAGGTCGAGACCTCCACCGTCTCCGCCCCCCACATCACGTGCACGATCTGGAAGCGCCGGCCGATGATGCGCGAGCGGCGGAAGAGCGAGCGCACCGCGTCGGGGTGGGCGCTGGTGGCCACGTCGAAGTCCTTGGGCCGCATGCCCAGCAGGAGGTCGCGCACCGCGCCGCCCACCACGAAGGCGGTGTGGCCGGCGCGCTGCAGCTCCTCGCAGGTCTTGCGGGCGCCGCGGCTGATGTGGTCCCTGCGGATGTGGTGCTTGTCCGGACCGTAGACCACGGGCTTCGACGGGTGCGCGGCCTGCTTGGCGCCGCGTCCGAAGACCCGCGAGATGAACGACTTGATCATGCGCGCATCCTCAGGATGGGCCAGCCGC
>JAHCLE010000270.1 GCA_026125445.1 Burkholderiales bacterium
GGAGCCGCCCACGCGGCCGAGCGTGTTGTCGAAGACGAGCTCGACGGAGGCGCGGCCCACGGGCTTCCTGTCCGCGGAGCCGTTGAAGATCACGTCGTGCATGTGCTCGCCGCGCAGCTGCCTGGCGCTCGATTCGCCGAGCACCCAGCGCACGGCGTCGATGACGTTGGACTTGCCGCACCCGTTGGGCCCGACCACGCCGACCAGCTGGCCGGGCACCGCGATCTGGGTGGGGTCGACGAAGGACTTGAAGCCCGAGAGCTTGACGGAAGTGAGTCGCAAGATATTGGTTCTTATGAAGAAACCCCACCAGGCCGGGCGGCCGGTGGGGTTGGGGGTTCGCGTACAATAGGTGATTTTACCGGATCGATAACCGGCGCCCAATGCCCACCGAAAAATCGCCGCGAAAGCGCTTGACACCCGCCCTCAAGGCCCTCGGAAGCGGCCCGCGCGACGCGGCCTCGAAGGAGCTCGAGACCTTCCCCAACCCCAACCCCGGGCGCGACTACGCGATCCGCATGGAGATCCCGGAGTTCACGTGCCTCTGCCCCAAGACCGGGCAGCCGGACTTCGCCACGCTGCGCCTGGAGTACGTGCCGGACGCGAAGTGCGTGGAGCTGAAGAGCCTCAAGCTCTACGTCTGGTCCTTCCGCAACGAGGGCAGGTTCCACGAGGCGGTCACCAACGAGATCCTCGACGACCTGGTGGCCGCCACGCGCCCGCGCTTCATGCGCCTCACCGCCGAGTTCTACGTGCGCGGGGGCATCTACACGACCGTGGAGGCCGACTACCGCATGAAGGGCTGGGCTCCCCCCGAACGCGTGGATCTCGGTCCCTGGGAGGAGTAGGCGGGGAAGGCGGCACCGCATTCAACACAGAGGACGCAGAGGGCACGGAGGAAAGCCGATTCCATTCGAGGATGCACCCCGCGAATGAATGACATTTCCTCTGGGACCTCTGCGTTCTCTGCGTCCTCTGTGTTGAAAGCCCCTGTTTCCTTCTTCCCCGCCGCCCGCCGAAGCCCTCACTCCCCCGGTTTCGGGGAATAGGTGACCACCACCGCCGTCGCCTCGCCGTCGAGGGCGCGGCCGCGGTGCGGCAGGCGCGCGTCGAAGTAGATGCTGTCGCCCGGCTCGAGGACGAGCCTGCGGCTTCCGGCCTGCCACTCCACGCGCCCGCTCAGCACGAACATGAACTCCTCGCCGTCGTGCTCGAAGAACACGTACTTGTCGATCTGCGAGGGAAAGGTGAAGAGGAAGGGCTCCATCTTCTTGCCGCGGCGGTTGTCGGCGAGGCTCACGTAGTCGTAGCCGAAGGCCGTGCCGCCGCGCACCACCGGCCGGCGCTCGCCGACGCGCACCACCGACAGCCCCCCGCCCTCGCCCGCCTCCGCGGGCGTGTGCAGCAGCTGCGTGATGTCGGTGCGAAGCGCCGCGGCGATGCGCGAGAGCGAGCCGATGGGCGGCACCTTGCGCGAGTTCTCGATCTTCGAGAGGTAGCCCTTGCTGAAGCCGGTCGCGGCCGCCAGGCGCTCGAGGGTGATGCCGAGCTCGGCGCGCCGCTCGGCGATGCGCGTGCCGATGAGCTTCTCGACCGCGGGCGCCGGCTCGCTCATGCGGCCGCCGCGCGCACCGACGGCAGGCGCGCCTCGTTGGCCGCCAGCGCCGCCGAGTACTCGATGATTCGCGCCGTCTCGCGCGCCGCCTCCTCGCCGAGGAAGCGCTCCAGCAGGTGCAGCGTCATGTCGATGCACAGCGTGACGCCGCCACCGGTGAGCACGGGGCCGCAATCCACCAACCGCGCGTCGAGGGCGCGAACCGCCGGGTAGCGCGCGCGCAGGAGCTCCAGGGGCGGCACCTCGGCGCCGCACACCTCGCGCTTGGTCGTGGCGGAGCGCCCGTCGAGCAGGCCCGTGGCGGCGAGGATCATGCCGCCGGTGCACACCGCGGCGGCGCACGTGCCCTGGCTGTAGCGGCGCACGAACGCGAGCGTGGCGGGCGAGGCGGCCTCGCGCTCCCAACCGGGGCCGCCCGTGATCACGAGGACGTCGGCCGGCGGCGCGTCGTCGAAGCCGTGGTGCGCGACGACGGTGAGGCCGCCGGCGAGGCTCACCGGGCCCGCGCGCTCGGCCACCAGGAACATCGACACTTCCGGGCTCACGCGGCGCGCCATCGACAGCACCCCGTAGGTGGCGAGGTCGATGGGCTCGGTGCCTTCATAGACGAGGATGGCGGCTTTCATGTCCCTGGCTCGTTTCCCTGCCGCGACCCCGGGGAAACTTCGTCCTCCGGAGAGTGGCACCTGCAATCGCCTTTGTTTTCATGACATTACACGACACCGCTGGGAAATGCCATCGCCCCGGCAGAAATCGTGTTGACAGGAAGTTTCCCATTGGACAATATCCGTCCCTGTCCCGGTCGAGCGCGGCCCCGGGGCCGGCCCACACAACGCGCAGCCCGTTTCTCGCAGGCCCGACTCACCCAACCCACCAGGGAGAACGTCATGCCGAGCCATTCCGAAACGAAGCCCGATTCCGCCCGGCCGTCGCGCCGCCGCTTCCTCGCCACCGCCGCCACGGGCGCCGCGATCGCGGGATTCCCGGCCATCGTGCGCGCGCAGGCGCCCATCACGATGCGCTTCCAGAGCACCTGGCCGGTGAAGTTCATCTACCACGAGCTCGCC
>JAHCLE010000271.1 GCA_026125445.1 Burkholderiales bacterium
CGCGCGGCGTCTTCCGGCACTTCTTCCCGAAGGCGCGCGTGGAGACGCTCTTCGACGTCTCGCACAACACCTGCAAGCCGGAGGAGCACGACGTGGGCGGGCGCAAGCGCCTGCTCTACGTGCACCGCAAGGGCGCCACGCGAGCCTTCGGCCCGGGCAATCCCACGCTGCCCGCCCGCTACCGCGCCGTGGGCCAGCCCGTGGTGATCGGCGGGAGCATGGGCACGGGCTCGTGGATCCTCGCGGGAAGCGAGACGAGCGAGGCGCGCGCGTTCAGTTCCGCGAGCCACGGCGCCGGGCGGGCCATGAGCCGCAACGCGGCGCTCAAGCGCTGGCAGGGCCGCCAGCTCGTCGACCAGCTCGGCGAGCAGGGCATCATCATCCGCACCCGCTCCATGCGCGGCGCGGCCGAGGAGGCGCCGGGCGCCTACAAGGACGTCGAGCTGGTCGCCGAGGCGACAGAGAAGGCGGGTCTCGCAAGGGGTGTCGCTTCCCTGCGTCCCCTCATCTGCGTGAAAGGCTAGAAGTCGTGCCGACGGTACCAGGTACGCGTACCAGGTACGTGTACCTGGTACCGGGGCTTAGGTGTGGCGGAGGAAGTAGGGCGGTAGCGGGGCGAGGCGATGCTCGTCCGGCGAATGCCCGGGGACCCACGCGTAGGCGTTCCCGCTCGGATGTATGGAGGGCGGCAGCACGATGACGCCGCCATCGCCGCGAAGGTCGATGCCGGGAAGGATCCCCGCGCGATTGCCCACGTGCCCGCCGGGATGCGCGAAGTAGAGGTGCCGGCCGCCGCCGCCCGTGCGCGATTCCACCGTCGCGGGAAGCGGGCCGATCTCGCGCTCGATCACCGCGACGCTCTCCTCGCCGCCGTGCGCCGGATCCACGTCCACCACGACGATGCCGGAGATGGCGCCCGTCACCGCGGCGATGTTGGCGCGCGGCATGTGGTGCAGCCACACCTCCAGTTCCGCCGGACGCGGGCAGCGCGCCTGGAACTCCCGCCACGCGATGGCCGGTCGCTTGGCGCGCTCGAGCACCGGGATCACCGACCAGCCGCGCGCAAGTGCGGCCAGCGCCGCCTCGCGGATGGCCGCGTGGATGGCTACGCCATCGCGGGCGCCAGATGTCGCGTGAACCATTCGGCGGCGTGGCTCGCGGCCACCTCCAGCGTGCCCGGCTCCTCGAAGAGGTGTGTCGCGCCCGGCACGATGAAGAGCGACTTCGGGCAGCGCAGGTGCCCGTAGGCCCCCTCGTTCAACGCGAGCACCTCGGTATCGTCGCCACCCACCACCAGGAGCGTGGGCGCCTTCACGCGCTCGAGCGAGACCGCGCCCGCGAGGTCCGGCCGGCCGCCGCGCGAGACGACGGCCGCCACCTTCGAGGGCACCGCCGCCGCGAGCTGCAGCGCCGCCGCCGCCCCGGTGCTGGCCCCGAAGAGCCCCACTCGCATGCCCGCGGTGGACTTCTCCGCCGCGAGCCAGCGCACCGCGTCGTGCAGGCGCTCAACCAACAGCGCGATGTCGAAACGGCGCTCGTAGTCGCGATCCTCCTCGGCCGTGAGGAGGTCGATGAGGAGGGTGCCGAGCCCCGCCTCGCGAAGCCGTGCCGCGACGAAGTTGTTGCGCGGGCTGTGCCGGCTGGAACCGCTTCCGTGGGCGAAGAGCACCACGCCCTGCGCGGAAGCCGGCAGCTCCAGCATGCCCTCCAGGAACACCGATCCCGACGGGATCTGAGCCAGTCGCTCGTTTCCGGCCTTCATGGGATCACCTCCCGGCCAGCGCCGCGACGACTTCCCGGTCCTCCACCTGCCCGAAGGTGCGATAGAACTGCCCCACGGCATGGAAGAACGGGGGCGCATCGAGGCACACGACCTCATCGGCGTGCGGACGGATCTTCTCGAGGCTCTCGGGCGAGGCCACGGGCACGGCGCACACCAGCCGTGCGGGATGCCTCGCGCGCACCGAGTGCAGCGCGGCCATCATGGTGGCGCCCGTGGCGAGCCCGTCGTCGATGACGATGACGATGCGCCCGGCCGGGTCGATGGGCAGCCGCGCCGGCGTGTACATCGCGCGCCGCGCCCGCATGGTGGCCAGTTGCGTGGCGGTCTCCTCGGCGAGGTAGCCGTTGCTCGCGCCGACTTCCGCGGCCCATTCCGCGATGTAGGTCCACCCCGCCTCGTCCACCGCGCCCACCGCGAACTCCGGGTTCCCGGGGGCGCCCAGCTTCCTCACCAGGACGACGTCCAGCTCGCCATCCAACTCCTTGGCGAGGAGGCGCCCCATCGGCACGGCCCCGCGCGGAATGGCCAGCACCAGCGGGTTCTTCCCGCGGAACTTGGCCAAGGCGGCGGCGAGCTGCCTCGCCGCGTCGATGCGGTCCTCGAAAACCATGGGTCCATCGTCGCGCGATGAATCGAAGGCGCGTTGACCGTCATCAACGGGGGGGCACACGGGGGGCGCATGATGGAATCGCGCCCGGCGTACGGGCACCTGCCCGCGGCCCGTGGTGCGAGGAGAAGGCCATGAGAGTCGATAGGGTGTTCACGCGCTCCATCGTCGGCGTGCCCGAATCCTGCGACCTGCGGGACGCCGCGGCGATGATGCACAAGTACCACGTCGGTTCGCTCCTGGTCACGGGCGACGAGCCGCACGACAACACG
>JAHCLE010000272.1 GCA_026125445.1 Burkholderiales bacterium
CTTGAAGATCTTGCCGAAGTCGCCGATGCCGGCGGCCGCCAGCGTCTTGATGGGGCCGGCGGAGATGGCGTTCACCCGGATCCCCTTCGGCCCCAGGCCGGCGGCGAGGTAGCGTACGCCCGCCTCCAGGCTCGCCTTGGCGAGCCCCATCACGTTGTAGCGCGGGATGGAGCGCACGGCCCCCAGGTAGCTCAGGGTCACGATCGAGCCGCCGCCGCGGGCCGCCATGAGGGGGGCCGCGCCCTTGGCGAGCGCCGCCAGGCTGTAGCTGGAGACGTCGTGGGCGATGCGGAAGGCCTCCCGCGTGACGCTTTCGTGGAACTCCCCCTTCAGGGCCTCGCGCGGGGCGAAGGCGATGGCGTGCAGCAGGCCGTCGAAGCCTTCCGGCCAGTGCTTCGCCAGGCCCGCGAAAAGGGCGTCGATCTGCGCGTCGTCGGCCACGTCGCAGGGGAAGAGGGGGGGGCTGCCGAACTCGGCGGCGAGTTCCGCCACGCGCTCCCGGATCCCCTCGCCCTGGTAGGTGAACGCCACCTCGGCGCCTTCGCGCACGACGGCCTTGGCCACCCCGTAGGCGATGGACCGGTTGGAGAGCATCCCGGTGACCAGGATGCGCTTGCCCTGAAGGAACCCCATCGTCGGCGCCCTTTCCAATAGAATTGCGGCAATTTTCGGCCGCGCCCGGGGTCGAATCTTATCCTAGTTCCCCGGGCCGCCCCGCCGGACGATCCCGGAGGTCCCGTTTCCATGAAGCTCGCGAGCCTTCTCGCCCCCCTCGCATTCGCCGCGCTGGCGGCCGCCCCCGCCGCCGCCGCCGACTCCGCCAAGGTGTTCCGCTACGCCTTCGAGATCGCGGAGACGGGCTTCGACCCGGTGGAGATCTCGGATCTCTACTCCTCCAACGTCATCGCCAACATCTTCGACCCGCCGCTCACCTACGACTACCTGGCGCGGCCCGTCAGGCTCATCCCCAACACGCTCGCCGCGATGCCGGAGGTCACGGAAAACGGCACGCTCTACACGATGCGCGTGAAGCCGGGCATCTACTTCGCCGACGACCCGGCGTTCAAGGGCAGGAAGCGCGAGCTCACGGCCGAGGACTACGTCTACTCGATCAAGCGCCACTTCGACCCGCGCAAGCGCTCGCCCAACCTCTACCAGTTCGAGGGCTACATCGCCGGCATGGACGAGGTCCTCGCCGACGCGCGCCGCGCGAACCGGATGGACTACGACCGCGTGGTCGAGGGCCTGCGCGCGCTCGACCGCTACACCTTCCAGATCCGCCTGAAGCAGCCCAACTACAACTTCCTCTACTACCTCGCCTACTGCAACCTCACCTGCGCCGTGGCGCGCGAGGTGGCCGAGCACTACGGCGACCGCACCGCCGAGCATCCGGTGGGGACGGGCCCCTACAAGCTCGCGTTCTGGAAGCGCTCCTCGAAGATGGTGTTCGAGGCCAACCCAAACTACCGCGAGGACTACTTCGACGGCACGCCCCCCGCCGACGACGCCGCGGGGCAGTACATCCTGTCGCGGCTGAAGGGCAAGCGCCTGCCGCTGGTGGGCAAGGTCGAGGTCTACGTCATCGAGGAGCCGCAGCCGCGTTGGCTCGCCTTCCTCAACAACGAGCTGGACTTCCTCGAGCGCGTGCCCAACGAGTTCGCCAACGTGGCCACGCCCAACAACGAGCTCGCGCCCAACCTGAGGAAGAGGGGCGTGCGCATGGAGCGCACGCCGGGCATGGAGATCACCTATTCCTACTTCGGGATGAAGGACCCGGTGGTGGGCGGCTACGAGCCGGAGAAGGTCGCGCTCCGCCGCGCCATCGTTCTGGGCCAGGACGTGGACGCCGAGATCCGCATCGCGCGCAAGAACCAGGCGATCGTCGCCCACGGGCCCATCGGCCCGGGCGCCCTGGGCTACGACCCGGACTTCCGCTCCACCGCGACGGAGTACGACCCCGCGAAGGCCAAGGCGCTGCTCGACATGTACGGCTACGTCGACTGCAACGGCGACGGCTGGCGCGACCTGCCCCGCAAGGACGACGGGGACGAGTGCAGGCCCTTCACCATCGAGTACGCCTCCGCGCCCTCGGCCACCCAGAAGCCGCTCGACGAGAACTGGAAGAAGAACATGGACGCCATCGGCATCCAGATGACGTTCAAGAAGGCCAAGTGGCCGGACCTGCTCAAGGAGTCCAAGGCCGGGAAGCTCCAGATGTGGGGCCTGGGCTGGAGCGCCGCCATCCCCGACGCCGACTCCTTCTTCGTGATGCTCTACGGCCCCAACGCCGGCCAGGCCAACCACTCGCGCTTCGACCGGCCGGAATTCAACCGCCTCTACGTCGAGGCCAAGCGCCTGCCCGACGGCCCCGAGCGAAACGCCATCTACCGCGAGATGAACCGGCTCTTCCTGGTCTACGCGCCCTGGCGCCTGGGCGTGCACCGCATCTACACGGACCTCTCGCAGCCCTGGACCATCGGCTTCCGCCGCCACCCGGTGATGCGCGGCTTCTGGAAGTACATCGACATCGACCTTCCGGTGCTCGCCTCCGCGGCTCGCTAGCCCGATGACCGTCCGAACGCTCCTCCTCCGCCTGGCCGCGGTCCTCGCCGCGCTCGCGCCGGCCGCGCCCGCCCTCGCGCAGGCGCCGCAGAAGGTGCT
>JAHCLE010000273.1 GCA_026125445.1 Burkholderiales bacterium
TGCAGATCAACGCGCAGAACTGCGTGCACTGCAAGACCTGCGACATCAAGGACCCCACGCAGAACATCCATTGGGTGGTGCCCGAGGGCGGCGGCGGGCCGAACTACCCGAACATGTAGAGGAGGAGACGGCGATGAAGAACGTCACGGACCTGCTGAAGTCGAAGGCCCAGCGTCAGATGGTCACCGTCAAGCCCGAGGACACGGTGCTCGAGGCGATCAAGGTGCTGGCCCGCGAGGACGTCGGCGCGGCGGTGGTCGTCTCCGGCAGCCAGCTCGTCGGGATCTTCTCCGAGCGCGACTACACCCGGAAGATCGTCCTCAAGGGGCGCCACTCGGAAACCACGCGCGTCGAGGAGATCATGACCTCCAACGTGATCTGCGTGACGCCGCGCACGAAGACCCGCGACTGCATGGCGCTCATGTCGGAGAAGGGCATCCGCCACCTGCCCGTGGTGGACGAAGGCCGCGTCGTCGGCATGGTCTCCATCCGCGACATCGTGACCGACATCATCGCCGACCAGGACTTCACCATCTCGCAGCTCGAGCAGTACATCAGCGGCCAGTAGAGCCGCCCCACTCCACGCAACCGAAAGGCAACGCAACGCATGTCCGGAAAGGGAATCCACGTCCACGGCCCCCACGATCACGAAGTCGAGCACCAGGCGCAGGCCGGGGGCCTGGGGCAACGCATCGCCATCTTCACCGCCGTGCTCGCCACCATCGGCGCCATCGTGAGCTTCCTCGGGGGCCACACCCAGAACGAGGCGCTCTACTACAAGAACGAGGCGGTGCTCAAGAAGACCCAGGCCTCCAACCAGTGGAACTACTACCAGGCCAAGAGCATGAAGCAGAACCTGGCGGAGTTCGCCGCCGGGCTCGCCGCCGATCCCGCCAAGGCCGAGAAGTACGCCGCCGAGGCCAAGCGCTACTCGGACGAGAAGAAGGAGATCCAGAAGGAGGCCGAGAAGCTCGAGAAGGAGTCCGCCGCCTTCAGCGAGCGCGCCGAGAAGGCGCTGCACCCGCACGAGAAGCTCGCGATCTCCATGACGCTCCTGCAGATCGCCATCGCGCTCGCCTCGATCACCGTGCTCACGAAGAAGGACTGGCTGCTCTGGGGCGCGGGGATCTCCGCCCTCGCGGGCGTGGCCACCGGCATCATCGCCTGGTTCTGACCGGGCGCCCCGCCATGCTCCGGGTCCGCGGCCTCGCCAAGTCCTGGCCCGGCGGCGCGCCTCTCTTCGAGGCCGTCGACCTCGACCTCGCCCCGGGTGAGCTCGTCGCGATCCTGGGCGAATCGGGTGCGGGCAAGTCCACCCTCCTCAACATCATCGCCGGCCTCGACCGCGCCGACGCCGGCACCGTCACGGTGTCGGACACGGTGTCAGACACCGAGGTGACGGCGCTCCCGGAGGACGGGCTGGCGCTTTGGCGGCGCAAGCGGGTGGGATTCGTGTTCCAGGCGTTCCACCTGCTGCCCTACCTGACGGTGGAGGAGAACGTGGCGCTGCCGCTTCTGCTCAACGGCGTGGCGGCCGCGGAGCGCTCGACCCGTGCGCGCGCGGCGTTGGAAGCGGTGGGCATGGCGATGCACGCGGCGCGCAAGCCCGCCTCGCTCTCCGGCGGCGAGATGCAGCGCGTGGCCGTGGCGCGCGCCGTGGCGCACAAGCCCTCGCTCGTGCTGGCCGACGAGCCCACGGGAAACCTCGACGAGGCCAACGCCGCGGCCACGATGCAGGCCCTGCGCGCGGCCGTGAAGCGCGAAGGCGCTGCCGGGTTGCTGGTGACCCACTCTGCCGTGGCCGCCGCTTCCGCCGACCGGGTGCTGCGACTGGCGGGACGACGGCTCGGCCCGGCATGAACGCGGCGCTCGTCGCGACCCTGCTGCGCGGATCGCTTTCCGGCAACCGCTGGCGTTCGCTGCTGGCCATCGCCTGCATCGCCCTCGGCGTGGCGCTCGCCGGCGCCGTGCACACCCTGCACGCCTCCGCCCTGGACGAGATCGACCGCGCCGCGCGGCTGCTGGCCGGCACCGCCGACTGGCAGGCGAAGGGGCCGAAGAACGGCTTCGACGACGCGGCCTTCGCGCCCGTGGCACTGCACCCCGCCGTAGCCGTCGCCTCGCCCGTGGTGGAGCTGGAAGCGCCCGTCGCCGGACGAAACGACGCGGTGCGCGTGATGGGCATCGATCCCTTCCGCGCCGCCCGCCTGCAGCCCGGCTTCCTCGCCGAGGGCTCCGCGCAGCGCAACGACGAGGGCTCCACCACGCTCATGGACCTGCACGCGGCCTGGCTCACCCCGGCGGCGCTCGCGAAGATGAAAGTGGCGGTGGGCGATTCCTTCGAGCTGGGAGGGCCGAAGGGCAGCGTCCCCTTGAAGGTGGCGGGGACGCTGCCGGCGCTCGATGGCGGCGGGCCGCTGGTGGTGATGGACATCGCGGCGGTGCAGTACCTCTTCGACCGCGTGGGCGTGATCCACCGCATCGACCTGCGCCTGAGGAACGACGCGGCGCGCGAGGCGGCGCTGAAGGAGATCGCGGCGCTGCTGCCGCCCGGCGTCGCGCTCGCGCGCCCCGACGAGGCCGCCATGCGCACGGCCGGGCTCACGCGCGCCTACCGCGTGAACCTCACGGCGCTCGC
>JAHCLE010000274.1 GCA_026125445.1 Burkholderiales bacterium
TCGTCGACCGCGGCGGCGGCGACTCGAGGAGCAGCTTCTGGTTCTTCACGTGCGTGGCGAGCGCCGCGAAGGCCTGGACGGCGACCTCGCCCGAGCGGTAGGCGGGGATCCCCGCCTCCTCCACGCGGTGGCGCGTCGGGACGACGCTGATCTCGCCAAGCCAGGCCGTGAGGAAGGGCTTCGAGACCTCCTTGGCCACGGGCAGGATCGCGTCGGCGATCGACTCGACGCTCGCGATGCCCGTCGGGCAGTAGGCGGTGAGCACCGCGTCGACGTTCGGGTCCGCGGCGACGATCCGGGTGGCCTTCGCGAAGCGCTCGCCGTCCGCGTCGCCGATCACGTCCACCGGGTTGGCGTGCGACCAGTGCGCGGGAAGGACGGCGTCGAGCTTCTCGACGGTCTCCGGGGCGAGCCTGGCCAGCTGCACGTTCTCCGAGCTGCACGCGTCCGCGGCCAGCACGCCCGGTCCGCCGCCGTTGGTGACCACCGCCAGCCGGTCGCCGTAGGGCTTGCGCCGCGACGACAGCGCGCGCGCGGCCGCGAAGAGGTCCTGCGCGCTGTGCACGCGCACCACGCCGCAGCGGGCGAGAACCGCGTCGAAGACCGCGTCGTTGCCCACCAGGGCGCCGGTGTGCGAGCGCGCGGCCTGCGACCCGGAGGCGTAGCGGCCGACCTTGAGCACGATCACGGGCTTGGCGCGGGCGATGGCGCGCAGGCTGCTGATGAAGGTGCGCCCGTCGTGGATGCCCTCGACGTAGAGCAGCACGCTCTCCGTCTTCGGATCGAAGAGCAGGTAGTCGAGCACGTCGCCGAAGTCGATGTCGGCCGCGCCCCCGAGGGAGACCACGCTGGACAGCCCCACCTTCGTGCTCGCCGCCCAGTCGACGAGGGCCGTGCAGATGGCGCCCGACTGCGACACCAGGGCGATGCTCCCCGGGTCGCAGGCGGTGCGGCAGAAAGACGCGTTGAGCCCCACCGACGGGCGCAGGATCCCGATGCAGTTGGGTCCCAGGATGCGCACCTCGGCGTCGCGCGCCGCCTCGACCACGCGCGCCTCCATCGCCTTGCCGGCCTCGCCGGTCTCGGCGAAGCCGGCCGAGAGCACGATGGCCGCGGGAATTCCCGCCCTTCCCGCCTGCGCGATCACCTCGGCCACGGCGGGTGCGGGCGCGGCCACGATCGCGAGGTCGACGGGCTCCGGCAGGGCCTCGAGCGAAGGCGCGCAGGGCACGCCGTCGAGCTCCGGGTAGCGCGGGTTCACGAGGTGGATGGGCCCGCGGAACCCGCCCTTGCGCAGGTTGGCGAGGACCACCTGTCCCAGCGAATTCGGGCGCGTGCTCGCGCCCACGAGCGCCACGGACGCCGGCGAGAGGAGCGGATGCAGCGGGTGGATGTGCTTCGAGATCCCGGGGGCGGCGGGAACGGCGGCCGCGTCGGGGATGCGGAAGCGGCTGGCCGCCAGCCGGTTCCTGAACTTGGTGCCCACGAAGGCCGGTCAGCCCGCGAAGCGCGCGGGACCTGCGCGCCTTTCCGCCATGTCCTGGCAGCGCACGCAGCGCGAGGCCGCGGGCTGGGCCTCGAGGCGCGCGAACCCGATGGGCTCGCCGCAATCCTCGCAGAGCCCGTAGTCGCCCTGCGCCAGCCGCCGCTCCGCGGCGACGATCGCGAGGAGGGCCGCCCGCACCTGCCCTGCGCCGGCCACGTCGCGCTCGAATTCGGCTTCCGCCAGGGCGCCATCGCCGGTGAGCCCCAGGTCGCGGAAGAGCTCCGCGTCCTCGGTGTTCATCTCGCCGGAGGCGCGGCGCACGCCCGCCAGGGCCTCGCGCTTCAGGCGCGAAAGCTCCTCGGCGAGGGCCTGCCTCTGCCGGTCATCCAGCCCGTTCATGGCGCCCTTGCCGGCCATCAGCGAACGACGAGGACCGGCACGCCCGTGCGCGCGAGCACCTTCTGCGTCTCGCTGCCGAGCAGCAGCGCCTCGAAGCCCTTGCGGCCGTGCGAGGCCATCACGATCAGGTCGGCCTTCTGCTTCTTCGCGGCGGCGAGGATCTCGTCGGCCGGCGAGTCGCCGAACAGGTGCAGCGTCTCGGCCTCGACGCCCTCCTTGAGGGCGGCCGCCGTGTCCTTGGCGAACACCTTGTCGGCCGCGGCCTTGCAGTCGCGCTTGTAGTCCTTCTCCGACGGCCAGTCGATCATGACCCCGTCGGGGTAGTACGGCGTGCGGTAGTCGGGCGTCACGTGCACGAGCGTCAGCAGCGCGCCCATGCCCTTGGCGAGCGAGGCGGCCGTCTTCACTGCATGGGCGGAGCGCTTGGATCCGTCGGTGGCGCAGAGGATGCGTTTGTACATGGCGTTCTCCTCTGGGTGGGGATGGCAGGTGACTTCCTGCAGGTCCATGCTACCCCGCGCCCCCCTCCCCCGGTTGACCGGGATCAAGCGGGGAGGCGCGATCGCCCTGGCTTCAGGTCGAGCTCTGCGCCTGGGCCATGACGCGCTTGAGGCCCTGGATGTCCAGGATGCGGACGTGCTTCTGGTGCACCTCGATGAGGTTGTCCTCCTGGAAGCGCGAGAAGAGCCGGCTCACGGTCTCGAGCTTCATGCCGAGGTAGCTGCCGATCTCGTCGCGCGTCATGCGCAGG
>JAHCLE010000275.1 GCA_026125445.1 Burkholderiales bacterium
TGCGATGCGTTCGAGGTAGGCGGGCAGCATGTCGCGCGCCTCCACGGTGCCCTTGCCGCTCGCGAAGTCGCCGGATTCGACGAGCTTCCTCAGGTCCTGGATCGCCTCGGAGGCGAGCGTGTCGCCGGCCACCATCATCTTCAGCCCGTTGTACTCGGGCGGGTTGTGGCTGCCGGTCACCATCACGCCGCTGCCGGTGGCGAGCTCGTAGGTCGCGAAGTACACCATCGGGGTGGCCACGACGCCGATGTCGGTGACGTCCATGCCGGCCGCGTTGAGCCCGCGGGTGAGGGCGGCCACCAGGCGCGGACCCGAGAGCCGTCCGTCGCGCCCCACCACGAAGCGCTTCACCTTCTTCCTCGCGCCCAGCGTGCCCAGCGCCCGGCCGATGCGCTCGGCCGCCTCCTCGGTGAGGGTCTTGTCCACGATGCCGCGGATGTCGTAGGCCTTGAAGATCTCGGGGGCGACGGGGGGTGCCATGGCGGGGCTCATTCCTGGTGGTCGAAGAAGTGCAGCAGGCGCTCGGGCAGCCAGCCGATGTTCCCGGGAAAGGGCCCCGAGACGAAGGCGACGTGGCCGCCCCTGTCCGGGAATTCTATCGTGACGGCGGGGGAGACCTCGTCGGCCGAAGGTAACGCCTGCGCCGGCAGGAAGGGGTCGTCGCGGGCGTTGAGGACGAGCGTGGGCACGGCCACGCTGCGAAGCAGCGGCTTGGAGCTCGCGCGCGTCCAGTAGTCGTCGGTGTCGCGGAAGCCGTGCAAGGGGGCGGTGACCACGTCGTCGAACTCCCGCAGCGTGCGCGAGCGGCGCATGCGCTCGAGGTCGAAGCTGCCGGGGAAGCGATCGTGCTTCTCCGCGGCACGCGCCTTCAGGGTGCCGAGGAAGTGCTTCGCGTAGAGGAGCGAGAAGCCTCGCCCAAGCGCATCGCCCGCGGCCATGAGATCGAGCGGCGCGGAAACGGCCGCGGCACGCGCGACGACGCTCCGGGCCGCCTCGCCGCGCTCTCCCAGCCACTTGAGGAGCGCATTGCCGCCCAGCGACACGCCGGCCGCGTAGAGGGGCGCCCCTTGGGAGGCCTTCGCGAGCCGCGCCAGGATCCAGTCCACCTCCTGCCAGTCGCCGGAGTGGTAGGCGCGCGGCAGGCGGTTGGGTTCGCCGCTGCATCCCCGGAAGTTGACGACGGCGCCGCGCCAGCCGCGCTGCGCCACGCGGTGCATGAGCATGCGGGCGTAGGGCGAATCCGAGGATCCCTCGAGGCCGTGGAAGAGGACGACCCGCGGCGCATCGGGCGGGGCGTCGACGTGGTCCACGTCCACGAAGTCGCCGTCGGGCGTGTCCCAGCGCTCGCGCCGGTAGGCCACGCGGGGGCTCGCCACGAGGAGCGAGCCGTAGATGGTGTGCAGGTGCGGGTTCGCGAGCCACCCGGGCGCGCGGTAGGCGGCCGCGGGCATCAGCGAAGCTCGATCGCGTGCGCCCCGTCGGGTCGGCGTGCTCCCAGGAGCGCCAGCACGCCCTCCAGGTCCTTCTCGCGTCCCGGCTCGGCGCGTGCTTCTCCCGAGAACGTCGGCCTTCCCGGGAAGGGAAGCGTCCCCTTCCCTGCGAGCCGCAGCGGGCCCTTGAGCGTCGAGAGCGAGAACTTGCCCGCGGCTCCCTCGGCCTCGAGCTGCGCGCGCCAGGTGCCGAGGGGGCGAACGGCGGAGAAGGCGAGGGCGGCATCGCGCCACTCGAGACTGGCCGAGCCCATGGTGCGATCGCCGTCCCAGGCGAGGGAGGGTGCCTCGAAGGCGAGCGTGCCGCCCGGTTGCCACGAGGCGAGGAGCGGCAGTACGGCCGCGAGCGAAGAGGCGTCCCCGCCTCCGCGAAGACCGTCCACGCGCCAGGTGAGCGGCGTGCGCGCGACCTCGGCCTCGGCCCGCAGCTTTCCGAGCCGCGCCCCGACGGCGAAGGCCGCGCGTCCGGCCAGGAGCCGCGAAGGCAGGAAGCGCCAGCGCAGTTCCTCTACCGTGAAAGCCAGTCCACGCGCCGAGACAACGAGCCGCGCGGAGCCGTTCCAGACGGTGCCGGCCGCATTCGCGAGCCGCGCCTGGCCGCCCGTGGCGGCCGCGAGCCGCGGCGCCACGAGGGAGGCGGGAAGGGTGGCGACGAGGAAGGCCGCGTAGGCGGCCACGCCGAGCGCCAGCAGGCGAAGCGGGCGCATCGTCACGGGGCCGCGAGCACGAGGCTCGCGCGCACGCGCCCGGTGGCCGGCAGCGCCTCCACCGTCGCCTCCTCGACCGAGAGGCCGTGTGTGCCGGCCGTGGCCGAGATCCAATCCACGAGCCGCGTCCAGGAGGCGTCGTCGACCGCGAGCTTCACGCGCTTCGGGCCCGTGAGCGACAGGCGCGCTCCCGGAAGGCCCTGCGCGAGGGAGCCGGAAGCCACCAGCGTGGAAAGCGGCGTGCCCGTCGCGGCCTCGCGGGCCGGAGCCGCGCGGAGCGCCTTCACCTCCTCGGCCTGGGCGCGCATCTCGGCGAGCGAGGCGCGGATCGCGGGAAGTTCGGTGGCGAGACGCGTGCGGGTGCGCTCCATCGGCAGCCACACGAGGGCGAAGAGGAGCGCGACGACGGCAGCCGCCGCGCTCCCGGCGAGGAA
>JAHCLE010000276.1 GCA_026125445.1 Burkholderiales bacterium
CAGCAGGAGCGCGGCGCCCGTGATGGTGCCCACCAGGGCGTTGTCGAAGAAGATGGTCATGTCGCCCTGCGACCCCAGCATCGACTGCCGGAACGCGTCCTCGGCGCGGTCGCCGAGCACGAGCGCGAGCACCAGCGGGGCCATCGGGTAGTCGAGCTTCTTGAACACGTAGCCCAGGATGCCGAAGACGATCATGAGCCACACGTCGAACATCGAGTTGTGCACGGTGTAGGCGCCGATGGCGCAGATCACCAGGATCACCGGGGCGATGATCGAGAAGAGCACGCGCAGGATCGCCGCGAAGAGCGGCACGCAGGTGAGCACCACGATCAGGCCCACGATGTTGCCGAGGTACATCGAGGCGATGAGGCCCCAGACGAAGTCGGCCTTCTCCACGAAGAGGAGCGGCCCGGGCTGCAGGCCCCAGATGAGGAGCCCGCCCAGGAGGACCGCGGCCGTGGGGGAGCCCGGCACGCCCAGCGTGAGCATGGGCAGCAGCGCCGAGGTGCCCGCGGCGTGCGCGGCGGTCTCCGGCGCGACCACGCCCTCGACCTTGCCGGTGCCGAATTCCTCGCCGTCGCGCGACATGCGCTTGGCGAGGCCGTAGGACATGAACGAGGCCGGCGTGGCCCCGCCCGGGACGATCCCCATCATGCAGCCGACGGCGGAGGAGCGGATCGAGGTCTTCCAGTACTTCGGCAGCTCCTTCCAGGTCTCGAGCACCACCCGCATGTTGAGCTTGGCGTTGGCGCCCTTGAACTCGAGCCCCTCCTCGATCGTGAGCAGGATCTCGCCGATGCCGAAGAGGCCGATCACCGCGATGAGGAAGTCGAAGCCCTTGAGGAGCTCCGTGAAGCCGAAGGTCAGGCGAAGCTGGCCCGTCACGGTGTCGATGCCAACCGCCGCGAGCGCGAAGCCACTCATCATCGCCGCGATCGTCTTGAAGGGCGTGCCCTTGGCCATGCCGACGAAGGCCGAGAAGGTGAGGAGATAGACGGAGAAGAACTCCGGCGGCCCGAACTTCAGGGCGAAGCGGGCGATCACCGGCGAGATGAAGGTGATGAGGATCACCGCCACCAGCGCGCCGACGAAGGAGGAGGTGAACGCCGCGGTGAGCGCCGCCCCGGCGCGGCCCTTCTGGGCGAGCGGGTAGCCGTCGAAGGTGGTGGCGACCGACCACGGCTCGCCGGGGATGTTGAAGAGGATCGAGGTGATGGCGCCGCCGAAGAGCGCGCCCCAGTAGATGCACGACAGCAGGATGATCGCGGAGGTGGCACCCCCGGGCTGCTGCGACATCGTGAAGGTGAGGGGAAGCAGGATCGCCACGCCGTTGGCGCCGCCCAGGCCAGGCAGCACGCCGATCAGCACCCCCAGGCTCACGCCGGCGAGCATCAGCGCGAGGTTGAACCAGGACATGGCGACGGCGAAGCCGCCCAGCAGGGACTGGATCTCTTGCATGTGCGGTGCCTTCTAGTGGAAGCCCAGCGCGGCCTCGATGGGCCCCTTGGGGAGCGGGACCTTGAACCAGATCTCGAACATGAGGAAGAAGAACACCACCACGCCCAGCGAGACGGGGAGGATCTTCGCCGGGCCGTACTTGCCCAGGTGCCACATGAAGAAGGCGATGAAGAGCGCGGAGGCGAGGTAGATGCCCAGGCTGTACCAGGGGTTCGCGATGAGGGCCACGTAGACCACCGTGGGCACCATCACCAGGAGCACCATCCGGAGCTGTCCCCACTCGACGAACGCCTTGCGGCCCTTCTCGCCGAGGTTCAGCGCCCGGAAGATGTTGGCCGCCGAGGCCACGACGATGAGAAGGCCGATGTAGAAGGGAAAGTACCCAGCCTGCGGCCCGTCGTCCGCCCAGGACGCTCCCAGGCGCCGGCTGTCCCACATGACCAGCGCGCCGAAGGCGAGGAACAGCCCCGCCATGACCAGCTCGGCGACCCGCATGGACGTGACCGGCTTGTTCTCCTCCATCTACCCCTTCTCCTTCATGTCGTTCACCGCCGGAAGGAAGCGGGGCCGCGTGCGCGGCCCCGCCATGCCCCTTGGAACTACTTCTTGGCCAGGAACCCGGCCTCGGCCATGAGGCCCTCGTGCAGCTTCTCGGCCTTGGCCACCCAGTCCGCGTACTCCTTGCCCGTGATCGCGGTCTGGTTGAACGCGCCGTCCTCCATGAACTTCTTCCACTCCGGCGTCTGGCGGACCTTCTCGAGCAGGTCGACGTAGTACTTCACCTGGTCGGGGGTCACGCCGCCGGCCATGAAGATGCCGCGCAGCATCACGTAGTCGGTGTCGACGCCCGCCTCCTTGCAGGTGGGGATGTCGTTCCAGCTGTAGTCGCCGGCGATCTTCGCCTTGTAGGGCATGCGCTCGTTGTCGAACACGCACAGCGGCTTGAGGTTGCCCGCGCGCCACTGCGCGACGGCCTCGATGGGGTTGTTCACCGACGAGTCGATGTGCTTGCCCACGAGCTGGGTGGCCACCTCGCCGCCGCCCTTGTACGGGATGTAGGTGAACTTGACGCCGGCCTGCTTCTCGAGGGCGACCGTGATGATCTGGTCCTCCTGCTTGGAGCCCGTGCCGCCCATCTTCATCTTGCCGGGGCCGGCCTTCTTCACCATC
>JAHCLE010000277.1 GCA_026125445.1 Burkholderiales bacterium
CGCCACCGGCACGGACATGCTGCACGTGCCGTACAAGAGCAACGCCGAGTCGACCAAGGCGGTGCTGACCGACGAGGTGCAGGTGCTCTTCGGCTCGATGCCCGCGGTGCTCGGGCAGATCAAGGGCGGCGCCATCCGCGCCCTGGCGGTGGGGACCACCTCCCGTTCGCCCGAGCTGCCCAACGTCGCGACGATGCAGGAGGCCGGCGTTCCCGGCTACCGCGCCTCGCTCTGGCTGGGCATCTCCGCGCCCGCGAAGACGCCCGCCAGCGTGGTGAACCGCCTCAACGCGGCGCTGGGCCAGGTCCTCGCGGATCCGGCCGTGGCCAAGCGGCTGCTGGATGCGGGGGCGGAGCCCTCGAAGATGACGCCGGCCGAGTTCGGGAAGCTCATCGCGAGCGAGCTGGACGTCTACGGCAAGATCGTCGCCGGCATGAAGAAGTAGCCCGCGTTCCCGAATCGAAAGGTCCCATGGCATCCACCACCGGTTTCGCCTTCGCGCCCGTCGAGGCGCCGAGCCTGCCCGTCCGCGGCTCGGCGCTGCGCGTCCCCGTCCACCGCATCTACTGCATCGGCCGCAACTACGAGGCGCACGCGGTGGAGATGGGGCACGACCCCAGCAAGGAGCCGCCGTTCTTCTTCCAGAAGAACCCGGACAACCTGCTTTGCGGCCGCGACTTCCCCTATCCGCCGGAAACCTCCGACGTGCACCACGAGATCGAGATGGTCGCCGTGCTCTCCCGCGGCGGGAAGAACATCCCCGTGGCCGACGCCCTCGGGCACGTCTTCGGCTACGGCGTGGGCCTGGACATGACGAGGCGCGACCTGCAGGGGGAGGCCAAGAAGCTGGGCCGCCCCTGGGAGGTCGGCAAGGCCTTCGAGCACTCCGCCCCGTGCACCGGGATCGTCCCGGCGAGCCAGGTCGGCCACCCGGACCACGGCGCCATCTGGCTCAAGGTGAACGGCGAGACCCGCCAGCTGGGCGACCTCAACCAGATGATCTGGAAGACGGCCGAGCAGGTTGCCATCCTGTCCCGGTACTTCGAGCTGCAGCCAGGCGACGTCATCTTCACCGGCACGCCGTCGGGTGTCGGCCCGGTCAAGCGCGGCGACGACCTGCACGGCTTCGTGGAAGGGGTGGGCGAGCTTCGCCTCAAGGTCGCCTAGCACCGCGGCCTGCCCCTTGACTCGGGTCAAGCCCAAACTCGCCCCGGGTTCGGTAGTCTAAACGCCTGATTCCCCAGCCCTTGCCGTGCCGCGAGGGCCCGGGCCCCGGGAGCCGCCAGCCAAGCCGGCTCCGCGACGACAACCGCGAGCCCGCCATGAACGACCGCGTCGCCATCCCGCTTTCGAAGATCCGCAAGGCCCGCCCGACCCCGAAGGGCCGCGCGGTCGAGGCCGCCGCCCGCGACGAGATCGCCGCGCTGCTGGGGGATGCGCCGCGCGCGCCCGAGTACCTCATCGAGAACCTGCACAGGGTGCAGGACCGCTTCGGCAGCCTCTCGGCCGCGCACCTCGCGGCGCTCGCGGAAGCCATGAAGCTCTCGCAGGCCGAGGTCTTCGAGGTCGCGACCTTCTACCACCACTTCGACTTGGTGAAGGAAGGCGAGGAGGCGCCGCCGAAGCTCACGGTGCGCGTCTGCGACACGCTCTCCTGCCGCATGGCCGGCGCCGAGGGCCTGCTGGAGCGGCTCAAGGTCACGCTGGGTCCGAACGCCCGCGTCGTGGCCGCCCCCTGCATCGGCCGCTGCGCCGAGGCGCCGGCGGTGTGCGTGGGCCAGAACGCGTTCGGCGACGCGACGGCCGAGAAGGTCGCCACGGTGGTGAAGGAGGGCGTCACGAAGGCGCCCCGCACCTCCCACGTCGGTTACGCGGAATACCGCGAGGCCGGCGGCTACGCGCTGTGGGCGGAGTGCATCGCCGGCCGACGCGACCTCGAGACCGTCATCAAGACCATGGAGGACGCGGGGCTTCGCGGGCTGGGGGGCGCCGGTTTCCCCACGGGCCGAAAGTGGCGCATCGTGCGCGCCGAGCCGGGCCCGCGCTACATGGCCGTGAACATCGACGAGGGCGAGCCGGGGACCTTCAAGGACCGCCACTACCTCGAGCGCGACCCGCACCGCTTCCTCGAGGGCATGCTCGTGGCGGCCTGGGCCGTGGGCATCGACCGCATCTGGATCTACCTGCGCGACGAGTACCACGCCTGCCGCGAGGCGCTGGAGAAGGAGCTGGCGGCGCTCAAGGCCGACCCGCCGGGGCCGCTTCCGGAGATCCATCTTCGTCGTGGTGCGGGCGCCTATATCTGTGGCGAGGAGTCGGCGATGATCGAGTCGATCGAGGGCAAGCGCGGCATGCCGCGGCTGCGCCCGCCGTACGTCGCGCAGGTGGGCGTGTTCGGGCGCCCCACCCTCGAGCACAACTTCGAGACGCTCTTCTGGGTGCGCGAGATCCTGGAGAAGGGTGCGGGCTGGTTCGCCTCCCACGGCCGGAACGGCCGCAAGGGGCTGCGCTCGTTCTCCGTGTCGGGCCGCGTGAAGCGCCCGGGCGTGCACGTGGCGCCCGCGGGCATCAC
>JAHCLE010000278.1 GCA_026125445.1 Burkholderiales bacterium
GCCGCCCTGTCCGATGGTCGCGGGCGCGAAGGCCTTGGTGAGGGAAGCCTGCGCCACCGCGAGCGTCTGGTTGGTGACGCCGTTGAGCATCCCGCCGATCGCCGTGATCTCGGCGGCGCCGTTGACGTAGGAGCCGGCGGTCGTCGAGCTGACATTCACGGAGATCGTGCAGGTGGAGGGACCGACGGCCGCATTGACGCCGCTCGCCACCGTGAAGACACCCGTGCCGCTCGTGGCCGTGATCGTGGGCGTCCCGCCGCAGGTGTTGGCGAGCCCGTTCGGCGTTCCGATGACCGATCCGGCCGGCAGCGTGTCGGTGAAGGTGAGGCCGCTGCGCGCCGGCGCCCCCGCCGGGTTGGTGATCGTGAAGGTGAGCACCGAGTTCTGTCCCACCCCCACCGTCGACGGGCTGAACGCCTTGGTGAGCGTCGGCAGCGCCTGGACCGTCAGCGTTGCACTCACCCCCGAGGTGTCCACCCGCTGCGTGGCCGAGATGTTGCCGGCGTTCGTATTGCTGTACGTGCCGACGGTATTGCTGGTGACGTTGACGGTGATCGTGCAGGACGCCTGGGCGGCGTTCATCGTGGTGCCCGTCACCGTGATGACGCCACTGCCTGCACCCGCGCTGACCACGCCGGTGCCCGACGGGCACGAGCTCGTCACGGACGCCGGCGCCGCGACACTCACGTTGGTTGGGAGCGTGTCGGTGAAGTTGATCCCCGATTGCGCCGGGTTGCCCGCTCCGTTCGTGAGCGTGAAGGTCAGCGTCGAGGTACCGCCCTGGCCGATGGTCGCCGGCGCGAACGCCTTGGTGAGCGAGGCCTGCGCCACCGTGAGCGTCTGGTTGGTGACGCCGTTGAGCATCCCGCCGATCGCGGTGATCTGGGCCGCCCCGTTCACGTACGACCCGGCGGTCGTGGAGGTGACGTTGACGCTGATCGTGCAGGCCGAAGCCCCGATCGCCGCGTTCACGCCGGTGCCGGCCACCGTGAGGACGCCGGTGCCGGCCGTCGCGGTGATCGTCGGCGTCCCGCCGCAACCGTTCACCAGTCCGTTGGGTGAGGCGATCACCAGGCCCGGCGGCAGCGAGTCGGTGAAGGTCAGTCCCGTCCTCGCAGGGGCGCCGGCCGGATTCGTGATCGTGAAGGTGAGCGTCGAGGACTGGCTCACCCCCACTGTCGACGGGCTGAAGGCCTTGGTGAGCGTCGGCAACGCCTGCACCGTCAGCGTCGCGTTGACGCCGGTGGTGGTGACGTTGGCCGTCGCACCGATATTGGCCGCGTTCGTGTTGTTGTAGGTCCCGGCCGTGCTGCTGGTCACGTCCACGGTGACCGTGCACGAGGCCTGCGCCGCGTTCATCGTGGCGCCGGTCACCGTGATCACGCCGCTGCCTGCGGCCGCCGTCACGACGCCGGTACCCGACGGGCAGGAACTGGTCACGTTGGGCGCCGCCGCGATCACCACGTTGGCCGGCAGCGTGTCGGTGAAATTGATGCCGGACTGGGCCGGGTTGCCGGCTCCGTTCGTGAGCGTGAAGGTGAGCGTGGAAATTCCGCCCTGGCTGATCGTAGCCGGCGCGAAGGCCTTGGTGAGCGAGGCCTGCGTCACCGTCAGCGTCTGGTTGGTGACGCCGTTCAACATCCCGCCGATGGCCGTAACCTGGGCGGCACCGTTCACGTAGCTTCCGGCCGTGCTGCTCGTGACGCTCACGCTGATCGTGCAGGTCGAGGCCCCGGCTGCGGCGTTCACGCCGGTGCCGCCGACCGTGAAGACGCCCGAGCCCGGAGCCGCCGTGACCGTGGGCGTGCCGCCGCATGTGCTGGCGAGCCCGTTGGGCGTCCCGATGACCGCACCCGCCGGCAGCGTGTCGGTGAAGGTGAGGCCGCTGCGCGCCGGAGCGCCGGCCGGGTTCGTGATCGTGAAGGTGAGCGTCGAGTTCTGCCCCACCCCCACGGTCGACGGGCTGAACGCCTTCGTGAGCGTCGGCAGCGACTGCACCGTGAGGGTCGCATTCACCCCGGTGGTGGTGACGTTGGCCGTCGCACCGATATTGGCGGCGTTCGTGTTGTTGTAGGTCCCGGCCGTGTTCGACGTGACGTCGACCGTCACCGTGCAGGACGCCTGCGCCGCGCTCATCGTGGCGCCCGTCACCGTGATCGTTCCCGAGCCGGCCGCGGCGGTCACCACGCCAGTACCGGACGGGCAGGAACTGGTCACGTTGGGCGTGGCCGCGATCACCACGTTGGCCGGCAGCGTGTCCGTGAAGTTGATGCCCGACTGCGCCGGGTTGCCCGCCCCGTTGGCAAGCGTGAAGGTGAGCGTCGAGGTCCCGCCCTGGGCGATGGTCGCCGGCGCGAAGGCCTTGGTCAGTGCCGCCTGCGTCACCATGAGCGTCTGGTTGGTGACGCCGTTGAGCATCCCGCCGATGGCGGTGACCTGCGCCGCCCCGTTCACGTAGGAGCCGGCGGTCGTGGAGGTGACGTTCACCGTGACCGTGCAGGTGGAGGCGCCGATGGCCGCGTTCACGCCC
>JAHCLE010000279.1 GCA_026125445.1 Burkholderiales bacterium
ACGTCCTTCGCAAGATGGACCACGCCGCGATCTACCTGCTGATCGCGGGCACCTACACGCCCTTCACGCTCGTCACCCTGAACGGCCCCTGGGGCTGGTCGCTCTTCGGCGTGGTGTGGGGGCTCGCGCTCGTGGGCATCGTCCAGGAGATCTGGTTCGCCCGGGGCGCGCGCGTCCTGTCGCTCGTGATCTACCTGCTCATGGGCTGGGTGGCGCTGGTGGCGGTGGTGCCGCTCGTCCGGGCGCTCTCGTGGTCCGGCTTCGCCTGGTTGGCCGCCGGCGGCGCGGTCTACACCGCGGGCATCGTCTTCTACCTCTACGACGACCGCTTCAAGCACTTCCACGGCATCTGGCACCTCTTCGTGCTGGCCGGCAGCGCCGTCCACTACGTCGCCATCCTCCTCTACGTCGCCTGACCCCGGTACCAGGTACGCGTACCAGGTACCGGTACCTGGTACGCGTACCTGGTACCGCGAGTTGTGCGGTGCAGCAACTAGGTATATAGTCCGGCCCCACTTGCGCCGGGCACCCCCGTCTCCGGCGCGGGAGCTTGAATGAGTTCCCCCGCAGCGCCCGCTCCAGCCGCGCACGCGCCCCACGCGCCGATGTCGATCCTGGTGCTCGGCGCCCTCGGCGTCGTCTACGGCGACATCGGCACCAGCCCCCTCTACGCCCTCAAGGAATGCTTCAGCCCGGAGCACGGCATCGCGCTCACGCCCGCGAACGTGCACGGGATCCTGTCGCTGCTCTTCTGGACGATGACCATCGTCGTCTCGCTCAAGTACGTGGTGTTCGTGCTGCGCGCGGACAACGACGGCGAGGGCGGGATCCTGTCCCTGGTGGCTCTCGCGATCCGGGGCGTCGAGGACAGCCGGATGCGCTGGACGCTCATGATCCTGGGCGTCTTCGGCGCCTCGATGTTCTACGGCGACGCGATGATCACGCCCGCCATCTCGGTGCTATCCGCCGTGGAGGGGCTGGAAGTGGCCACGCCGGTCTTCTCGCGCGCGATCATCCCGGTCACGCTGGTCATCCTCACGGCGCTCTTCGTCATCCAGTACCGCGGCACCGGCAGCGTCGGCAACCTCTTCGGCCCGGTGATCGTCGTGTGGTTCCTGGCCCTGGCCGCCTCGGGCGTGTACCGCATCGCGGACAACCCCTCGGTGCTGCAGGCGCTCGACCCGCTGCAGGCGGCCGCGTTCCTCGCCGCGAACCCCGTGGCGGGATTCCTCGTGCTGGGCTCCGTGTTCCTGGTGATCACCGGGGGCGAGGCGCTCTACGCGGACATGGGTCACTTCGGCGCGCGGCCCATCCGCCTCGCCTGGTTCGGGCTGGTGATGCCCGCGCTGCTGCTCAACTACTTCGGGCAGGGCGCGTACGTCCTCGCGAACCCCGAGGGCATCAAGAACCCCTTCTATCTCATGCTGCCCGCGTGGGCCGTGCTGCCGATGGTGGTCCTCGCCACCGCCGCGACGGTGATCGCTTCGCAGGCCGTGATCTCGGGCGCCTACTCGCTCACCCGCCAGGCGATCCAGCTCGGCTACATCCCGCGCATGAAGATCGAGCACACCTCGGCGCGCGCCATGGGGCAGATCTACCTCCCGTTCGTGAACTGGGCCCTCTTCGTCGCGGTCGTGCTGCTGGTGCTGGGCTTCAAGTCGTCGAGCGCGCTCGCTTCCGCCTACGGCATCGCCGTGGCGAGCACGATGGTGATCACGACCGTGCTGATGGTGGTGGTGTCGAGGCGCGTGTGGGGGTGGAGCCGGGCGACGGCCGTCATCGTCTTCGGCGCCTTCGCGATGATCGACCTCGCCTTCCTCGTGGCCAACGGCTTCAAGATAGCCGACGGCGGCTGGTTCCCGCTGCTCGTGGGCGGCGCCCTCTTCGCGCTGCTCGTCACCTGGCGGCGCGGCAGGATCCTGCTCAACCGCCGCCTCGCCGAGCAGGGCATCCCGCTCCAGCCGTTCCTGGAAAGCCTCGCGCTGAGCCCGCCGCAGCGCGTGCCCGGCACCGCCATCTTCATGACGGGCTCGGCCAACACGGTTCCCTCGGCGCTCCTGCACAACCTCAAGCACAACAAGGTGCTGCACGAGCGCGTCATGTTCCTCACCGTCGTGGGGCACGACGTGCCCTGGGTCCCGGTCGAGGACCGCATCCAGCTCAAGGACCTCGGCGACGGCTTCTGGCGCGCGGAAGCCTGGTACGGATTCAAGGAGCAGCCCGACGTCCAGGACATGCTGGAATCCTGCAAGGCGCGCTACGGCCTCGCCTTCGAGCCGATGGAAACCTCGTTCTTCCTGTCGCGCGAGACCATCGTGTGCGCCGGCGAGCGGCCGGGGATGGCGACCTGGCGCGACCACGTCTTCGCGTGGATGAACCGCAACGCCACGCGCGCCACGGACTTCTTCAACATCCCGATCAACCGCGTGGTGGAGCTGGGCACGCACGTGGACATCTAGCGGCGGTCAACGCGAAGCGCACCAAAAGCGTTAGCATTCGACGATGCGTCGCGAGCCGCGCGTCGCAAT
>JAHCLE010000028.1 GCA_026125445.1 Burkholderiales bacterium
AGCGAACGCTGCGAGCCGGAGCGGTGGCGCTCGGCCTGCTGCAGCGCGATCACGGCCCAGCGCAGGTGCGCCAGCACCTGCCAGTAGACCGTCTCCCGCGGCGTCGTCGCTCTCCCGCCGCCCTCGGCGTATCCGGCGAGGAAGTCGTCCGCCGTGCCGATGCCACCGGCCTCGAGGTCGGGCCGCGCGAAGCGCCAGCAGCGCGCGAGCATCCAGCCAAGGTCCTCGCGGGGGTCTCCCCAGCCGGCGAATTCCCAGTCGAGCACCGCCGCCAGCCGGCCCTCGTGAACGAGGTAGTTGCCGGTGCGCCAGTCGCGATGCAGCAGGCAGGCGGAAAGGGGAGCGGGCGCATTGCGGGCGCACCACGCGAGGCCCCACTCGAGCGCGGGCCACGCCTCGCCGCGCACGGCGCCCAGGGCGTCGAGGTCGCGACGATAGCCGGCGATGGTCGCCCGCGCGTGATCGGCGGGCGGCTCGCCCAGGAAGGCGAGGCAGGCCCGTGGCGGCCTCACCGCGTGCAGTCGCGCGAGGTTGGCGCCCAGCTCGCGGGCGAGCGCCACGCGGTCGGGCACGAGGCGCTCGTCCTTCGACAGGCGGTGGCCGGCGGCCACGCCGGGAACGCGGCGCATCACGAAGAAGTCGGGCCCGTCGCCATCGCGGCAGAGGAAGAGCGGCTCGGGGACGCGCACGCCCGCCGAGTGGGCCGCGCGCAGGATCTCGAACTCCTCGGGACGCGAGTGGCTCACGGCGACCGCCGAGGGGGCGTCGGTGCGCAGGACCCATTCGTGGCGCCCGGCGTGCGGCCCGCCCTCGACCGTCACGTCGAGGGCGATGTTCTCCTGGATGGCGCCGCCGGAAAGCCGCTCCCAGCGCTCGATCGCCAGCCTCCGGGCGCCGCAGGCCTGCGCGAGCCACGCCTGCGCCCTCGCGCGGGGATCGGCTGCGGCGGCGCTCGCGAGCGCGTTCACCGTCCTCGCGGCCTCACCAGAGGTTCACGCGCTCGTGCTCGGCGCGCAGCGCCCGGGCGTCGACGGGACAGGAGAAGGCCTTGCCGAACTCGGGCAGGTTGGCGAGCGGGCCCTGCACGCGATAGCGCGGGGGCGAGTGGCCGTCGGTGAGCAGGCGGAGCCGCTCGAGCTCCGGGCGGTAGCGCGAGCGCCAGGCCTGCGCGAAGGCGAGGAAGTAGCGCTGTTCCGGCGTGAAGCCGTCGATCGGATCGCGCGGCTTGCCGGCGAGCGCGCGCTGCAGCCCGAGGTAGGCGATCTGGATCCCGCCGAGGTCGGCGATGTTCTCGCCGAGGGTGAGCCTGCCGTTCACGTTGAGGCCGTCGATGCCCGCGTAGGCGTCGTACTGGGCGACGATCGCCTGCGCGCGCTCCTGGTAGCGCTGGCGGTCGGCCGGCGTCCACCACTCGCGCAGGTTGCCGTCGGCGTCGTAGCGGCGGCCGCGATCGTCGAAGCCGTGCATGATCTCGTGGCCGATGATCATGCCGATGCCGCCGAAGTTGAGCGCGTCGTCGGCCTTCGCGTCGAAGTAGGGCGGCTGCAGGATCCCCGCGGGGAAGACGATCTCGTTCAGCGTGGCGCCGTAGTAGGCGTTGACGATGTGCGGCGACATCCACCATTCGCCGCGGTCCACCGGCTTGCCCAGCCGCGCGAGCGAGCGCCGGAACTCGAAGGCGTTGGCCGCCAGCCAGTTGGCCGCGAAGGGCCTCGCTCCCACCTCGGCCGTGGAGAAGTCGCGCCAGCGGTCCGGGTAGCCGATCTTCACCGCCATGCGGTCGAGCTTGTCGAGGGCCGCCTTGCGCGTGGGCTCGGCCATCCAGTCGAGCTTCTCCAGCCGCTCGCGCAGCGCCGCCTTCACGTGCCCCACCAGCTCGAGCGCGCGGCGCTTGGCCTCGGGCGGGAAGGCCTCGCCCACGAAGAGCTCCCCCAGCGCCTGGGCCAGGGGCTCGGAGCCGTAGTTGCCGGAAATGGCCTCGATGACGCGCTCGTTCCTGGGCGGCAACTGGCGCACGCCGGTGAGGGTGCGCTGGTAGAAGTCGAAGTGGGCCTCCTCGAAGGCGCGTGGCAGCTTCGTCGCGGAGGCGCGCAGCACCTGCCAGCGCAGGTACGCGCGCCAGTCGGCGGCATGACGCTCGGCCGCGAGCCTCGCCAGGGCCGTGGCCGCGACCGGCTGGGAGATGTTGATCTCCGCGAGCCCGGGGGCGCCGGCCGCGGCGAAATAGGCCTTCCAGTCGAGACCCGGCGCCTCGCGCGCGAGCTGCGCCGTGCTGCGCAGGTTGTACGTCTTCTCGGGGTCGCGCCGCTCGACGTTGGTCATCTGGCTGCGGGCGAGCTCGGCTTCGATCGCCATCACGGCATCCGCGAGCCTCGCAGCGGTCGAATCGGCCTCCCCGGCGAGCCGGAACATCGCGGCCACGTGCGCCGAGTACGCCTCGCGCTGCGACTTCGAGCGCTCGTCGTCGCGGAAGTAGTAGTCGCGGTCCGGCAGGCCCAGGCCTCCGGGCTGGAACTGGGCCAGGTAGCGGCGCGAGTCCTTCGCGTCCTGGCGCACCGCCAGCGAGAAGCCGGCCGCGATGCCGTGGCGGTGCAGGGTGGCGAGCGCCGCCGGCAGGTCGTCCGGCGCCTTGACCGCGTCGATGGCCGCGAAGAGCGGGGCGAGGGGCTCGAGGCCGGCGCGCGCGATGGCCGCCTCGTCCATGCCGCTCGCGTAGTAGGCGACGACCTTGTGCCGGTTGCTGCCGGGCGGGAAGGGATTGGAGGCGGCCGCGGCGGCGAGCGTGGACTGCAGGATCTCCTTGTTGCGCCGCGCGATGGCGTCGAAGGTGCCCCAGCGCGGCTTGTCGTCCGGGATCGCCGTGGTCTCGAGCCAGTGGCGGTTGGCGTAGGCGTAGAAGTCGTCGCAGGGCGAGACGTCCTTCGCGAGCCCCGGGACGTCGAGGGCCGCGGCGCAGAAGGCGGGAACGGCCGCGGCGAGGGCGGCGGCGAGGCGGGAAGCGGGGCGGGCCATGGGGAAAAGGAGCCGGGGGGAAGGCGCCATTCTAGCCCACGCGCGAGGGGCCGGCCGGGGGTGATCGGGTATAATCGCGCAGCAAAAATCCCCCGGGCGAAAGCCCCCGCGATGCGCATCCTCCTCTCGAACGACGACGGCTATTTCGCCCCCGGTCTCGCGGCGCTGCACGAGGTGCTCGCCCCCCTCGGCGAGGTCACGGTGGTGGCCCCCGAGCGCGATCGCAGCGGCGCCTCGAACTCCCTCACGCTCGACCGGCCGCTGTCCCTGCACCGCGCCGGCAACGGCTTCTTCTACGTGAACGGCACGCCGACCGACTGCGTGCACATGGCGGTCACGGGGCTCCTCGACATCGAGCCCGACATCGTCGTCTCCGGGATCAACTCCGGCTCCAACATGGGCGACGACACGCTCTACTCCGGCACGGTCGCCGCGGCCACCGAGGGCTATCTCCTGGGCGTGCCCGCGATCGCCGTCTCGCTCGTCGGCAAGCGGTTCGAGCACTACGGGACCGCGGCCCGCGTGGCGCGCGACCTCGTCGAGCGCATCTGGCGCGCTCCGCCGGGCGAGCCGATCCTGCTCAACGTCAACGTGCCGGACCTGCCATACGACCAGCTCGCGGGCCTTGAGGTGACGCGCCTGGGCCGGCGCCACAAGGCGCAGCCCGTGGTGAAGAGCGTGAACCCGCGCGGGGACACGGTCTACTGGGTGGGGCCCGCCGGCGCGGCGCGCGAGGCCGGGCCCGGAACGGACTTCCACGCGCTCGAGCGCGGCGCCGTCTCGGTGACGCCGCTGCAGGTCGACCTCACGCACGCGGGCCAGGTGGGCGCCATCGGTCAGTGGCTGGCCGCATGAGCGAGCTCTCGCGCGCGGGCGCCGGCATCGGCATGACCTCCGACCGCACGCGCGGGCGGATGGTCGAGGCGCTGCGCAAGGCCGGCATCCGCGACGAGCGCGTGCTCGCCGCGATGCTCGAGATCCCGCGCCACTTCTTCGTCGAGGCGGGAATCGCCTCCCGGGCCTACGAGGACACGCCGCTGCCCATCGGGCACGGGCAGACCATCTCCAGCCCCTCGGTCGTCGCGATGATGACCCAGCTCCTGCTCGAGAAGGGCCCGGTGGCGAAGGTGCTCGAGATCGGCACCGGCTGCGGCTACCAGACGGCCATCCTCGCGAAGCTGGTGAAGGAGGTCTACACGCTCGAGCGCCTGGCGCCGCTCATGGACAAGGCGCGCCGCAACCTTCGCGACCTGCGCTTCTACAACGTGCGCTTCAAGCACGCCGACGGCCACAAGGGCTATCCCGAGGGCGGCCCCTACGACGGGATCCTGTGCGCGGCCACCGCGAGCCACGTTCCCGAGGCGCTGAAGGCCCAGCTCGCGGTGGGCGGCCGGCTCGTGATCCCGGTGGGGACGGGCGAGCAGTGGCTGCACGTGGTGGAGCGCACGCCCGCCGGCTTCACCGACGAGAAGCGCGACGCCGTGCACTTCGTCCCCCTCCTGCCCGGAATCGCCTGAGGAGACCATGAGTCCCCGCTCCCCGATCCGCCAAGCCGCCATCCTCGCCGCCGTCGTGGCGCTCGCCGCCGGCTGCGCCACGCGGGAGCCCGCGCCCGTCGTCGATCGCGCGCCCCCGTCCGCGCCCGCGAAGCCCGAGCCCGCGAAGCCGGCGCCGCCGAAGCCGGTGGCCAAGCCCGTCCCGACCCACACGATCAAGCGCGGCGAGACGCTGGTGGGCATCGCGTTGCAGTACGGCCTCGATTACCGCGAGCTCGCCGCGTGGAACGGCATCACCAACCCCAACGTCATCAGCGTGGGCCAGGTGCTGGTGCTCGCCGCGCCGGCCGGCGCCCCCGCCGCACCCGCGGGCCCGGTGGCCACCCCGCTCGCCGGCAGCGGCCCCGTGATCGAGTCGCGCCCGCTCGCCAACACCGAGAAGCTCAAGGTCGAGCCGCGCGCGCAGCGCCTGCCGTACTCCGAAAAGGCGCTCGCGCAGCTCTCCGCCGGCGACGTGGCCCCCGAATCCGCCACTCCGCCGACGCCCGCAACCGCGCCCGCCGCGCCTCCCGCCGCCGCCCCCGCCGCAGAGCCCGAGAAGCCCGCGGCCGGCACCCAGGGCGAGGCCGTCGACTGGATCTGGCCCGCCAAGGGCAAGGTGCTCGCCGGCTTCACCGAGGCCACGAAGGGCATCGACATCGCCGGCAAGAAGGGCGCGCCCGTGGTGGCCGCGGCCGCCGGGCGCGTGGTCTACGCCGGGCAGGGGCTGCGCGGCTACGGCAAGCTCGTCATCATCAAGCACAGCGACACCTGGCTCTCCGCCTACGCCCACAACGACAACATCGTCGTGAAGGAGCAGCAGGACGTGAAGCGCGGCCAGAAGATCGCCGAGATGGGCTCCACCGACACCGACCAGGTGAAGCTCCACTTCGAGGTCCGCCGCCAGGGCAAGCCCGTCGATCCCGCCCGAGTCCTCCCGCCGCAATAGCCCACCGGCGCCGCACCGTTCGCGACGACACCAATTCCCTTAGCGAATCGATGCGCAGGTCAGGTGCTCCAGGTGCCACCGGGGAGCCGTGTGGACATGTGTCTTTTCGGTTTTTGGCCAGATTGACTTGCCCTTGCCCGCGACTCCGGGAAAACCTCGACATAGGTTCGGCCCGTGACGCCCGAAGCAAATTGACCTGGCCAAAAACCGAAAAAACACATGTCCACACGGCTCCCCTGCCACGTAGGGTCAGCTCGGACCGCCCGGCACGGATACATCCAATTAGCTGATTACGCAGTCGGCACCGGATCGCGCCGCGTGGGTCATGCGGGACGGAAGCGGCGGACGCGGGCGAGGAGGTCGCGGGACTCGGGGCGGGAGATGCCCTCGCCGTAGCGGGCCTCGACGTAGCGCTCGACGATGGCGCGCGCTTCGGCGGCGACTTCGGGACGCTGGGACTCGATGCGCGCGAGGAAGTCCACGGGGCCTTCGTGCGGCGCGCGGGGGAGGCCGGCGCGCGCGAGCTTGGCGCAGAAGCGCTCCCACGCGACGACGGCCGGGTCGCGGCGCACCGGCAGGTCGCGCAGGACGAGGCCCAGTCCCACGAGGCCGCCCACGGCGAGGGTGGCGACGGTGAGCCAGATGGCGAGCTTCTTCCAGTCGGCGATCTCGAGCCCCAGGCTCGCGAGGAACTGGCGCTGGCGCTCGACGTTGTAGCCGAGCACCCACTGGTTCCACTGGCTGTTGAGGGCGTCCCACGCGAATCGCAGGTTGGCGAGGACCCCCAGCCGGTCGGCCGCGATGAGGGAGGGGATGACGCCGATGGGGCCGAGCGCGGCGTTTATGCCGCTGTCGATCCGGTTGGGAGCGACGATCGAGGTCGGGTCGATGCGCACCCAGCCGCGCTCCTCCAGCCAGACCTCGACCCAGGCGTGCGCGTCGGCCTGGCGCACGAGGAGCTCGCGCGAGAGCGGGTTCACTTCCCCGCCCTGGTAGCCCGTCACCACGCGCGCCGGGATGCCCGCCGCGCGCATGAGCAGGGCGAAGCTTCCGGCGAAGTGCTCGCAGAAGCCGCGCTTCACGTCGAAGAGGAACTCGTCGTAGGGGTTCTCCGAGGTGAGCAGCGGCGGCTCGAGCGTGTAGGTGAACTGCGTGTTGAAGAGCCGCAGCGCGCGATTGAGCACCTCGGTCGGGTTGGCCGACTCGGCGGCCCACTGCCTTCCGAGCGCGACGGTGCGCGGGTTCCTGCGCTCGTCGAAGGACAGCGCGAGCGCGCGGAAGTTGGCCGGCAGCTTCTCGCCGTAGCGGTACTCCAGGTACGAGGTCATCTCGTAGCGCACGCGCACGTCGACGGGGCGCACCGAGCGGATCTGCAGGTCCTGCCGGATGCCGGAGAAGGGCGGGAGCGTCGCGGGCACGTCGAGCGAGAAGAGCCAGTGCTTGCCGTGCGGCTCGACGGTGAGGACGTATTTCACGGGCTTCTCGGCGCGCGAGTAGGAGAGGGAGCCGGTGATGTTGAAGTCCGGGACCTTCCAGGTCCGTCCGTCGAAGCTCCACAGCACGGGCCCGCGCCAGTAGAGCAGCTGGTAGGGCGGGATCTCGCCCTCGAACTGGGCGCGGAAGGCGGTGGCCTCGGACTGGATGAGCTGGGAGATGTTGCCCGGCGTCATCGAGTCGGAGAGCCCCGAGAGGCCGGCGCGGGCGTCCTGCGGCAGCGCCCAGAGCGGGCCCTGCACGCGCGGGAAGAGGACGAAGAACACGAGCATGAGCGGCACGGCCTGCACCAGGAGCAGCCCCGCCGGGACGAGCCGCTCGCGCACCGTGGGCGTGCGGCCCACGCCCCGGTGGTACCCGACCAGGGTGGCCACGAACAGCCAGACGCAGGCGAGCATGTAGATCCCGAGCGGGATCGACTGCGAGAAGAGGAAGTTCGTCATCACCAGCACGAAGCCCAGGTGGATGGCGAGCACCACCTCGCGCGAGGTCTTCATCTCCAGGAGCTTCATCGCCGTCATGAGGACGAGGAGCGTGGTGCCCGCGTCGCGGCCCACGATGCGGCCCCAGGCGAAGAAGGTCGCCGCCACCGCCCCGAAGGTGAGCGCGAGCACGAGCCAGCGCGGCGGGTTGCGGGCCGCGCGCCACGCGATCCAGGCGCGCCAGGCGACCACGAGGGCGAAGAAGACACCCACCCACTCGGGCAGGCGGAAGGCGTGCGGCGCCACGACGAAGGCCATCGCCGCGAGAAGCCACATGACGTTGCGGACGTCGAGCGCCGCGTTGGGGATCGCGCCGCTCATGGGCCCGGAACCTCGCCGTGCAGCGCCAGCGCCTCCAGGCAGCGCGCGCGGTGCTCGTCGCCGCGGCCGGGCGGGATCGTCACGCCCGGAAGGCGCAGCCCGTAGCTCTGGCCGAGGCGCTCGGTCTCGATGACCCAGTGCGCGAGGACGGAGAGCCTCGCCTCGGGATCGGGCGCGCGCGCGTCGATCCAGTCCAGCCAGAGCTCCGCGGAGGCCGAGGCCTGGAACTCCTTGGTGAGCAGGTCATCGCCGCGCGCCAGGGCCTTCCACGCGATGAGCTTCGGCGCGTCGCCGTCGCGGTAGGGGCGCAGGCAGCCGAAGTCCTCGTCGCCGGGAACGGGGATGCCCTCGTCGTCGCCGGCAGTGGACTGTTGCGGCGGCAGGCCGGCGTCCGGCGCCGGGCGCGGGTAGACGATCGCCGCGAGGCCGAAGTCGAAGTACGACCAGGCGTGGAAAAGGCCCACGGGGTAGCGGGTGAAGATCTCGAGGCGGCCGCAGCGCAGGCGTCCCCTTCGAGACGTCGGCGCGGGCAGCGCGGCGACCGAGTGCTCGCTCGCGCGCACGTCCACGAACACGGGCTCGCCCTCCTGGCGCCGGATGGCCACGGCGAAGCGCTCGCGCGAGGGCGATTCCAGCACGACGCGGAAATGCGCCGTGTCGCCGGCGAAGACGGGATCGCAGCGGCCCGGGCGCAGCTTCAGGTGCGCGAGGTTGCGCCAGGTGTGCAGCATCGCCACGGCGCCCATCGCGGCCAGCAGGAAGGTGAGGACGAAGCCCAGCGAGAGGGCGTAGTTGATGGAGGCGAGCAGCAGCACCAGCAGGACCAGGCCGAAGAGATAGCCCTGGCGCGTGGGCAGGATGAATATGCGCCGCTGGACGAGCGTGACCGGCGGCGACTCGGGCGACCTCGCCCGGAAGATCCAGTCGGCGACCGTCTGCCGCACGTTGGCGAACATCGCCGCGGGACGCTAGGGGATGGGGACGGCGGTGAGGAGGTCCGCGGCCGCGTCGAAGCCGCCCTTCTGGGATTCGCCGGTGCCGTGCAGCCGGTGGCCCACCACGGCGGGCAGGACCGCCTGCACGTCCTCGGGGAGCACCTGGCGGCGACCCTGCATGAGGGCCCACGCCTGTGCCCCGCGCAGCACCGCCAGGCCCGCGCGCGGCGACAGTCCCTGCGCGTACCTGGGCGAGACCCGGGTGTGGGACACGAGGGCCTGCACGTAGTCGAGGAGCGCTTCCGAGACCTGCGTGGCGGTGACCGCGCGCTGCAGCTCGAGGAGCTGTGCGGCGCTCATCGCCGGCTCGAGGTGGGAGATGAGGTCGCGGCGCTCCTCGCCCTTCAGCAGCTCGCGCTCGGCGCGGGCGTCCGGGTAGCCCAGGCGCAGGCGCATGAGGAAGCGGTCGAGCTGCGACTCCGGGAGCGGGAAGGTGCCCACCTGGTGCAGCGGGTTCTGGGTGGCGATGACGAAGAAGGGCTCGGGCAGGGGGCGCGTCTGGCCCTCGGCGGTCACCTGGTGCTCCTCCATGGCCTCGAGGAGCGCGCTCTGGGCCTTGGGGCTGGCGCGGTTGATCTCGTCGGCGAGGATGAGCTGGGAGAAGATGGGCCCCGGGTGGAAGCGGAAGGTCGAGTTCTCGCGGTCGAAGACGGAGACCCCGATCACGTCCGCGGGCAGCAGGTCGGAGGTGAACTGGATGCGCCGGTGCTCCAGGCCCAGCAGGCGCGCGAGCGTCTGCGACAGCGTCGTCTTGCCCACGCCGGGGACGTCCTCGATGAGCAGGTGCCCGCGCGCGAGGATGCAGGCCATCGCGAGGCGGATCTGGCGCTCCTTGCCCAGGATGACGCGAGAGGCGCGCGCGACCACCTCCTCGACGGGATTTGGGGCAAGGCGTGCGCGGGCGTCGATGAGCATGGCGGGGTCGATTCGGGAACCGTGTCGGCGATGGCGGGTCGGAACGGGAGCCGGTTTTCAGGATAGCACGCGCCCCGGGGATGGCCGCCATGGCGGCACCGGCCGGTGTTACAGTTTGGATTGTCAGTGCCCTTCGGAGTTGCATCGGCGCAGGGCGGCCATCCCGAATGCCGCTGTCGCCGCGGAGATTTCCAGGATGATGGGTTTCTAGTCAGGCCGCCGCGAATGTCCGTCGTGCTCGTCACCCACGCCGACTGCATCCTGCACGAGATGGGGATGCACCATCCCGAGTCGCCCGAACGGCTGAAGGCGGTGCTCGACGCGCTGGATGCTTCCGGCTTCGGCGGCCAGCTCGACGAGCGCGAGGCGCCGCGGGCCGAGCCGGAGGAGCTCGCGCGCGTGCACGCCGGGGCGCACATCGACACCGTGTATGCCTCCGCGCCCGAGGAGGACTACGCGTACCTCGACCCGGACACCTCCATGAACCGGATGTCGCTCTCGGCGTCGCTGCGCGCGGCCGGCGCGGTGGTGCGGGCCACGGACCTGGTGCTGGAAGGCTCGGCCACGCGCGCGTTCTGCGCCGTGCGCCCACCGGGGCACCACGCCACGCCGCTTCGCGCCATGGGCTTCTGCATCTTCAACAACGTCGCGGTGGGGGCGGCCCACGCCCTCGAGCGGCACGGGCTGGAGCGCGTGGCCATCCTCGACTTCGACGTGCACCACGGCAATGGCACCGAGGACATGTTCCGCGACGACCCGCGAGTGATGTTCTGCTCCACGTTCCAGCATCCGTACTACCCGTTCTGCGGCGCCGACAGCCGCGCGCCGAACGTGGTGAACGTGCCGCTTCCGGCGATGACGGACGGCGGCGCCTTTCGCGCGGCGGTGGAGCGCACGTGGCTTCCGGCCCTGGAGCGCTTCGAGCCGCAGCTCGTGATGGTGTCGGCCGGCTTCGACGCGCACCGCGAGGATCCGCTCGCGCACCTGCAGCTCGAGGACGACGACTACGAGTGGATCACCGAGCGCATCGCGGAGGTGGCCGACCGCAGCGCCGGCGGCCGCATCGTCTCGACGCTGGAGGGCGGCTACAACACGCGCGCACTGGCCCGAAGCGTCGTGCGCCACGTGCGGGCGCTGGCGGGCTGACGGCCTAGCGCCCGGCGGGCACGGCGAGGGCGACCTCAGGCTCCACGGCGGAGCCGCGGACTTCCAGCCGCTTCTCCCTCGACTTCTCGCCCGAAAGCAGCGTCACGTCGCGGCGCGAGACGCCGAAGCGTGCGGCCACGAAGGCCACCAGCTCCTCGTTGGCGCGGTTGTCGAGGGGGGGCGCGGCCAGCCGGATCCTGATGCGATCGCCATGAGGGCCCGCCACCTCGGTTCGTCGGGCCTGCGGCTGGACGTGCACGGACAGGACGATCAGGCCCCGGTCGGGATCGCGGCGATACCAGACGGCCACGCCGCCGGAATCAGGTGGCCGCGGCGTGGGACGTGGCGCCGATGAGCTTCTGCAGGCCCAGCAGGCTCCAGTTCCGCGTCTCGATGGCGTCGCGGATGATTTCGCGGTAGCGCAGCGCCTGCGCGTACGCGAAGGGGGATGCGAGGAAGTTGGCGTAGAGTTCCTCGTAGGAGCCGGCGCTGCAGTAGCCGGCGTAGGCGCAGGCCTGCAGCGCCTCGCGGTCGAAGGCGCTGCAGGTGGGTTGGAAGTCGCAGGCGACGAGCGAGAAGGCGCCGACCAGCGAGGCGGGGTCGGGAATCTCGCCCGTCGGGCCGAGTCGAAGCTCGCCGATCAGCTGGTGCTGGGCAAGGAACTGCGCAACGAGCACCATGGCTTCGCCGTCGCGCGTCTCGAGCAGGCCGATGATGCGCAGGAAGTCCTCGTTGCCCACGGCCCTGCCCACTTCTCCGGATTTGGCGGTGAGGTTCTTGTTGAGCTCGGCCACGAGCATGCGCGCCTGCGCACGCGCGTCACCGCCGTCGCCCGCCTGGCGATAGAGGTCGTCCACCTGCTTCTGCGCGATGCGCGAGCCCTGGAAGCCCACGCAACGCTGGGTGTCGTCGGCCGCGTCGTAGGCCGCGATCCGCTTGCCTGCCTCCGGGTCGCCGGGGGCGATGGTGGACAGGAACTGGCGGCGGCGCTTTTCCGCGGCCACGGCGAGGTCGTCGTTCATCGCGGTGGCGAAGGCGCAGGTCTCGAGCGCGCGGGCGAGGAAGTAGCGCTCTTCGTGGTTCAGGCTGTCCTTGCGGGCGAGGAGGGAGTCGACGAAGGCCTTCAGGTCGCGGGTCTGGCGGAATTCCTGGGCCACGCCCGAGAGCCTGCGCGGCGAGGCCGGCGCGACCGCGTGGCGCATACCTGCCGCGTAATGGGGACGCGCGGCCGCCTCGCGGGCCGAGACGCCGGATGCGGAAGCGGGAACGGGAGCGGGAATCGCGGCATCGGCGGTCGCGGCTGCGCGGGCGCCCGCGGCGGAGGGGGCCGGGCTTCCGTCCCAGAGCGTGGCGAGAAGCACCCCGTAGGCGACGAGGGAGGCGAGTCCGATGGCCGTCAGGCGATTCATGGCCTTAGAGTTTCGTCGGAAAATGCCGATTAGTCAATGATTTCCGGTACATCTGCCTCCCGGCGGCAGGCAAGATCCGGGCCCGGCCCGACCCTAGTGGTGCAGGATCTTGGACAGGAAGGCCTGGGCGCGCTCGGACCGGGGGGAGCCGAAGAAGTCGTCCTTGGGGCAATCCTCGACGATCTGGCCGTGGTCCATGAACACCACGCGGTGGGCGACCTTGCGCGCGAATCCCATCTCGTGGGTGACCACCATCATCGTCATGCCCTCGCGGGCGAGCTCGACCATCACGTCGAGCACCTCGTTGATCATTTCCGGGTCGAGGGCCGAGGTGGGCTCGTCGAAGAGCATGGCGATGGGATCCATCGAGAGGGCGCGCGCGATGGCCACCCGCTGCTGCTGGCCGCCCGAGAGCTGGCCGGGAAACTTGTCCTTCTGGGAAAGCAGCCCGACGCGGTCCAGGAGCTTCAGGCCCTTGGCCTCGGCTTCCTCGCGGCTTCGCCCCAGCACCTTCACCTGCGCCAGCGTGAGGTTCGCGGTGATGCTCATGTGCGGGAAGAGCTCGAAGTTCTGGAACACCATGCCGATGTGGGCGCGAAGCTTCGGCAGGTTCGTGCGCGGATCGCCCACGGAGATGCCGTTTACGAAGATCTCGCCCTTCTGGAAGGGCTCGAGGCCGTTGACCGCCTTGATGAGGGTGGACTTGCCCGACCCCGAGGGGCCGCAGACCACCACCACCTCGCCCTTGGCCACGCGCGTCGTGCAGTCCTTGAGCACCTGGAAGGTCCCGAACCACTTGCTCACGGCACGCAGGTCGATCATGGGACGGGACGGCTCGGGGCTGCTCATGGGGAGTGCGGCTCCTATCGGGAAACGGCCAGGCGCGCCTGGAGGCGCTTGACGGCCCAGGAGGCCGCGAAGCAGACGAGGAAGAAGACGACGGCCACGAAGAGGTAGAGCTCGACGATGCGTCCCGTGAGCTGCCCGGCCTTGGAGGCCGCCCCGAGGAAGTCCTTGAGCGCCACCACGTAGACGAGGGAGGTGTCCTGGAAGAGGATCACGGCCTGGGTGAGCATCACGGGCAGCATGTTGCGGAAGGCCTGCGGCAGGACGATGTGGACCATCGACTGGCGGTAGTTCATTCCCAGGGCGTAGGCCGCCCAGGGCTGGCCGCGCGGGATCGACTGGATGCCGGCGCGGATGATCTCGGAGTAGTAGGCCGACTCGACCATGATGAAGGCGACCACGGCCGAGGTGAACGGCCCCACCGCCTCGCCCTGCTGCCCCGTGAACTTGGAGACGATCATCGGGGTGAGGAAGTAGAACCAGAAGATCGCCATGATGAAGGGGATGGCGCGGATGAGGTTCACGAACCCCGCCGCGGGCACCGAGAGCGCCTTCCAGCGCGCCAGGCGCGCCAGGGCGAGGAGCGTGCCGAAGAAGATGCCGCCGGCGAGCGCGATGGCGAAGAGCTTGAGCGAGGTGAGCATGCCGTCCCACAGCGCCTCGCGGTACTTCCAGACGACGCTCCAGTCCATCTCAGCCATGTTTCCCCCCGGCTCGCTCCCCGGCCACGCTAGTGCCCCCCGCCCTGGGCGATGTAGCCCGGCACGGCGACGCGCTTCTCGAGCGCGCGCATGGCGAAGATCACCGTCATCGTGATCGCGATGTAGATGAGCGTGGCGGCCGTGAAGGCCTCGAAGGTCTTGAACGTGTACTCCGAGATCTGGCGGCTCTGCGCGGTGAGCTCGAGCACGCCGATGGTGAGGGCGGTCGAGGAGTTCTTGAAGATGGTGAGGAACTCCGAGGTCATCGGCGGGATGATGATCCGGTAGGCCATCGGCAGGGTCACGTGCCGGTAGACCTGCGGCAGCGTGAGCCCGATGGCCAGTCCGGCGCTCGTCTGCCCGCGCGGCAGCGACTGGATGCCCGAGCGCACCTGCTCGGCCACGCGCGAGGCGGTGTACAGGCCCAGGCAGAGCACCGCGGCGGTGAATTCCCAGAGGCTGAACTGCGCCGCGAAGGGCAGGGTCAGGAGGTTGGGCATGTCCTGCTTGAGCCAGTCGCCCCAGTCCTTCGGGATCACTTCCGGCATCACGAAGTACCACAGGAACATCTGCACGAGGAGCGGGATGTTGCGGAAGAGCTCCACGTAGGCCGTGGCCGCCAGGCGCGCGGCCGCGAGCGGCACGGTGCGCGCCACGCCCACCACCGACCCCACGGCGAAGGCGATGACCCAGGCGCAGGCGGAGACGGCGAGCGTCCAGAAGAGCCCCGAGGCGAGCCAGCCGAGGTAGGTCATGCCCCCTGAGGGGGCCTGCTCGAGGAGAACCTTCCAGTCCATCGCGTTGGCGCCGGAAACGAAAAGGGGGCGGTGGCCCGCCCCCCGGAGGTCCCTGCGGCTATTCCGGCAGGGCCTGGAGCTGGATCGCGGCCTTGAGGAGCGGGCTCATCGGCACGCCCATCACCTCGCCCGACGGCAGCTTCTCGAGGAACCACTTGTTGTAGATCTTGGCGAGGTCGCCGCTCGCCATGAGGCGCCCGATGGCGCGGCGGATCACCACGCCGAAGTCCTCGTCGCCCTTGCGGTACATCATCCCGTACGGGTCGTAGGAGAGGTAGTCGCCGACGACCTCGTAGTCCTTCGGGCTCTTCGCCTTGGCGATGAGGCCGTAGAGCAGGATGTCGTCCATGGAGAAGGCGACGGCGCGGCCCGACTCCACCGTGAGGAAGGACTCGCCGTGGTCCTTGGCGTTGAGGAACTTGATGTTGAGGTTGTCCTTGTCGGAGAGCGCCTTGATGATGCGCTCGTTGGTCGTGCCCTGGGTGACGACGACCGTCTTGTTGCGCAGGTCCTTGTAGGACTTGACCTTCGCGGACTTCTTCACCAGGAGCTTCGTGCCGGTGATGAAGGTGATGGGCGCGAAGCCCACCTGCTTCTGGCGCGTGAGCGTGTTGGTGGTCGAGCCGCACTCCAGGTCGATGGTGCCGTTGGCCATGAGCGGGATGCGCGTCTGCGGGGTGACCGGGTTGTACTTGACGGCGAGCTGGGCGAGGCCCAGCTCCTTCTTCACCTCCTCCACGACCGCGGCGCAGATGTCCATCGAGTAGCCGATGGGCTGCTGCTTGTCGTCGAGGTAGGAGAAGGGGATCGAGGTCTCGCGGTGCCCGATGGTGATTGTGCCGGAGTCCTTGATCTTCTTGAGCGTCCCGGTGAGCTCCTGCGCGGTGGCCGGGGCCGAGGCGATGAGGGCGAGGGCCGCCACGGCGGCGAGGGTCTTGCGGATCATGGTGGTACCTCCTGGGTGGTCGTCGGTGCCCGCAAGCCGGACGGCCTCGCGAGACGAGGGGCAAGGATACTTCCCCGGCTCTTGCGGTGGCAAACCGTTTCAGCGGCGCAGCGAGAAGTCGACCAGGGCCTCGGCGAGCGCGCGGCTCGCGTCGAGGACGGGAACGGCGGTGGCCGCCCCCTCGGCCGCGAGGGGAAGCTCCGTGCAGGCGAGGAGCACCGCGTCGGCGCCGCGGGCGGCGAGCGCGCGCACGGCCGCCTCCAGGGGAGCCCGCGCGCCGGCGGCATCCCCAGCCTTCACCCGCGCGATGGCCGCGTCGACGAGATCGCGCTGCTCGCCTTCCGTCGGCGCGAGCCACTCGAAGCCGCGGCGCGCGAGGCGCTCGCCGTAGAAGGCCGCCGCGAGCGTCCCCCGCGTGGCGAGCAGCCCCACGCGCAGGGGCGGCACGGGGCGGCTCGCCAGGGACTCCACGGCGGCGTCGGCGATGTGCACGAGCGGGATGCGCACCGAGGCGGCGAGCTCCGCCGCCCAGAAGTGCGCCGTGTTGCAGGCCACGGCGAAGGCCTCGCATCCCGCGGCCTCGAGCGCCCGCGCGCCCTCGACCATGGCCGGCAGGGGGGAGGGGCCGGCGCCCAGGACGGCGGCGACGCGGTCGGGCACCTGCGGCACGTTCCACACCACCACCGGCAGGTGCTCGCGGTCCGTTCCCGCCGGCGTGGCCGCCAGGATCTTCGCCTGCAGGTCGATGGCGGCCGCGGGCCCCATCCCGCCCAGGATCCCGATGCGGCGGGGGGTGGTTTTCTCGTCGGACATTGCGCCATCGTAAACAAGGCGCGGCGTCTTGGGCGAAAATGGCGGCTCCCGGACGCGCGCCGGCGCGCCCCCACGAGGGGAGCTCCCCGGCGACGTCCCCGCCACGAAAACAACGAGGTTTCCATGCCCGCGTCGGAGCTGCAGAGCAAGCAAGCCCTCCTCGAATCCGTCCTTCGCCTCGCCGCCCAGCGCCTGCAGGGCGCCGCCGCCGCCCAGGCCCGCGAGTTCCTCGCCCTGTACTACGACCAGGTCGACGCCGAGGACCTCGGCGCGCGCGCGCCCGAGGACCTCTACGGCGCCGGCATGGCGCACCTCGCCTTCGCGCGCCGCTTCGCCACCGGCAGCCCCAAGCTGCGCGTCTACAACCCGCGCGTGGACGAGCACGGCTGGTCCAGCCCGCACACGGTGATCGAGATCGTGAACGACGACATGCCGTTCCTCGTCGACTCCGTCACCATGGAGCTGAACCGCCAGGGCCACACGCTGCACCTGCTCGTGCACCCGCTCGCCAAGACCGTGCGCGACCGCGAGGGCGAGCTCGCCTCGTTCGCGCCGGCCGGCCGCGACGGCGCGCGCGAGTCGCTCATCCACGTGGAGGTCGACCGCGAGAGCGACCCGGCCCGTCTGCAGGCGCTGGCGCAGGGGCTCACGGCGGTGCTTGCCGACGTGCGCGCGGCCGTGGAGGACTGGAAGCCGATGCGCGAGGCGATGCAGGCCATCGTGGGCGAGATCGCGAAGCCGCCGCGCGGCCTGGACGCGGCCGACACCGAGGAGGCGCGGGCCTTCCTCGCCTGGGCGCTCGACGAGAACTTCACCTTCATCGGCTACCGCGAGTACGAGCTCGTCGCCGAGGGCGGCGAGGACCACCTCCGGATCGTGCCGCGCTCGGGCCTGGGGGTGCTGCGCGAGCCGCGCCTGGGCGGGGAATCGCAGAGCTTCCGCGAGCTGCCGGCCGCCATCCGGGCCCTCGCGCGCGAGCCGCGCCTGCTCGTCCTCACCAAGGCCAACTCGCGCTCCACCGTGCACCGCCCGGGCTACCTCGACTACGTGGGCGTGAAGAAATTCGACGCCGCCGGCCGCGTGACCGGCGAGCGGCGCTTCGTGGGGCTGTACACCAGCGCGGCCTACCACGCCGATCCCTCCGACATCCCGCTGCTGCGGCGAAAGGTGGCGCGGGTCCTCGACCGCGCGGGCTTCCCCGCGGCGAGCCACGGCTACAAGAACCTGCGGGCGCTGCTGCACGCCTATCCGCGCGACGAGCTCTTCCAGGTCGACGAGGCCACGCTCTTCGAGGTGGCCACGGGCGTGCTGCGCCTGGGCGACCGGCGGCGCACGCGGCTCTTCCTGCGCCGCGACCTGTACGGGCGCTTCTTCTCCTGCCTCATCTACCTGCCGCGCGAGAACTTCAACACCGACGTGCGCCGCCGCATCGAGCAGATCCTCAAGCGCCGGCTCTCCGGCACGAGCACCGAATACACGGTGCAGCTCACCGACGCCGTGCTCGCGCGCATCCACATGCTGGTGCGTACGCACCCGAAGGACGAGCCGTCGGCGGACGTCGCGGCCATCGAGGCCGAGATCGTCCAGGCCACGCGCCGCTGGGAGGAAGACCTGAAGCTGGCACTTGCCGAGGTCCACGGCGAGGAGCGCGCCAACCCGCTGCTGCGCCGCTATGGCGCCGCCTTCCCGGTGGCCTACCGCGACACGGTGCCGGCGCGCACGGCGGTGCGCGACATCGGGGTGATCGAGTCGCTCGCCGAGTCCAATCCCTTCGCCGTGAGCCTGTACCGGCCGGTGGAGGCGGACGCGCGCACGCTGCGCCTTCGCGTCTACCGGCTGGGCGAGAAGGTGCCGCTGTCGGCGAGCCTGCCCATCCTCGAGAACATGGGGCTGGAGGCGCTCGACGAGGACGGCTGGCAGGTCGAGCGCGAGGGCGCGCCCCCCGTTTTCATCCACGACTTCGGCCTGAGGAGCGCGCGCGAGATCGAGCGCGTCGAGGCGGTGAAGGGCATCACCGAGGAGGCCCTCGTGAGGGTGGCGCGCGGGGCCATCGAGAACGACGCCTTCAACCGCCTGACGCCGGCGGCGGCGATCGCTCCCGACGACGTGGTGGTGCTGCGCGCCTACGCGCGCTACCTGCGCCAGGCGGGCTTCACCTTCAGCCAGTCCTACATCGCGCAGACGCTGGCGGCGCACCCGGCCATCGTGGCGAAGCTCGTGGCGATCTTCCACGCGCGCTTCGACCCCGCGGCGAGCGGCGACCGCGAGGCCGCGCAGCAGGGCCTGCACGAGGAGGTGAAGGCGGCCCTCAACGGCGTGGCGAACCTCGACGAGGACCGCATCCTGCGCCGCTTCCTCTACGTGATCCGGGCTACGATCCGCACCAACCACTGGGTGCGCGGCGCGGACGGCGGACGCAAGCACTACCTCGCCCTGAAGCTCGAGAGCGCGAAGGTGCCGGAGCTGCCCGAGCCCCGGCCGCTCTTCGAGATCTTCGTCTACTCGCCGCGCTTCGAGGCCATCCACCTGCGCGGCGGCAAGGTGGCCCGCGGGGGGCTGCGCTGGTCCGACCGCCCCGAGGACTTCCGCACCGAGATCCTGGGCCTCATGAAGGCCCAGATGGTGAAGAACGCGGTGATCGTGCCGGTGGGCTCCAAGGGCGGATTCGTGCTCAAGGCCGCCCCGCCGGCCTCCGACCGCGAGGCCTTCCTGAAGGAGGGCGTGGCCTGCTACCAGGATTTCTTGAGAGGGCTGCTGGACCTCACCGACAACCTGAAGGGCGGCAAGGTCGTTCCCCCGAGGGACGTGGTGCGCCACGACGCGGACGATCCCTACCTGGTGGTGGCCGCGGACAAGGGAACGGCGTCCTTCTCGGACTACGCCAACGCGGTGAGCGCCGAGTACGGCCACTGGCTGGCGGACGCCTTCGCCTCGGGCGGCAGCGCCGGCTACGACCACAAGAAGATGGGCATCACGGCCCGCGGCGCCTGGGAGAGCGTGAAGCGCCATTTCCGCGAGATGGGCGTGGACACGCAGTCGCAGGACTTCACCGTCGCCGGCGTCGGCGACATGTCCGGCGACGTGTTCGGCAACGGGATGCTGCTGTCGCGCCACATCAGGCTGGTGGCGGCCTTCGACCACCGCCACGTCTTCCTCGACCCGGACCCGGACCCGGAGAGGAGCTTCCGCGAGCGCGAGCGGATGTTCGCTCTGCCGCGCTCGTCGTGGGAGGACTACGACAAGTCGCTCCTGTCGAAGGGTGGCGGCGTCTTCGCGCGCTCGCTCAAGTCGATCCCGCTCTCCCCCGAGGCGCGGCGGGCGCTGGGAGTGGCCGACGAGGCGCTCACGCCGGCCGAGCTCATGAAGGCGATCCTCAAGGCGCCGGTGGACCTGCTCTACAACGGCGGCATCGGCACCTACGTGAAGGCCGCCAGCCAGACGCACGCCGACGTGGGCGACCGCGCCAACGACGCCATCCGCGTGAACGGCTCGGAACTGCGCTGCAGGGTGGTGGGCGAGGGGGGCAACCTCGGCTTCACCCAGCTCGGGCGCGTGGAGTTCGCCCGCGCCGGCGGGCGCATCTTCACCGACGCCATCGACAACTCCGCCGGCGTGGACTGCTCCGACCACGAGGTGAACATCAAGATCCTGCTCGGGCTCGTGGAGGCCGACGGCGAGCTCACGCGCAAGCAGAGGAACGAGCTGCTGGCCAGCATGACGGAGGAGGTCGGCCACCTGGTGCTCGCCGACAACTACTTCCAGACCCAGTCGCTGTCGGTCTCCGGCGTGCGCGGCGAGAAGCTCCTCGACGCGCAGGCCTCCCTCATCCGGGCCCTCGAGAAGGCCGGGCGACTGAACCGCGCGGTGGAGTTCCTGCCCTCGGACGACGAGATCGCCGAGCGGCGCGCCTCCCGCGAGGGGCTCACCGCGCCCGAGCGCGCGGTGCTGCTCGCCTACTCGAAGATGGTCCTCTTCGACGACCTCGTGAAGGGCAGCCTCATCGACGACCCCTACGTCGCCCGGGCCCTGGTGGGCTACTTCCCCGCCGCGCTCGCCAAGCGCTACGCCGCCGTCATGCCGCGCCATCCCCTGCGGCGCGAAATCGTCGCGACGGTGGTGGCCAACGCGATGATCAACCGCACCGGCTCGGTCTTCGTGCAGCGCATGCAGGAGGAGACGGGCGCCACGCCGGAGGAGGTCACTCGCGCCTTCATCCTGGTGCGCGACATCTACGGCTTCGAGGCGCTGTGGGCCGCGATCGACGCCCTGGACAACCGCGTGCCCTCCGCGGTGCAGGCCGAGATGCTCGTCGAGGCCGGCCGGCTGGTGCTGCGCGCCGCCCTCTGGTTCCTGCGCCGGCGGCGCGAGAGGCTGCCCATCGCCGAGGTGCTGGCGATCTTCCAGCCCGGGCTCGAGGCCTTCCGCCGCCAGCTCCCCGAGATGCTCTCCGCCGCCGACCGCGGGACCTTCGAGGCCACGGCCTCGCGGCTCGAGTCGAAGGGCGTGCCCGGGCCGCTCGCCCGCGACATGGCGGGGCTGGACGCGCTCTACGCCGTGCTCGACGCGACGGAAGTGGCGCGCGAGACGGGCTGCGCCCTGGAGACGGTGGCCAAGGTCTATTTCGCGCTCGCCGGCGACCTCGAGCTGCGCTGGTTCGGCGAGAAGATCACGGCGCTTCCCACGGACACGCCGTGGCAGGCCCTGGCGAGGAACGCGCTGCGCGACGACCTCGCGAGCCAGCAGCGCGCGCTCGCCACCGCGGTCGCGCGGCTCTCCCCGGATGCCGGCGATCCGGCCGCGATGATCGCGGCGTGGAAGGAGCGCCACGCGCAGCCCATCGCCCGGCTCTCGACGATGCGCGAGGAGCTCAAGCGCGCCGGCGCGCTGGACCTCGCGGTCCTCTCCGTCCTGCTGCGGGAGTTGCGCGGCCTTGCCTGAGGCGCAGGAGCCCGATCCGCGCCGCTGGGGCGTCGTCGCCGCCCTCGGCGTCACGCAGATCGTCTCTTGGGGGAGCGTCTACTACGCCTTCGCCGTGGTGATGGACGCCGCGGGAAGCGAGCTCGGCGCCTCCCCGCCGGCGGTCGTGGGCGCGTACTCGGCGGCGCTGCTCGTCTCGGGACTGGTGGCCGCGCCGGTGGGACGGCACATCGACCGCCACGGGGCGCGCCTCGCGATGACGGCGGGCTCGGTGGGCGCGGCGCTCTTCCTCGCGGCCTTCTCGCAGGTGTCCTCGGTCTGGGCGCTCTATGTCGCGTGGATCGCGCTCGGCGCCGTGATGGGCCTCGTGCTCTACGAGCCCGCGTTCGCGGCGCTCGCCCTCGTCTTCCGCGCCGACCTGCGCAAGGCCATCACGGTGCTCACGCTCGCCGGCGGCTTCGCGAGCACCGTCTTCTGGCCCCTGACGCAGTGGCTCGCGACCTCGCTGGGCTGGCGCGAGGCGGTGCTGGCGCTCGCCGCCATCAACCTCGTAGTGTGCGTGCCGCTGCACGCGCTCTTCCTGCCGGCCCGCGGCCGGCCGGCCGGCGCCCCGGCGGGAGCCGCGGACGATCCCGCGGGACGCGCCCGGCTGCTGGCCGACCGCCATTTCCGATGGCTGGCGGCGGCCTTCACGCTCAACATGCTGGCCTTCTCCGCCATGGGGCTGCACCTGCTCGCGATGCTGCAGGAGCAGGGGTTATCCCCCTCGAAGGCCGCGTGGCTCGCGGCCCTGGTGGGCCCGATGCAGGTGGCCGGGCGCATCGCGGAGTTCGCCTTCGCGCACCGGCTGAGCGCCTCGCGCGTGGGCGAGATGGCGCTCTTCGCGCTTCCGGTATCCATCCTGGTGCTCGCCTTCGCCTCGGGTTCGGACGCGGCGATCGTCGCCTTCTCGGTGCTCTACGGCGCGAGCAACGGCGTCATGACCATCGTGCGCGGCACGGTGCCCGCCGAGATCTGGGGAAGGGAGGGCTACGGCGGGCTCACGGGGCTCATGGCCACCCCGGTGCTGCTCGCGCGCGCGGCCGGGCCGTTCTTCGCCGCCGGCGTGCTTGCGGTGGCCGGTGGCTACCGCGCCGTGGCGCTGGCGCTCGCGGCGGTGAGCCTGGCGGCCGGCCTCGCCTTCTTCCTCGCCGTTCGCGACCGGCGTCGCTGAGCGTTCAGCCTCCCGCGCGCTGGTAGCCCAGCAGGAAGCGCGAGACGAACGCCTGCGCGGCAGCCTCGTCGGCCGCCTCGATCTCCAGGGTCACGGCCAGGACGGGGATCGCCACCGGCCCGAAGGCGCGCGGCGCCCGCTCCCTCAGGCGGACGCGCCAGGCCGGGGAACCCCCGAGCGAGCCGATCTCGTCGCCTTCCACGCGGAAGGCTGCGCCGCCCACGGCCACGGGCAGCAGGCGCAGGAACTCGGCGCGCGTGAGCGCCATCTCCATCTCAGCCACCGGCGATGGGCGGCCAGATCGCCAGCACGTCGCCCTCGCGCAGCGCCCGCGAGCCGCGTTCCTCGCGCGGCACGAAGAGGCCGTTCACCAGCACGAGGTGGGTGAGCTTCGGCGGCAGGCGGTAGGGCGCAACGACGGAATCGATGGTCGCGCCGTCGGCCACCTCCAGGCGAACGAGGTTCTCCCCTCGCGCTTCGGGCGGCAGGTAGTCCGCGAGCGTCGCGTAGAGCTTCAGGGTGATCCGCATCGCGCCGGATCAGGAGGCGGCCTGCGCGCGGGCGAGGTAGGCCTCCATGAGCCGCGTGGGATCGGCGAGGAGCCTCTCCTTCCATTCCCCCAGGGCCACGCGCCCCTGGATGAGGCCGCGGATCACGCCGACGTGCTCGGTGTGGCCGACGCTCGTGGCGCCGATCAGGCGGTCGCCCTTGAACTCCAGCCGCAGGTAGCGGAAGAGCTCCTCCTCGCGAAGCTCCACCCAGGCGCCGCCCTGGGCGTGAGGCAGGCCGTGCCACTGGCCGAAGGAGGCGGAGACGAGCCCCAGCGTGTCGAGGACGTTCATCGCCAGAGCGCCGGGCGAGACCGCCTCGCGCCCGGCCATGTTGAGGGCCGCGATGCGCGCCTGCTCGACCGCCGTGGGCTGGATCGCGTAGGCGATCTTGCGGTCGGTGTCGAACTCCGGCGCCCGCGAGACGTCCCCGGCGGCGAAGATCCCCTTCACGCTCGATTCCATGCGCCCGTCGACGAGCACGCCCTGGTCGCAGTCGACGCCGCTGCCCTCGAGGAAGGCGGTGTTGGGGGCCACACCCGTGGCGGAGATGACGAGGTCGGCCGGGAAGGACTGGCCGTCGGTGAGGCTGACCGAGAGCGCGTTGCCCGATTCGCGGATCTCGGCGACGCGGGCGCCCGTCACGACGTGGATGCCCTGGCGCTCGCACCAGGCCTGGATGAGCTCGCTCGCCCGCGGCGGCATCATGCGCGGCACCATCCGGTCGCCCATCTCCACCACGACGAGCTCGACGCCGCGCGCGGCCAGCGCCTCCAGGATGATGCAGCCGATGAAGCCCGCGCCCATCTGCACGACGCGGCTGCCCTTCTTCGCCCGCGCGGCGATGGCGCGCGCGTCCTCGAGCGTCCAGCACGGATGCACGCCGGGCAGGTCGAGGCCGGGCACCGGCGGGCGGTTGGGCCGCGAGCCGGTGGCCACGAGCAGCCGGTCCCACGCGAGCGTCTCGCCGGAGGCGAGCCGCACCTGCTTCCCGGCCGTGTCGACGGAGACGGCGCGGCCTTCCTTGAGCGCGATGCCCAGCCGCCCGAAATGCCCCGGGTCCTTGCGCAGCCACGTGCCCGGCTCCCCGATCTCGCCCATGAGGAGGTAGGGGATGGCCATGCGCGAGTAGGGCGGCCCGGGCTCGTCGCCCACAAGCGTCACTTCGTCGCGGGGAGCGGACTTGCGAAGCGTCTCGGCGGCAACGACCCCCGCGGGGCCGTTGCCGAGGATCACGTGCCTCATGGCTACTCGAGCGCGGCGGTGCCCAGGCGCTTGCGCGTCTCGGCGGTCGGGACGCCCTCCGCGTTCCAGCCGCGAAGCTGGTAGTACTCGGGCAGCATCTTGTCGAGGCCGTTGACCAGGCCCTTGGCGGGGCCGGTCTTCGCCGCCTCCTTCTTGAGGCGCGGCGGCAGGTCGTCGTCCTTCTTCGTGAGCCCGGCGGCGAGGTTGAACTCCTTCTCCAGGTTCCAGATGCGCTCGCCGACGAGGTTGAGGTTGTCGAGCGACCAGTCGCCCTCGCAGGCGGCCTGCAGCTGGGGCGCCACGTCCTGCAGCGTCCAGGCGAAGGAGGTGAAGAGGCAAAGCCCCGAGGAGTCGAAGACGGCGGTGGCGTCCTGGAAGGCCTTCACCAGTCCCGCCTTGCCCTCGGTCACGTGCGGGTCGGTCTTCACCGGGATGCCCAGCACCTCGCTCGCGACGGTGTAGCCGCGCAGATGGCAGGCGCCGCGGTTGGAGGTGGCGTAGGCGAGCCCCATGCCCTGGATGCCGCGCGAGTCGTAGGCCGGGAATTCCTGCCCCTTGACCGTCATCGAGAGCTCCGGGTGGCCGTACTTGGCCGTCAGGCGCTTGGAGCCCAGCGCGATCTCCTTGCCGAAGCCCTCGCCCTTGCCGACCTGGTCGGCGAAGAAGGCGAGCGCCTGCGCCGAGCCGAAGGGCGCCTCGATGCCCAGCTGCTCCTTCTTGAGCACGCCCATCTCGTAGAGCTCCATCACCGCGCCCACGGTCGCGCCGAAGGAGATCGGGTCCCACCCGTCCTCGTTGGCCCGGAAGTTCGCGTAAGTGAGGGCCTCGAGGTCGTTCACCCCGTTGGCCGCGCCCAGGGCCCAGGCCGCCTCGTACTCCAGCCCGCCCGAGGCGCCCCAGTACTGCGGCTTGTTCACCACGGTGAAGTGCGACTCGTCGATCTTCGAGATGCGCCCGCAGGCGATGGTGCAGCCGAAGCAGGCCTGGTTGGTCACGAGGTTGGGCTTGCCGTCCGTCTTCCGGGGGGCATGCATCGCCTCGGCCGAGATGTCCTTCGCACCGTCGAACTGCACGTCGCGGTGGTTGCGCGTGGGCAGCGCGCCGATCTCGTTGATCACGTTCATCAGCACCTGCGTGCCGAACTTGGGCAGCCCCTGGCCCGTGACCGCGTTGTCGGCGAGCACCTTCTTCGCGGCGGCCGTGGCCTTCATGAAGGCCGCGGGATCCTTGACGTTGCCCACGCCCTTGGTGCCGCGCACGGCGATGGCCTTGAGGTTCTTGGAGCCCAGCACGGTGCCGACCCCGGAGCGACCGGCGGCACGGTGCAGGTCGTTCACCACGGCGGCATAGAGGCAGCCCGTCTCGCCGGCTGGCCCGATGCCCGAGACGCGCATCTGCGGATCCTGGAAATGCTTCTTGAGCCAGGCCTCGGTGTCCCAGGTGGACTTGCCCCAGATCGCGGAGGCGTCCAGGAGCTCCGCGTGGTCGTTCTCGATGTGCAGGAAGACCGGCTTCGGGCTCCTTCCCTCGAGGATGATCATGTCCCACCCGGCCATCTTGAGCTCGGCGCCGAAGTAGCCGCCGGAGTTGGAGCAGGCGATGGCGCCGGTGAGCGGGCCCTTGGTGATGACGGAATAGCGCCCGCCCGTGGAGGCCATCGTGCCGGTGAGCGGGCCCGTGGCGTAGATCACCTTGTTGGCCGGGGAGAGCGGATCGACCTTGGGATCGACTTCCGCCGTGAAGTACTTCGTGGCGAGCCCGCGCTGGCCGAGGAAGAGCGCCGCCCAGTCCATCTTGAGCGGCTCGGCGGTGCAGGTGCCCTTGGTGAGGTCGACCCGGAGGATCTTGCGTGCCCAGGACATGGTGGTCTCCTCCCTTTCAGTCCGCGTGGCCGGCGGCCGGCTGGCTGTCGAGCTTCTGCGCCCACTGGCGCATCTTCTCCAGGCCGGTCCAGTCGGCGTCGACGTAGGTGATGGCGCCCGTCGGGCAGGCCTCGGCGCAGGCGGGGTTGCCGCCGCACAGGTCGCACTTCTGCACCTTGCCCGTGTCCTGCACGTAGTTCACGGTGCCGAACGGGCAGGCGATGGTGCAGACCTTGCAGCCGACGCAGACGTTCTCGAGCACGACCTTGGCGCCGGTGGCGGCGTCGAGCTTGATCGCCTCGACGGGGCAGGCGTGCAGGCACCACGCCTCGTCGCACTGGGTGCAGGTGTAGGGGACCTTGCGCCCGGTGTGGTGGAAGTCGAAGACCTTGATGCGCGATTTCGCGGGATTGAAGACCTGGTAGTTCTCGTACGAGCAGGCCATCTCGCACTGCAGGCACCCGGTGCACTTCGCCGGGTCGATGTGGAGCGATTTCTGCACGGTCCCTCCTCCTGGTGGGTGGACGCCGGTCGACTGTCCCGTCGATCCGCAGCGGCGAAGCCATTATATGCACCGCCGTTCATACCCCCGCAAGAGCGGGGGCGGGTGGGGGCTACGCCACGAGCGCCGCGACGACGCGCCGGCCTTCGGCGAGGAGGATGTTGTAGGTGCGGCAGGCGGCCTTCGTGTCCATGACCTCCACGCCGACGCCCGCCTGGAAGAGCGGGGCGAGCGCGGCCGGGTCGGGAAAGCGGAAGCGCTCGCCGCTGCCGAGAAGCACGATCTCCGGCTTCCAGTCGAGGAGGACGGCCGTCTCCTCCGGGCGCAGCGCGCCGATGTCCCCGGCCGCCCACCCCTCGAGGAGGCGTTCGGCCGCCACCGCGAGGCTTCCCGAGACGCGCCGTCCGGCGACCTCGACCCAGCCCTCGCCGTAGGCCGTGAAGACGTTCTGCCCGGCGGTGGTTTCTCTATCGAATTTCAAGGGTTTATCCTCGATTGCCCGGGGGGGGCCCGGGCCGCTAGAATCATACCTTTTTGCAGCGCAGCAACCGCCCGCGCGCCCGTCACGAGACTTCCGAAAGCCAACATGTCCCCGGAGTTCCCCCGCATCAAGCGCCTGCCGCCCTACGTCTTCAACATCACCAACGAGCTGAAGATGGCCGCCCGCCGGGCGGGCGAGGACATCATCGACCTGTCCATGGGCAACCCGGACGGGCCCACCCCGCGGCACATCGTCGACAAGCTCGTGGAGGTGGCGCAGCGCGAGGACACGCACGGCTACTCGGTCTCCAAGGGCATCCCGCGCCTTCGCCGCGCCATCTGCCAGTGGTACAAGCGGCGCTGGGACCTGGACTTCGACCCGGAGACCGAGGCCATCGTCACCATCGGCTCGAAGGAGGGCCTGGCGCACCTCATGCTCGCCACCCTGGACCGCGGCGACACGGTGCTGGTGCCCAACCCGAGCTATCCCATCCACATCTACGGCGCCATCATCGCGGGCGCCGACATCCGCTCGGTGCGCATGGCGCCGGGCGTGGACTTCTTCGCCGAGCTCGAGCGCGCCATCGGGGAGCTCTTCCCCAAGCCCAAGATGCTCATCATCGGCTTCCCGTCCAACCCCACGGCGCAGTGCGTCGAGCTCGACTTCTTCGAGAAGGTGGTCCGGCTCGCCAGGCAGCACGGCATCCTCGTCGTGCACGACCTCGCCTACGCCGACATCACCTACGACGGCTGGAAGGCGCCCTCGATCATGCAGGTGCCGGGCGCGCGCGACGTGGCCGTGGAGTTCTTCACCATGTCGAAGAGCTACAACATGGCCGGCTGGCGCATCGGCTTCATGGTGGGCAACAAGGAGCTCGTGAACGCGCTGGCGAGGATCAAGAGCTACCACGACTACGGCACCTTCACCCCCATCCAGGTGGCGGCCATCACGGCGCTCGAGGGCCCGCAGGAGTGCGTCGAGGAGATCCGCCGCAAGTACCAGAGCCGCCGCGACGTGATGGTGAAGGGCCTGCACGAGGCGGGGTGGATGGTGGAGAACCCCAAGGCCTCGATGTACGTCTGGGCGAGGATCCCGGAGCGCTACGCCGCGATGGGCTCCATCGAGTTCGCGAAGAAGCTCCTGCGCGACGCCAAGGTCGCCGTCTCCCCGGGCATCGGCTTCGGAGACTACGGCGACGACCACATCCGCATCGCGCTGATCGAGAACGAGGCGCGCACGCGCCAGGCGGTGCGCGGCATCAAGGACATGCTGCGCAAGGACGGGGTCTCTTGAACGTCGTCGCCGTCACCGACGCGCGCGGGGCGGTCCTGGACGCGGCGCTGCTCGCGGCCGCGGAACCCGTGCACCGGCAGCTGCGCCCGCACCTGCCCGCCGACTATGCCGGCCGCATGCGGGAGATCTTCGCGGGCGGGGCCGAGATGGCGGTGGCGCTCGAAGGGGAGCGCGTGGTGGGCGTCACGGTCTTCCGGGTGATCGAGAAGACCTTCACCGGCCGCGAGCTCTACTGCGACGACCTCGTCACCGACGAGGCGTCGCGCTCGAAGGGCGCCGGGCGCGCCATGATCGCGTACATGGAGCGCGCGGGACGCGAGCGCGGCTGCGACGTCCTCGCGCTCGACTCCGGCACGCAGCGTCAGCAGGCGCACAAGTTCTACTTCCGCGAGGGGCTCGTGGTCTCCTCCTTCCATTTCTCGAAGAAGCTCAAATGAATCCGATCCGCGTGGGCCTGCTGGGCCTGGGAACCGTCGGCGGCGGCACCGTCGAGGTGCTGCGCCGCAACCGCGAGGAGATCGCGCGCCGCGCCGGGCGCGAGATCGTCGTGACGATGGCCACGGCCCGCGACCTCTCCAAGCCGCGCACCGTGGCGCTCGAGGGCATCGAGCTCGTCGCCGATCCCGCGCGCATCGTCGCGAGCCCCGGCATCGACATCGTGGTGGAGCTCATCGGCGGCGAGACCCGCGCCAAGGAGCTGGTGCTCGCGGCCATCGCCAGCGGCAAGCACGTCGTCACGGCCAACAAGGCGCTGCTCGCGAAGCACGGCAACGAGATCTTCGCCGCGGCGCACGCGAAGGGGGTGATGGTGGCCTTCGAGGCGGCGGTGGCCGGCGGCATCCCCATCATCAAGGCGATCCGCGAGGGCCTGAGCGCCAACCGCATCGAGTACCTGATGGGGATCATCAACGGCACCTGCAACTACATCCTCTCGGAGATGCGCGACAAGGGCCTCGCCTTCGACGTCGTGCTCGCCGAGGCGCAGCGCCTGGGCTACGCGGAGGCCGACCCCTCCTTCGACATCGACGGCATCGACGCCGCGCACAAGCTCACGATCCTCTCGGCCATCGCCTTCGGCATCCCGATGCAGTTCGACAAGGCCTACACCGAGGGCATCGGCAAGCTCACGGCGGCCGACATCCGCTATGCCGAGGGGCTGGGCTACCGCATCAAGCTGCTGGGCATCGCGCGGCGCGCGGCCAGGGGCATCGAGCTGCGCGTTCACCCGACGCTGGTGCCGGCGCGCAGGATTCTGGCCAACGTCGAGGGCGTCATGAACGCCGTGCTGGTGAAGGGCGACGCGGTGGGCCACACGCTCTTCTACGGCCGCGGCGCCGGCGCCGAGGCCACGGCGAGCGCCGTGGTGGCCGACCTCGTGGACGTCACCCGCATGGCCACGGCCGACCCGGAGCACCGCGTGCCTCACCTCGCCTTCCAGCCCGACCGCCTCTCGGACGCGCCCATCCTGCCCATGGAGGAGGTCGAGACGGCCTACTACCTGCGCCTGCGGGCGCTCGATCGCCCGGGGGTGCTCGCCGACGTCACGCGCATCTGCGCCGACCGCGCCATCTCCATCGACGCGATCTTCCAGAAGGAGGCGGGGGAGGGCGAGGAGCAGGTCGACGTGGTGATCCTCACCCACGTGGCGAGGGAGCGCGACGTGAACGCCGCCATCCGCGCCATCGAGGCTCTGCCCACGATCCCCGCGCCCGTCGTGAGGATCCGCCTGGAAGAACTTCTTTGAAATACGTCAGCACCCGCGGGCACGCCGCCGGCCAGAGCTTCACCGACATCCTGCTGGAGGGCCTCGCCCCCGACGGCGGTCTCGCCGTTCCCGAGCAGTGGCCGCGCATCACGCGCCCCAAGCTCGACGCGATGCGCGACCTCGCCTACCCGCAGCTCGCCTTCGAGGTGCTGCGCTTCTTCGCCGACGACTTCCCGGGGGCCGCGCTCAAGGCGATCTGCGAGAAGGCCTACACGAAGGAGGTCTTCGGCACGCCCGAGATCACGCCCCTCAAGCGGCTCGAGGACAACCTGCACCTGCTCGCCTGCTCCAACGGCCCGACGCTCGCCTTCAAGGACATCGCGATGCAGCTCATCGGGCACCTCTTCGAGTTCGTGCTCGAGCGCCAGGACCGGCGCCTGAACGTCCTGGGCGCCACCAGCGGCGACACCGGGTCGGCCGCCGAGCACGCGCTCAAGGGCAAGTCGCGCGTG
>JAHCLE010000280.1 GCA_026125445.1 Burkholderiales bacterium
CGCCGCGACCGGGGAGCCCGTGCACCGGGAGCGCCCGCTGCCGGGCGCGGTGCTCACGCGCGTCGCCGCCTCCCACCTGCGCGTGGGCACCTTCGAGTACTTCGCGGCCCGCGGGGAGCACGAGCGCGTGCGCAAGCTCGCCGGCTACGCCATCGCGCGGCACGACCCGGACCTCGCGGGCGATCCCGTGCCGGCGCTCGCGCTCCTGCGCGCCGTGGCCGCGCGGCAGGCCGCGCTCGTCGCGCGCTGGATGAACGCGGGCTTCATCCACGGCGTCATGAACACGGACAACATGGCGATCTCCGGCGAGACGATCGACTACGGCCCCTGCGCCTTCATGGAGGCCTTCGACCCGGCGGCGGTGTTCAGCTCCATCGACCACCACGGGCGCTACGCCTGGGCCAACCAGCCGCCCATCGCGCAGTGGAACCTCGCGCGCCTGGCCGAGGCGCTCCTGCCCGCGATCGACGCCGACCCCGACCGCGCGGCCGCCCTCGCCATGGAGGTGCTGGACGACTTCCCGGCGCGCTACCACCAGCACCTGCTGGCGGGGCGGCGCGAGAAGCTCGGGATCGGCGCCGGCGACGACGCGGCGGACGAAACGCTCGCGGCCGACTGGCTGGACCTCCTGCACCGCCACCGCGTCGACTTCACGCTCGGGTGGCGGCGGCTCGCCGACGCCGCGGCCGGGGACGAGGCGCCGCTTCGCGCGCTCTTCGCCGAGCGCGAGGCGCCCTCGGCGTGGCTCGCCCGCTGGCGCGAGCGCTGCGCGGAAGACGGGCGGGGCGGCCCGGCCCGCGCGCAGGCCATGCGCGGCGCGAACCCCTTCGTGATCCCGCGCAACCACCGCGTCGAGGAGGCGCTCGCGGCCGCCTCCGACTCGGGCGACCTCGCGCCCTTCGAGCGGCTGCTGGACGCCCTGCGGCGCCCCTTCGACGAGGCCCCGGAACTCGCCCCTTACGGCGAGCCCGCCCCGCCCGCCGTCACCGCCTGCTACCAGACCTTCTGCGGGACCTGAGAATTTCTCTTCTCTCCCTCGGGAGAGGGGTCGGGGGTGAGGGTGCCGGTCGCCACCCTGTCACATCCCCGCGGCACCATGCAGCCATCCGCCCGAGGACTTCCACCATGGCTGCCTATTCCCTCTCCTCCACGATCTTTCCCGTTGGCGCGCGCGGCCACCGGATCGTCGTCACCGCCATCGCAGGCGACAGGCTGGGCTGCGAGGAAGTCTCGATCGAGATGCCCTCCACGGCGTGGGAGGCCGAGCGTCGCCGGAATGAACTCCTCGCGCTGGTGGAAAGCCACCTGCGCGATCGCGGCCACGAGGTCGTGGACTGGGCGGAGGACTAGGTCGGAAGTTCGGGATAGGCCGGCAGCGCATCGCCGGAGCAGGCCCACTTCGCGCTCCACGCGGTGAAGATCCGCGCCTGCGGCTTGATCGGCGCATCGCTGTCGAGCGAGCCGGCCGGGACGAGGACCACGTCCGTGCCGGGCGCCTGGCGCGGGAGCCTCCCGCCGCAGGTGGCGCAGAAGGTGTTGGTGAAGCGCTTCGCGTCGGGTAGCTTGAACGAGCGCACCTGGTCCTCGCCCTGGAGCCACTTGAGCTCGCCCGGCTGCAGGAACATGTTCGAGGCGTGCCCCGTGCCCGTGGCCTTGCGGCAGCGCGAGCAGTGGCAGTGGAAGAAGCGCGTCGCCTCGCCCGTGACCTCGTACTTCACGGCGCCGCACAGGCAGCTTCCCTTCAGCGTGGTCGTGCTCATGCCGCCCCCTCGTCGCGATAGAACGCCTCGACCCTGCCCTTGAGCTTGATGAGGAGCGGCTGGCCGAATCGGTCCACCTTCTTGCCGACCGCCACCTTGATCCAGCCTTCGCTCAGGCAGTACTCCTCGACGTCGTGGCGCTCGTTGCCGTTGAACCGGATGCCGATGTCGTGCTCCAGCACGGCGGGCACGTGGAAGGGGCTGCGCGGATTGACGGCGAGGTGGTCGGGGAGCGGGGGGCGTTCGGCGGTCGTGTTCATGGCCTGCACGGGGTCCGGGATAGCCGTGACTTTAGCGCATGCGTGAAATTGCCTGCCGGATCAGTGACTTTCCATCGCCGCACCGAATTGGTGCGGCGCATCAATCGCGGCCAGACCTCTAGAGCATTTCCTCCTATGGAGTTGGGTATAATGGCGCCCTTTTGTGCAGCGCAGCATCGCCACCCCCTTCCCCGGCGACTCGCGCAATCCAAGGAGGTATCCAATGCAAGCCCGTTCACGGACTTCGCGGGATGACTTTGTCGTCGCGGTGGTGCTCTCGGCCCTCGCGCTCGTTACCCTGCCCCTGGCCATGGGAGAGGCCGTCCGCGTGGCTGGCGCGCGCCTCGCCATCGCCGAGGAGGCCCTGTTCATCGCGCGCGCCGAGCACGACCGGAACCACGCCGCGTCGCTTCGCTCCGTCCGCCCGGACCTCGACCTGCCCTCGGAGGCGGAGGTGCGCCGCTTCGCGCCCATCGTCGCGCGCGCGGCCCGTGTGA
>JAHCLE010000281.1 GCA_026125445.1 Burkholderiales bacterium
TCTCGCTCACCGCGGTGCGAGGCGCCTAGCGGCGGCGCTTCGTCTCCTTGTGCTGCTCGTTGCCGATGGCGTGGACGATGTCCTCCAGCTCCTCGGCCACGATCTCGAGCAGGTCGTCCACCGTGACGATGCCCGCGAGGTCGCCTTTTTCGGTGACCACCGGGATGCGCCGCACGCCGCTCGCGCGCATGAGCTTGAGCGTGTCGAGGCTGTCGTCGGCTTCCTTCGCGATCACGAGCTTGTCGCCCATGATCTCGCCCACCGTGAGCGTGCGGTAGTCGAGGTCGGCGGCCATCACCTCCACGACCATGTCGCGGTCGGTGACGATGCCCAGGGGCTTGCGCCCGTAGGTGTTCTTGGACACCACGAGGCTGCCCACGTGGTTCTCGCGCATGAGCTTCGCGGCTTCGCCCAGCGGCGTCTCGCGACCCACGATGACCACGGTGCGGTTGCACACTTCGCCCGTCTTCATGGCTCCTCCTGTGGCGATGGCTCCTGGTTCATTCTCCCCACCGCCCCGCCGGCCGGGCTTGAGCGCCGTCAACCTCGGTACCAGGTACACGTACCTGGTACCGGTACCTGGTACCGGAGAAGGTAACCTGAGCCCTTTTTGCCCTCGGTCAGAACATTCCGCCGTCGAAGTGCCATGCTGAAGGCGTGGCAGAAGGGGGTTCGGAAAGTCCCCCCGGCTCTAGGAGACCCTTCGGGGCACGTTGAGCGGGCCGGCCTCCCGACGATGGGGGGGCCATCTGGGGGGACTAACCGAACCCCCTTCCTTTTGCGTTTTCGCGGGAAAAGCCAATGTCCGTCGCGCCGCTTCGCAAGGGCGACACCCTGCTGGTCGTGGACGTGCAGGAGGACTTCGTCTCCGGGAGCCTCGCCGTCCCCGGCGGCGCGGAAGTGATCCCGCCCCTGAACGAGTGCATCGCCGCCTTCCACAAGGCCGGCCTGGTCGTCGTCGCCACCCGCGACTGGCACCCCCCGGATCACCAGTCCTTCCGCGAGCAGGGCGGCCCCTGGCCCGCCCACTGCGTGGCCGACACGCCCGGCGCGGCCTTCGCGGCGAGGCTCAAGCTCCCCGAAGGGACCTGGATCGCCTCCAAGGCGACCAGGGCCGCGCGCGAGGCCTACTCCGGCTTCGAGGGCACGGACCTCGACCGGCGCCTGAACCGCCTGGGCCAGGTGCGGCTCTTCGTGGGCGGGCTGGCGACGGACTATTGCGTATTGCGAACCGTGCTGGATGCGCGCACCCGCGGCTACGAGACCTTCGTGCTCGCCGACGCCATCCGCGCGGTGAACGTGAAGCCGGGCGACGGCGACGAGGCCGAGGACGACATGATCCGCGCCGGCGCGCACTTCATCACCACCGCGGAGCTCCTCGGGAAGGCGGACCTCGATGCCTGAGCCGCTGCTGCGCCCGCCCAGGGCGTCCCCGGGCCAGGGGGTCCTCCTCACGGACCTCTACGAGCTCACGATGCTGCAGGCTTACTTCGACGAGGGCCTGAACGGGACCGCCTCCTTCGAGCTCTTCATGCGCACGCTGCCTCCCGGGCGCAACTTCCTGCTGGCGGCGGGGCTCGAGCAGGTGCTGGACTACCTGGCGCAGCTTCGCTTCACGGCTTCCGAGCTCGCCTGGCTGCGAAGGACGAAGCGCTTCACGCCGGCATTCCTCGAGTCCCTCGCGGGGCTTCGCTTCACGGGCGACGTGGACGCGATGCCCGAGGGCACGGCGTTCTTCCCCGACGAGCCGATCCTCCGCATCACGGCACCCCTTCGCGAGGCGCAGCTCGTCGAAAGCCGCGTCATGAACCTGCTGCACTACGAGACGCTCGTGGCGAGCAAGGCGGCGCGCTGCGTGCTGGCCGCGGGCGACCGGCTGCTGGTGGACTTCGGGCTTCGCCGGGCTCACGGCGCGGAAGCCGCGCTCCTCTCGGCGCGCGCGAGCCACCTCGCGGGATTCACCGGGACGGCCACCGTGGAGGCCGGGCGGCGCTGGGGCATCCCCATCTTCGGGACGATGGCCCACTCCTACGTCCAGGTGCACGCCGACGAGTCGCAGGCCTTCGAGCGCTTCGCGATGGCCCAGCGCGGCAACGCCACCCTCCTCATCGACACCTACGACACGGAGCGCGCGGCCCATCGCGTGGTCGCCCTCGCGCCGCGCCTGGCCGCGCAGGGAATCGCCATCCGCGGCGTTCGCCTGGACAGCGGCGACCTCGCGGAGCACGCGCGCCGGGTTCGCGCGATCCTCGATGCCGGAGGGCTCACGGGCGTGACCATCTTCGCGAGCGGCAACCTCGACGAGTTCCGCCTGGCTGAGCTGCGCGCGAGCGGCGCCCCCATCGACGGCTACGGCGTGGGCACGCGCATGAACACCTCCGCCGATGCGCCCTACTTCGACTGCGCCTACAAGCTGCAGGAGTACGACGGCGAGCCGCGCCGCAAGCGCTCCGAGGGCAAGGCCACCTGGCCGGGACGCAAGCAGGTCTGGCGCGC
>JAHCLE010000282.1 GCA_026125445.1 Burkholderiales bacterium
CCTCCCAAAGGAAGCGAAGCGCATGGAAGCTCTCAAAGGCGTAAGGATTCTCGACATGACCCACGTCCAGGCGGGTCCCACCTGTTCGCAGCTGCTCGCCTGGATGGGCGCGGACGTGATCAAGTTCGAGCCGCCCCAGGGCGACGCGACGCGCGGGCAGCTGAGGGACATCCCCGGCGCCGACAGCCTCTACTTCACGATGCTCAACTGCAACAAGCGCTCGATCACGGTCAACATGAAGAGCGCCGAGGGCAAGGAGGTGTTCGTGGACCTCCTGAAGAAGTGCGACATCATGATGGAGAACTTCGGACCCGGCGTGCTCGAGCGCCTCGGGTTCACGTGGGAGAAGATCCACGAGATCAACCCCCGGATCGTGGTGGGCTCGATCAAGGGGTTCGGCTCCTCCGGACCCTATGCCGACTTCAAGGCCTACGAGAACGTCGCCCAGGCCATGGGCGGCGCGATGAGCACCACGGGCATTCCCGACGGCCCGCCCTTCGTCACCGGCGCGCAGATCGGCGACTCCGGCACGGGGCTGCACCTCGCGATCGGGCTCCTCGCGGCGCTGCACCAGGCCAACCGCACGGGGCAGGGGCAGTACGTCGAGGTGGCGATGATGGACGGCGTGATGAACCTCTGCCGCGTCAAGTTCCGCGACCACCAGCGCCTCACGCGCCAGGAGCTCGCCGAGTACTCGGTGCCGACCTACTCCGGGATGGGCGACGTGCCGCGCGCGGGCAACGACTCCGGCGGCGGCCAGCTCGGCAACGCCATCCACTGCAAGCCGCACGGCCCCAACGACTGGATCTACGTGGTGGTCCAGGAGGCGGTCTGGGAGGCGCTGGCGAAGCGCATCGGGCCGGAAGTGCACCACCCCGACCTCGCGACCGATCCCGACCTCGCCAAGATCGCCGACCGCCGCCGGCACCAGGCCAAGATGTGGGGCCTGCTCAACCAGTTCGCCGGCCGCTACACGAAGCGCGAGTTCATGGCGATCCTGAACGAGATCGACGTCCCCTGCGGCCCGATCATGTCGACCTCCGACCTCGCCGACGACGAGCACGTGCGCGGCCGCGACATGTACGTGGAGCTCGACCACCCGCAGCGCGGCAAGTGGTTCAACGTCGGCATGCCCATCAAGCTCTCGGCCTCGCCCGCGAGGATTGAGAGGAGCCCGCTGCTCGGAGAGCACACCGACGACGTGCTGAAGAACGTGCTCGGCTACGACGACGCGAAGATCTCCGCGATGAAGTCCGCGGGGGCCTTCTCCGCCCCGCCCAAGAAGGCTGCGTAAGAGAGTTACGCGACCCAAAGGCTCGGACACGGATGAACACGGATGAACACGGATGATTCCCGAGCGGTGAACGCACTGCCTGGAAGGGCGAAGTCGCCAGATCAGGCACCGCGGTCATTCGCACAGGAATTATCCGTGTTCATCCGTGTCCATCCGTGTTCATCCGTGTTCCAGAGGTTTACTGACGGGATAACTCGAAAATGCGTATTGCGATCATCGGACAGCAGGATTTCGGCAAGGCGGTCATGGAGGCGTTCCTCGCCCGCGGCGACACCGTGGCGGGCGTGTTCGTCGCACCGGAGAAGGAGGGCGGCAAGCCCGACCCCATGAAGGTCGCCGCCGTCGAGAAGGGCCTCACGGTCTTCCAGTTCCCGTCGCTCAAGGCGCCGGAGGCGACGGCCGCGATGCAGGGGCTGGATGCCGACATCGGCATCATGGCCTTCGTGCTGCAGTTCGCGCCGCAGGAGTTCGTGAACATCCCGCGGCACGGCACGATCCAGTACCACCCCTCGCTCCTGCCGAAGTACCGGGGCCCCAGCTCCATCAACTGGCCCATCACCAAGGGCGAGACGAAGACGGGCCTCACCATCTTCCGGCCGACGGACGGCCTGGACGAGGGCGCGGTGATCCTGCAGAAGGAGACGCCGATCTCGGCGGACGACACGCTCGGCACCGTCTACTTCGACCGCCTGTTCCCGATGGGCGTGGCGGCGATGCTCGAGGCGGCGGATCTCGTCGTGGCCGGCAAGCACCGGGAGGTCGTGCAGGACGAGTCGCAGGCCTCCTACGAGGGCTGGTTCCGCGCGGCCGAGGCGCGCGTCCACTGGAACCAGCACGTCGACTGGATCCACAACACCATCCGCGGCGCCGATCCCGCGCCGGGCGCGTGGACCACGATCGCGGGGAAGAAGCTGCAGCTCTTCGGCTCGCGCAAGCACCTCGTGCGCACCTTCGGCGCCGTGAAGGGCAAGATCGGCGAGATCGCCTGGATCGGGGCGGAGACGATGCGCGTCACCGCACAGGGCGGCCAGGTCGAGATCGCCAAGGTGAAGCCGGAAGAAGGCAAGAAGGTTTCCGCCGCCGAGTGGGCGAAGGCCGCCGGCGTCACGGTCGGCACGATCCTCGGCACCTGAAGCGCCGGCGCGGCAGCGGACGGTGGATTTCGACACGGAGGACACGGAGAACACGGAGGAGCTCGGAG
>JAHCLE010000283.1 GCA_026125445.1 Burkholderiales bacterium
CCCGGTGACGGCGATCATCCACCAGCTCATGGGGGGGCTTCGCGCCAGCATGGGCTACACGGGGTGCCGCTCCATCGAGGAGATGCGCGCGCGCGCCGAGTTCGTCGAGATCACCTCGGCCGGGATGCGCGAGTCGCACGTGCACGACGTGCAGATCACCAAGGAAGCGCCCAATTACCACATCGATTGAGGACGGGGGCATGGACAAGATCCTCATCCTCGATTTCGGCTCCCAGGTCACGCAGCTCATCGCGCGGCGCGTGCGCGAGGCGGGCGTCTACTGCGAGCTGCACGAGCACGACGTGGGCGAGGCCTTCATCCGCGAGTTCGCCCCGAAGGGGATCATCCTCTCCGGCAGCCACGCTTCCGTGACGGGCGAGACGCCGCCGGCGGCCGATCCCTACGTCTTCCAGGCCGGCGTCCCCGTGCTCGGCATCTGCTACGGCATGCAGACCATGGCCGCGCAGCTCGGCGGCGGGGTCGAGAACGGCAAGGTGCGCGAGTTCGGCTACGCCGAGGTGCGCGCCCGCGGGCACTCGAAGCTCCTCGACGGCATCCAGGACCGCGCCAACGCGGAGGGCCACGGGCTCCTCGACGTGTGGATGAGCCACGGCGACAAGGTCACGAAGCTGCCGCCGGGGTTCGCCGTGATGGCCTCCAACGAGGCCTGCCCCATCGCCGGCATGTTCGACGACTCGCGCCGCTTCTACGCCGTGCAGTTCCATCCGGAGGTCACGCACACGCGTCAGGGCAGGGCCATTTACGAGCGCTTCGTTCATGATATTTGCGGGTGCGACCGGCACTGGAACATGCCCGAGTTCGCCCCGCACGCGATCGCGAGGATCCGCGAGCAGGTGGGAAGCGAGGAGGTGATCCTCGGCCTTTCCGGCGGAGTCGATTCGGCGGTCGCGGCGGCGCTGCTGCACAAGGCGATCGGCGACCAGCTCACCTGCATCTTCGTCGACACGGGGCTGCTTCGCCTCGGCGAGGGCGACCAGGTGATGGACACCTTCGCGCAGCACATGGGCGTGAAGGTGGACCGCGTGAACGCCTCCGGGATGTTCTACCGCGAGCTCGCGGGCGTGGCGGACCCCGAGCAGAAGCGAAAGATCATCGGGCGCCTCTTCGTCGAGGTCTTCCAGGCCGAGGCGAAGAAGATGTCCAACGCGAAGTGGCTGGCGCAGGGAACGATCTACCCGGACGTGATCGAGTCCGCGGGCGCCAAGACGAAGAAGGCCGTCACCATCAAGAGCCACCACAACGTGGGGGGGCTGCCCGAGTCGCTGCACCTGAAGCTCCTGGAGCCGCTGCGCGAGCTCTTCAAGGACGAGGTGAGGGCGCTGGGCATCGAGCTGGGCCTGCCGCGCGAGATGGTCTACCGCCACCCGTTCCCGGGGCCCGGGCTGGGCGTTCGCATCCTCGGCGAGGTGAAGGCCGAGTACGCCGCGCTCCTGCAGCGGGCGGACGCGATCTTCATCGAGGAGCTGCGCAACACGCCTGTGGCTCCCTCTCCCTTGGGAGAGGGCCGGGGTGAGGGTCCCGCCAACTGGTACGACAAGGTCGCACAGGCTTTCGCCGTGTTCCTGCCCGTGCGCTCGGTGGGCGTGATGGGCGACGGCCGCACCTACGACTACGTGGTGGCCCTGCGCGCCGTGCAGACCACGGACTTCATGACGGCCCATTGGGCGGAGCTCCCCTACGACCTCCTCGGTCGCGTCTCCAACCGCATCATCAACGAGGTGCGGGGCATCAACCGCGTGGTCTACGACGTCTCGTCCAAGCCGCCGGCCACGATCGAGTGGGAGTGAGGCCATCCGTGGCGACTTGCGGGATTCTTGAACCGGTTCAAGGCGGCGCCCTCGCCGGCACGTAGGCTGGGTGCATGGATCGAGCGACCCTTTCCCCGTGAGGAACCGACTGCTGCGCCGCTGCGTCGCCGCGCTGGTGGCGTTCGCGACCCTCGTGGCGCCGCTCGCCTGGCCGCTGCACGCGCTGGCCGGTCCGGGAGGGCGCACGCTCCCCGTCACCGTCTGCTCGTCGCAGGGCGCCGGGGTCCGGTCCGCGATCGTGCTGCCCGGGACGCCGCCCTCCGACCGGGGCCTGTCCCACGCCTGCCAGGCCTGCGTGCTGTGCTCCGCGGGAGGCGACCGGCCCGACCCCGGTCCCGTTCCGGCATCCATCGTCGTCCCTGCCTGCTCCGCCACGGCCGAAGCGCCCGTGGCGCGACCCGGTTCCGGCCCCGCGCCGGGCACCGCGCGCCTTCCGCGCGCGCGGGATCCTCCCTCCCTCGCCTGACCTGCCGTCCGAACGCCCGCCGCGCGCATGCGCGCGGCCGGGTGCTTGCGCCCCTTCGCACCCGGGGGCCAGCCGTCAACGAGTGATCAGGAGCCTGCCATGCCTTGCCGCAAGGGGCTGCCTCGCGCAGCCGTCGTCCCGTCCCGCCTTTCGTCCGGCGCGAGCCTTCCGCGCCGCCTGCTTTCCCTGGCT
>JAHCLE010000284.1 GCA_026125445.1 Burkholderiales bacterium
GGGCCGCCATCGCCGGACTACCCCTGGCCTCCCTGAGGGCCCGCGTGGTGAGCGCGCACGTGATGGGCGGATGCCCCATGGGGCCGGACGCGCGCCAGGCGCTGGTCGACGAGCGCGGCCGCCACCACCACCTCGCCAACCTCTCGGTGCACGACGGCTCGATCTTTCCCACGAGCATCGGCGCCAACCCGCAGCTCTCGATCTACGCGCACGCCGCCCGCATGGCCGACGAGCTGGCCGGCGAGCTCGCGCCCCTCAGTCGGCGTGCACCGGCGCGTTCTTGACCTCGCGCCGGAGCACCTTGCCCACGTTGGTCTTCGGCAGCTCCTTCCAGAACTCGACGATCTTGGGCAGCTTGTAGCCCGTGAGGTGCTTGCGGCAGTGCTCCAGGACGGCCTCCTTGGTGAGCGCCGGGTCCTTCCTGACGATCACCAGGCGCACCACCTCGCCGGACTTCTCGTCGGCCGCGGCCACCGCGCACACCTCGAGGACGCCGGGCATCAGCGCCACCACGTCCTCGACCTCGTTGGGATACACGTTGAAGCCGGAGACGAGGATCATGTCCTTCTTGCGGTCGACGATCTTCACGTAGCCGCGCTCGTCCATGAAGCCGATGTCGCCGGTGCGGAAGGCGCCGTCGGCGAACATCACCTTGGCCGTCTCGTCGGGGCGGTTCCAGTAGCCCTTCATCACCTGCGGGCCCGCGATGCAGATCTCGCCGGTCTCGCCCTGCGGCAGGATGTTTCCCGCGTCGTCCCGGATCGTGACGACGGTCGAGGGAATGGGCAGGCCCGCGAAGCCGTTGTAGCGGGCGCCCGGGACCAGCGGGTTGATGCAGGCGCCCGGAGAGGTCTCGGTGAGGCCGTAGGCTTCCACCAGCGGCGTCTTCGTCACCTCCAGCCAGCGCTCGGCCACCGCCCGCTGCACGGCCATCCCGCCGCCCAGCGTCATCTTCAGCCCGGAGAAGTCGAGCTGCGCGAACCCCGGCGTGTTCATGAGGGCGTTGAACAGCGTGTTCACGCCCGTGATGGCCGTGAAGTGGTGCTTTCCCAGCTCGGCCACGAAGCCGGGCATGTCGCGGGGGTTGGGGATGAGGATGTTCTTCGCCCCGATCTTCATGAAGGTGAGGCAGTTTCCGGTGAGCGCGAAGATGTGGTAGAGCGGCAGCGCGGTGATGACCGTCTCGCGGCCCTCCTCCAGGCCCGTGCCGACCCAGCCCGACACCTGCAGCAGGTTGGCCACGAGGTTGCCGTGCGTGAGCATGGCGCCCTTGCTCACGCCGGTGGTCCCGCCCGTGTACTGCAGGAAGGCGATGTCCTCCAGTCCGATCGGGGGCGGCGCCAGCCGGTGCGAGCGGCCGGCCGACAGCGCATCGTTGAAGCGCACCGCTCCCGGCAGGTCGAAGGGCGGCACCATCTTCTTCACCCGCTTCACCACGAAATTGGCGAGCAGCGATTTCGGGAACCCCAGCATGTCGCCGATCTGGGTGGTGACGACCGTCTTCACCTTGGTGCGCCCGATGACCTCCTGCAGGGTGTGGGCGAAATTCTCGAGGATCACGATCGCCTCGGCGCCGGAGTCGTTGAGCTGGTGCTCGAGCTCGCGCGGCGTGTAGAGGGGGTTGCAGTTCACCCCGACCAGGCCGGCGCGAAGGACGCCGAAGATCGCCACCGGGTACTGCAGCAGGTTGGGCATCATGAGGGCCACCCGCGCCCCCTTGCCCAGGCCGGCCACGTTCTGCAGCCAGCTGCCGAAATCCAGGGACAGGCGGTCGAGCTCCCGGTAGGTGATGCCGGCTCCCATGCAGTGGAAGGCCGGGAGGTCGGCGAAGCGGTTGCAGCTCGTCTCGAGGATGTCCGGGATGCTTGCGTACGCGCTCAGGTCGATGTCGGCCGGCACGCCGGGCGGATAGGACTTGATCCAGGGTCTTTCCATGGGCTCCTCGTGGCGGGCCGCGCTCGCCGGCCCTTTATTGTGTCGCCTCCGGCGTGAGCGCTCCTCGCCCCCCGCGTCGGCGGCTCAAGTCTACCTTACGGGCGGCTGACGCGAAGAATAGTGTGATTGCTCTAATTCTCCCGCCTACACTGGCTTTCGTGGAACCGGCAGGCCGCCCGCCGTGGGCGGCGCGAAACAACAGGAGGATGCCATGGCAACCCGCAAGACGAAGGCCCGCGCCAAGCCCGTGAAGACCGCCGACAAGCAGCTCGCGCAGGCGGTCACCCAATCGGCGCAGAAGATCTGGCTCGCCGGGCTCGGCGCATTCGCGCGCGCCCGGACCGAAGGCGACAAGCTCTTCGAGTTGCTCGTCGAGCAGGGCAAGGTGATCCGCTCGAAGAGCGAGAAGGCGGCCGACCAGGCGCTCAAGACCGTGCGCTCGCAGGCCGACGCGACCCTGAGCACCGCCCAGGGCAAGTGGGACAAGCTCGAGCAGGTTTTCGAGGACCGCGTCTCCCGGTCGCTGAACCGGCTGGGCGTGCTCACC
>JAHCLE010000285.1 GCA_026125445.1 Burkholderiales bacterium
GTAAGCGTTCCGGGAAGTCATCTTCAGTTCCGATCGCCGAGGTGACATCGTTGCGGCGTTGACGCAAACGGAGCAAGGCGATGGATCGACAAGGGATGACGCGCTGCCTGGAGCAGGTGGCGGCGTATCGGGCCTCGGGCCAGAAGGCCAGCCAGTGGGCCTCGGCCAACGGCGTGTCGCTGCGCGCGCTGTCCAGCTGGTGCGCGCACGCGCGGCGCTGGCAGGCTCAGCTCGACGGCGTGGTCTACGAGCCGGCGCCGGCGCGCAGGTGTGCATCCGGCGGCTTCGTCGCAGCCGAGGTCGCGGCGGCGAAGGCGTCGACGGCTGCGGCGATCCGCGTGGAGTTGCGTACCGGCGCGACGAGCGTGCAGTTGCACTGGCCGCTGGCGCACACGCGCGAGCTGGCCGAGTGCCTGCGCGAGCTCGGCCGATGATGCGCATCGATGCGGTGTGGCTGGCGCTGGGTGCCAGCGACCTGCGCGGCGGCATCGACGCGCTGCTGGGCGCGGTGGTGCGCGGCTTTGCCGGCGGCGCGCAGCCGCATCACGCCTACGTCTTCGCCAACCGCCGCGCCGACCGGCTGAAGGTGCTGCTGTACGACGGGGTGGGGCTGTGGCTGTGCACGCGCAGGCTGCAAGCCGGGGGCTTCGCCTGGCCGCGCGAGGCCGGCGGCTCGGTGGCGCTGACGCGCGAGCAGTTCGACTGGCTGGTGGCGGGGCTGCCGTGGCAGCGCGTGAGCGCCCAGGCGGCGCAGCCGATCACCGCCGTCTGAAGCGTCGAGCATGCATCGGCCGTCGCGTCCATTGGCGAAAGCCCCCTCGCGCGCGCACGCGCGCGCGAGGCATGATGCGCCGCATGCTCCAAGCCCGATCGACCGACACCGCCGAAGCCGGCACGGTGACGATCCCGCGGGAAGACTTCGAGCGGTTCGAGCGACTGCAAGCCGAGCTGAAGTTCGCGCAGACCAAGATCGCGGCGCTGAACTTCGAGGTGGCCAGGCTCAAGCGCTGGCGCTTCGGCTCCTCCAGCGAGAGCCTGGACGCGCAGGCGCCGCTGTTCGAGGCGATCGTGGCCGACACCGCGATCGAGGACGAGGCCGCGCGCCAGGCCAAGCAGCCGCGCGACGAGCGGCAAGCGCCCAGGCGCGCGGTGCGTCAGGCGCTGCCGGCGAGCCTGCCGCGCATCGAGCACCGCCACGAGGTCGAGCAAAAGACCTGCGCGTGCGGCCAGCCGCTGCTGCGCATCGGCGAGGACGTGAGCGAGCAGCTGGACTGCGTGCCGGCGCAGTTCTTCGTTCACCGCCACATCCGCGGCAAGTACGCCTGCCGCGGCTGCCAGAGCATCAGTGCGGCGGCGCTGCCTGCGCAGGTGATCGACAAGGGTCTGCCCGCGCCGGGGCTGCTGGCGCAGGTGGTGGTGGCCAAGCACGACGACCACCTGCCGCTGTACCGGCAGGCCGAGATCTACGCCCGATCGGGCGTGCACCTGGCGCGCTCGAGCATGGCGCAATGGGTGGGCATCTGCGGCGTGCGGCTGGCGCCTGTGGCTTCGGCCCTGCGCGAGTTCATCCTCGGGCATCGCGTGATCCACGCCGACGAGACGCCGGTGGCGTTGCTCGCGCCGGGCAAGGGCAAGACGCACCGCGCCTACGTGTGGGTGTACCGCACGACGGACTTCGTGGCGCAGCGCGCGGTGTGGTTCGACTTCTGCCGCAGCCGCGGCGGCGAGCATCCGCGGCGCGTGCTGCAGAACTGGCGCGGCACGCTGGTGACCGACGACTACGCCGGCTACAACACCATCCACGCCCGCGCCGACATCGTCGAAGCCGGCTGCATGGCCCACGCGCGGCGCAAGCTGTTCGAGGCGCACGAGCTCAACGGCAGTGCGATCGCCGGCCACGCGGTCAAGCTGATCGCCAAGCTGTACGAGATCGAGGCCGAGGTCAAGGCGCTGGGCGCCGAGGACCGATGGCGAATCCGCCGGCAGCGGGCCAAGCCCGTCGTCGAGCAGCTGCACGAATGGCTGCTCGGCCAGCGCACCAAGCTGGCCCGAGCCGACGTCACCGCCAAGGCCATCGACTACAGCCTGAAGCGCTGGGGCGCACTCACCCGCTACCTCGACGACGGCGAGGTGCCCATCTGCAACAACGCGGTGGAGAATTCGATCCGCCCGCTGGCACTGGGTCGGCGCAATTGGCTGTTCGTGGGCTCGCAGGGTGCCGGCGAGCGCGCGGCCAACATCATGAGTCTGATCGAGTCGGCCAAGCTCAACGGGCACGACCCGTGGGCCTACCTGAAAGACGTCTTCGAGCGGCTGCCCACGCTGAAGAACAGTGACTTGGCCACGCTGTTGCCGCACAACTGGCACGCGCCGGCCCAACCCGTCGACGACACCGTCCTGACCGCGGCCGCGTAGGACCGACGTACCGCAGCCGGAAACGGCCGGCAAGGTGGGTTTGCGGAACGCATACGA
>JAHCLE010000286.1 GCA_026125445.1 Burkholderiales bacterium
GGGATCGCGTAGACGGCGATGTAGACGATGATGCCCTGGATGTCCATCAGTGCAGCGCCGCCTTGACGAACCCGAACGGCCGGATGTCGCCCTTGCCCTCGCGCAGCAGCACGGGGCGGTCGCCGGAGATGTCGATCACGGTGGTGACGTCCAGCCCGCAGGGGCCGGCGTCGATGATCGCGTCGAGCTGGTGGTCGAGGTGCTCCCGGATTTCCTCCGCGTCGTTGAGCGCCACGCCGTGGTCGGGAAGGATGAGCGTGGAGGAGAGGATGGGCTCGCCCAGCTCCGCCAGGAGCGCCAGCGGCACGGTGTGGTCGGGAATGCGAACGCCGATCGTGTGGCGCGGGTGCATGAGTCGGCGCGGGACGTCGCGCGAGGCGCGCAGGATGAAGGTGTAGTTGCCCGGCGTGTTGGCCTTGATGAGGCGGTACTGGATGTTGTCGACCTTCGCGAACTGGCCGACCTCGGAGAGGTCGCGGCACATGAGGGTGAGGTGGTGGCGCTCGTCCACGTGGCGGATGCGGCGGATCCTCTCCATCGCCGCCTTGTCGCCGATGTGGCAGCCGAGCGCGTAGCAGGAGTCCGTGGGGTAGGCGATGACGCCTCCCGCGCGGATGATCTCCACCACCGCCTTGATCGAGCGCGGCTGCGGGTTCTCCGGATGAACCTGGAAAAATTCCGACATTCCTGTTCGCTTCGGCCTCCGGCGTGCCGGGGGCCAGTCAAAACCGGGCGGCTATTCGGCTAGTGCGCCCAACGGGACCACACGGGCACGAGCGAGGCCGGAAGCGGCGGAAGCCCGCCCGGCATCACCGGGCTTTCGCCCGGCCCGTGGAAATCGGAGCCGCGTGAGGCGAGGAAACCGTACTGCTCCGCCACGCGGCGCCAGGTGGCGTATTCCTCGGGGCGGTGACTGCCCGTCACCACCTCGATCGCCTCGCCACCGAGGCGCTTGAACTCGTCCAGCAGGGTCGCACGGCCGAGGGGCTTGAGTCCATAGCGCCCCGGGTGGGCCAGCACGGCCACTCCCCCGGCGCCCAGGATCCAGTCCATCGCGTCCTCGAGCCGCGCCCACTGGTGCCGCACGTAGGCCGGCTTGTCCTTGCCGAGGTACTTGTCGAACGCCTGCTGCGCATCCTTCACCGCCCCGCTCTCCGCCAGGTGCCTCGCGAAATGCGTGCGGCTCAATCTCTTCTCGTCCCCCGCGTGCGCCAGCGCCGCCTCGAGGGTGCCGGGAAATCCCAGCCTCTCCAGGGCGTCCGCCATGCGCCTGCCGCGCCCCAGCCTGCCTTCGCGGATGCTTCGCAGCCCGCGCGCGAGGTCGGCGTTCGCCGGGTCGATGCCCAGGCCCACCACGTGCACCGTGGTCTCGCCCCAGCTCACCGAGATCTCCACGCCGCTCACGAACGCGATGCCGAGCCGGCGGGCTGCCCGCGCCGCCTCTTCGAGGCCGTCGATCGTGTCGTGGTCCGTGAGCGCCATCGCCTGCACCCCCTGCCGCGCGGCGAGCTCCAGCAACTGCGCGGGAGACAAGGTGCCGTCCGAGGCCGTCGAGTGATTGTGCAGGTCGAAGTTGTCCAAACGCGCCGGATTTGAGGAAGCAGTTGAAATTATAGCAGAATTCGCCCCTCACCACCCCCTTCCCGGGACGCGACCCCGAGCGAGCCCCCGATTCTTTCCACATGGAAATCAAGAAGATAGGGTTCGGCGACGAGGGGCAGGTCGCCACCGCGGACCTGCTCGCGCGGCTGCCGGCCTTCCAGGCGCGGGCGCTCGCGACCTCGCCGGCCCTCTCGCCGCACCTGGACCGCACACGGCGCGGCCTCGACACGCTGCAGGCGCTCGACCGCCAGCACGGCGGCTCGGGGCATCTCGCCGTGGAGGGCGTGGAAGAACTCGTCTCCGCGATCCTCACGGACCTCGCCCACGTCGAGGCGGCGGCCTCGCGCTCGAACGACGGCGCGCTGGTGGCCGGCGTGGCGGACTTCCTCCTCGGGGTGGCGCTGTGGGCCATCCGGCACGAAGTGGCCCTGGACCCGGTGGAGCCGGTGGTGAACGCGCTCGCGCACCGCGCCAATGCCGCGCGCACGCGCCAGGAACTGGCAGCGGTGTTCGGGCTGACGCAGGGGATCATCGCCCACGTCGCCCCGCGCCTGGAGGCCGACCTGGAGCGCTCCAACCCCGAGCGTCCGTGGCGCATCCTGCACGCGAACCTCGCCATCACCGCCATCCGCACCGAGGACCCGGCCCTGGTGGACTTCGCCTTCGACGCCCTGGACCGGGCGCTGCCCGACGAACGCGCCGCCTTCTACGCCGAGGCCCTGGCGCGGGCGCTCGCCCCCGGCATCGACGCCGAAGTCAGGGAACGGATACGCGCCCGGCACCTCAAATGGACAGCCGCCCGCTGAATGGGCGAAAATAGCGGATTGATTTTGCGAGGCTTTTGGCTCCCTTGAAGCTGCT
>JAHCLE010000287.1 GCA_026125445.1 Burkholderiales bacterium
GGGCTCGTCGACACGGCCGTTCTTCCCCGCCGCCGTGTGTCCTGCTGGCTACCGGAAACCGGTTTCTACCTGAATTGGGGGGTATGCGACAAGTTTTCCCGACAGTCGGCCTCAGACCATGCCCTCGAGGAACTGGACCTCTACCACGGTGCCCGGCTCGACGTTGCCCACCGACTCGCCCAGGACGATGAAGCAGTTGGCCTCGCTCATCGACTTGAGGATCCCCGAGCCCTGGTCGCCCGTGGGCGCGACCGCCCAGCCGCCGTCCGCGCCGCGCGCGAGGATGCCGCGCTGGAACTCGGTGCGCCCGGGCGCCTTCCTGAGCTTCGCCGTGCACATCGCCGGGAAGGACGGGAAGGGCGGCACCGGATCGGCGCCCATGAGCCGCAGCAGCGCCTCGCGCACGAACTGGTAGAAGGTCACCATCACCGACACGGGGTTGCCGGGCAAGCCGAAGAAGTGCGCGCCCTGGATGCGCCCGTAGGCGAGCGGCCGCCCGGGCTTCATCGCGATCTTCCAGAAGACCACCTCGCCGAGCCTGCCGAGCAGGTCCTTCACGAAGTCGGCCTCGCCGACGGAGACGCCCCCGCTCGTGATCACCACGTCGGCGGCGAGAGACGCGTCGCGGAAGGCCTTCTCGAGGAGCGCGGGGTCGTCGCGCACCACGCCCATGTCGAGGACCTCGCAGCCCAGGCGCGTGAGCATGCCGTGGATCGTGTAGCGGTTGGAGTCGTAGATCTCGCCCTCGCCGAGCGTGGAGCCGATGGACTTCAGCTCGTCCCCCGTGGAAAAGAAGGCCACGCGCAGGGGCCGGTAGACGCTCACCTCGCCCACGCCGAGGGAGGCGAGGAGCCCCAACTCCGCGGGGCGCACGATCCGTCCCTTCGCCAGCGCGACGGCGCCGTGCTTCAGGTCCTCGCCGGCCTGGCGCACGTTCTGGCCCGTCTTCTGCCCGGCGGCGAAGGTGACGCGCTTGCCCTCGGCCCGCGCGCGCTCCTGCATCACCACCGTATCGGCGCCTTCGGGAACCACGCCGCCGGTCATGATGCGCACGCACTGCCCGGGGCCCACGCTCCCGCCGAAGGGCCGGCCGGCGAACGAGCTGCCGATCTCCTCGAGCGTCGCCTCGGCGTCGGGCTTCAGGTCGGCGCCGCGCATCGCCCAGCCGTCCATGGCGGAGTTGCGGTGCGAGGGCACGTCCACGGGCGAGACCACGTCCCCGGCGAGGACGCGCCCGAGGGCGTCGCGGATCGGCACGCGCACCGTGGCGCTTACCGGCTCCAGGAAGCGGTGGATGAAGGCGCGGGCCTTGTCCACGGGCATCGAGTTCGGGTCGTAGTCGTCGGCGCAGGAGGCCTGGGCGATGCTCTGTGCGTTCATGTGGGCTTCTCGAGGTCCGCGAGCTCGTCGCGGGTGTTGATGTTGGCGAAGGCCCCGGCCTCGTCGTCGAAGGCGACCTCGACGACGGCGAGCGCCGAGTACCACTTGTCGATCTTGCGCTGGCCGGAGGAAAGGAAGCTCGCGAGCGAGGCGTGCACGCCGCGGCGCATCAGGCAGAACACGGGATGGGCCTGGTCCCCCGTCTTCGCCACCGCGAGGTCGGCGCCCTTCGCCTCGAGCGCGGCGCGCAGGCGCGAGACGAGGTCCGCGGGGAGGAAGGGCGAGTCGCAGGGCACCGTGGCCACGAGATCGCCGCGGGCGTGGGCCAGGCCGCGCTCGAAGCCCGCGAGCGGCCCCGCGAACCCCGGGATCTCGTCGGCGATGACGCGGTGGCCGAAGGCCGCGTAGGCGCCCGGGTTGCGGTTGGCGTTCACCAGGATCTCGTCGACCTGCGGGGCGAGGCGCTCGATCACGTGCGCCACCATGGGGCGCCCGCGAAAGGGCGCGAGCCCCTTGTCGACGCCGCCCATGCGGCTGCCCTGGCCGCCGGCGAGCACGAGTCCGGTGACGGCGATCATTCGGGGAAGGCGTGGAAGGGAGCCCAGTCCGGCCGCTCCGCGGGGAACGAATTGCCGGACGGCTCGCGGTCGACGGGGGTGACGAAGAGCGCGAGCGGCAGGTGCACCTCGTCGGCCCAGCGGCCGTGCGAGGACTCGAAGGTGAAGCGCGTGCCGCAGGTCCTGCAGAAGCGGCGGACCGTGCCGGGCGAGGAGACGTAGGTCTCGAGCAGGCCCTCGCCCCTCGTGAAACGCACCTGCGCACGCTTGAACCCGATCCAGGTCACCACCCCGGCGGCGTGGCTCGTGCGGCAGCTCCAGCAATAGCAGTGGGCGCAGAACCGCGAGGGGAACGACGCCACCGCCTCCACCGCGCCGCAGTGGCAGCGCGCGACGGCCGTGCCGGGCTCGGGACTCGGGGCCATGGATTCAGGGAGTCGCCGCGGCGCCGGCGCGCACGAGGCGCTCGGCGCCGGTGAAGACGAGGTAGCGGCGGTTCACCGCGCGGCCGATGAGCGTGA
>JAHCLE010000288.1 GCA_026125445.1 Burkholderiales bacterium
GAGCCGTGGTAGTTGACGCACGCCACCACGTAGCCCTGGGCCGCGAAGACGTGGTTGTTCCAGCGGAAGTGGAAATTGTCGCCCCAGATGCCGTGCGGACCGCCGTGGATGTTGTGCAGTAGCGGCCATTTCTTCTTCGGGTCGAAGTCGGGCGGGTAGATCACCCACATCTGGACCTTCTCGCCGTGCCAGCCGCGGATCCACATCTCGCGCACCGTGCCCAGGGGGATGCCGGCCATCACGTCGTCGTTGAAGGCATCCAGGCGGCGCTCGCCGCGCTCCGGCGTCGTGCAGTAGACCGCGGGCGGGGTGCTCATGGTGTTGCGCACGAAGACGAGCGCGTCTCCCGCCACGGCGAAGTCCATCACCGTGCCGCCGAGGGCGGCCACTTCCGGCTCCTCCTCCCCCAGGCGCCAGCGCCAGGCGTGCGTGCGGCCGCGGTCCTCCGCCAGGAAGACGAGCGAGCCGGAATCGCCGCTCCAGGCCACCGGCGCGTGCACGCTGCGGTCCCACGAAGGCGGCAGCGGGCGAAGCCTGCCCGAGGCGCGCTCGAGGAGCGCGATGCGGGTCTCGGCGAGGTAGCTGCGGCGCAGGTTTCGCGCGAGGATGGCGAGCCACTTGCCGTCCGGGGAGTAGCTCGGCCCCTCGTGGTCCAGTCGCGAGCCTTTCGTAAGGGTGCGGAAGCGCTTGCCGCGAAGGTCGAGGGCCACGATGTGGTGCTCGTGGTCGAAGCGCTTCTCCTCGTGCGGATCGAACGTGAAGGCGATCTCGCCGCCGTCGGGGGAGATGTCGTAGTGGTGCGCCGCGGGGTCGGCGCGCGGAAGCTCGTAGGGCGTGCCGGCGAAGAGGTCGGTGATGCGCTGCGTGCGCACGTCGACCACGAAGAGGCGCGGCACGCGGCCGTCGGAGAGCCAGTGGTCCCAGAAGCGGTAGCTCTCGTGCTCGACGACGTGCGCCTTGACCTTGGAATCCTTCTGCGACTTCCAGCGCTCCTCCAGCGCCTTGTAGCCCACGGCGTCCGGCCAGACCCAGGAAATGAAGGCCACGCGGCGCGAGTCGGGGAACCACTTGATCCCGGCCACGCCCGTGGGCATGCGCGTCACGCGCCTCGCCTCGCCGCCGTCGGGCGCGATGAGCCAGAGCTGCGGCTCCTCGTCCTTGTCTCGCTTGGCGACGAAGGCGATGGCCGTGCCGTCGGGCGACCAGCGCGGCTCGCCATCCTTCTCCCCGGCCTCGGTGAGCGGGCGCGGCTTGCCGCCGAAGGTGGACAGGAGCCAGAGCTTCGAGGTGCCCTTGTTCTCCTCCATGTCGTAGGTGGTGACCGAGACGCAGGCCTGCGCGCCGTCGGGCGAGAGGGTGGGCTGCGCGGGTCGCGCGAGCCGCCAGAGGTCTTCGGCGCTGAGCCGGGGGTTTCGGGTAGCCATGGGCGGCGATTCTACCGTCGCCCGGCGGTAGAATGGCGGGCAAACCCGGAGAGACCATGAAAAACGACGCCGCGAAGCCCACCTTCCAGTGGGACGACCCCTTCCTGCTCGAGGACCAGCTCACCGAGGAGGAGCGCATGGTGCGCGACAGCGCCCGCGCCTACTGCCAGGAGAAGCTCAAGCCCCGCATCACGGAAGCGCACCGGCACGAGAAGTTCGACCGTGCGATCCTCAACGAGATGGGGGGGCTGGGATTCCTCGGCTCCACCATCGAGGGTTACGGCTGCGCCGGCGTGAACCACGTCTGCTACGGGCTCATCGCCCGCGAGGTCGAGCGCGTCGACTCCGGCTACCGCTCGGTGATGAGCGTGCAGTCCTCGCTGGTGATGCACCCCATCCACGCCTACGGCACCGAGGCGCAGCGCAGCCGCTGGCTGCCGAAGCTCGCCACCGGCGAGCTCGTGGGCTGCTTCGGGCTCACCGAGCCCAATTTCGGATCCGATCCGGGCGGCATGATCACCCGCGCGCGCAAGGTCGACGGCGGCTGGCGCCTTTCCGGCTCGAAGATGTGGATCTCCAACTCGCCCATCGCGGACCTCTTCGTGGTCTGGGCCAAGGACGACGCCGGCGACATCCGCGGCTACGTGCTCGAGAAGGGCATGAAGGGGCTCACGGCACCGAAGATCGAGGGCAAGTTCAGCCTGCGCGCCTCGATCACGGGCGAGGTCGTGATGGACGACGTCTTCGTCCCCGACGACAACTACCTGCCGAACGTCAAGGGACTCAAGGGTCCCTTCGGCTGCCTCAACAAGGCGCGCTTCGGCATCTCCTGGGGCGCGCTGGGCGCGGCCGAGTTCTGCTGGCACGCGGCCCGCCAGTACACGCTGGACCGCAGCCAGTTCGGCCGCCCGCTCGCCTCCAACCAGCTCATCCAGAAGAAGCTCGCCGACATGCAGACCGAGATCGCCATCGGCCTGCAGGCGGTGCTGCGCGTGGCGCACCT
>JAHCLE010000289.1 GCA_026125445.1 Burkholderiales bacterium
TCCTTCGTGGCGGAGGCCATCCGCAAGGCCGAGGCCGAGACGGGGGAGAAGAAGGGGCACTACCTCAACGTCACCGCGCCCACCCCCGAGGAGATGTACAAGCGCGCCGAGTACGCGAAGGAACTCGGCATGCCGATCATCATGCACGACTTCCTCACCGGCGGCTTCTGCGCCAACACGGGCCTCGCGAACTGGTGCCGCAACAACGGGATGCTGCTGCACATCCACCGCGCCATGCACGCGGTGATCGACCGCAACCCGCACCACGGCATCCACTTCCGCGTGCTCACCAAGGCGCTGCGCCTGTCGGGTGGCGACCACCTGCACACCGGCACCGTGGTGGGCAAGCTCGAGGGCGACCGCCAGTCGACGCTGGGCTGGATCGACCTGCTGCGCGAGAGGTACGTGAAGGAGGACCGCTCGCGCGGCATCTTCTTCGACCAGGACTGGGGCCACATGCCCGGCGCCTTCGCCGTGGCCTCCGGCGGCATCCACGTCTGGCACATGCCGGCGCTGCTGGCCATCTTCGGCGACGACGCCGTGCTCCAGTTCGGCGGCGGGACTCTCGGCCACCCGTGGGGCAACGCGGCCGGCGCCGCGGCCAACCGCGTGGCGCTGGAAGCCTGCGTCGAGGCGAGGAACGCCGGGCGCCAGGTCGAGAAGGAAGGCAAGGAGATCCTCACGGCCGCCGCGAAGTCGAGCCCCGAGCTCAAGATCGCGATGGAGACCTGGAAGGAGATCAAGTTCGAATTCGACGTCGTCGACAAGCTCGACGTCGCCCACGCCTGACAAGGGAAGGACACCCCATGAGCACGATGCAGGACTACCATTCGAGGCTGTCGGACCCCGCCAGCCGCAAGTTCGGCACCTTCTCCTACCTGCCGCCGATGTCGGCGGAGGCGATCCGCAGGCAGGTGCACTACCTCATCGCCCAGGGCTGGTCGCCGGCCATCGAGCACACCGAGCCTCAGCACACGGTGGGCTCCTTCTGGTACATGTGGAAGCTGCCCATGTTCGGCGAGACGAGCGTCGAGAAGGTGCTCGCGGAGGCCGAGGCCTGCCACAAGGCCAATCCCGGCAACCACGTGCGCCTCGTGGGCTACGACAAGCTGCGCCAGACGCAGGGCGCGGCGATGGTGATCTACCGCGGCAAGGCGGTGTGATGGCCCTCTCGGCCCTGCTCTTCGACGTCGACGGCACGCTCGCCGACACCGAGGAGACCCACCGCCAGGCCTTCAACGCGGCCTTCCTCGAGTTCCGGCTCCCCTACGAGTGGAGCCGGGACCGCTACGAGGAGCTGCTGAAGGTCTCCGGCGGCAAGGAGCGCCTGGCGCACTTCTTCGAGGGCCTTCCGGTCTCGCGCGAGGAGCGCGCGCGCCTGCTCGCCAACGTCTCCGGCCTGCACCGCGTGAAGACCGAGCGCTACGCGGAGCTGGTTGCGGGCGGCGGCTCGCCGCTTCGCCCCGGCATCCGGCGCCTCGTCGAGGAGGCGCTCGCGGCCGGGGTCCGCGTGGGCATCGCCTCGACGACGACCTCCGCCAACGTGGCGGCGCTGCTCGACGCCGAGCTGGGCCGCAACGCCCACAAGCGCTTCGCCGTGATCGCCTGCGGCGACGTGGTGCCGGCCAAGAAGCCCGCGCCCGACATCTACCACCTGGCGCTCTCGACGCTGGGCCTGGGCCCGGCCAACGCCGTGGCCTTCGAGGATTCCGCCAACGGACTGGCTTCCGCCAAGGCCGCGGGGCTCTTCACCGTGGTGACGCCCACGCGCTGGACGGCGTTCCAGGACTTCGGCGAGGCGGACCTCACGCTCCCGCACCTGGGAGATCCCGACAACCCGCTGGACTCCGTGTCGGCCGGCCGCGTGGGGGGAGCGTTCCTCACGCTCGAGGCGCTGGCCCGGCTGCACGCGCGCGCCGCCGCGCGGGCCGCCTGAGCGCGCAGCCGGCGAGAACGACAAGGACGAACGGGCAAGGTACCCGCAACCCCGGAGCGAGGCCATGAGACAGACGATCCAGGTAGAGACGCGCCCCACCATCACCGAATTCCTGCTGCGCGAGCAGCGCAAGGCGGCGGCGGCCACGGGCGCCTTCACGGCCGTGATCAACAACGTGCGCCTCGCCTGCAAGCGCATCGCGCACGCCGTGGGCCAGGGGGCGCTCTCGGGCACGGGCGGCACCGCCGGCTCGCAGAACGTCCAGGGCGAGACGCAGATGCAGCTCGACGTGCTCGCCGACGAGATCTTCGTGCGCACCAACGAGTGGAGCGGCACGCTCGCGGGCCTGGTTTCCGAGGAGCGCGAGGAGCCCATCCAGATCCCCGAGGAGCACCCGCGCGGGCGCTACCTCCTCGTCTACGACCCGCTCGACGGCTCCTCCAACATCGACGTGAACGTCTC
>JAHCLE010000029.1 GCA_026125445.1 Burkholderiales bacterium
CTATCCTCGCTTCCTTCCCACGCGCCCCGGGGGGGGGCCATGACCGCGCTTCGCATCACCACCGACCGCGACGAGTTGGACGTGGCGCTCGTCCACCGCTTTCTCGCGCACGAATCGACCTGGGCCAGGGGCATCCCGCTCGCGACCGTGCAGCGCTCGCTCGAGGGGTCGCTCTGCTTCGGAGGCTTCCTCGGACGCGAACAGGTCGCCTTCGCGCGCGTGATCTCGGACTTCGCCACCTTCGCGAACCTCGTGGACGTCTTCGTCCTGCCGGCGCACCGCGGCAAGGGCTACTCGAAGGCGATGATGCGGGCCGTCCTCGCGCACCCGGACCTGCAGGGCCTTCGCCGCTTCACGCTCGCCACCTCCGACGCGCACGGCCTGTACCGCCAGTTCGGGTTCACCGCGCCCCCGAAGCCGCAGTCCTTCATGGAGCGGTACCTTCCCGGCATCTACGAGCGCTGAAAGGGGTCCGCCATGCCGACCATCCTGCGCAACATCCTCGCCCTCGTCGCCGGCATCGTCGTCGGCGGCGTGGTGAACATGTCGCTCGTCATGCTGGGTCCGTCCCTCATCCCGCCGCCGCCGGGCGTGGACGTGAACACCGCCGAGGGCCTGGCGAAGGGCATCCACCTCTTCGAGCCGCGGCACTTCGTGTTCCCCTTCCTTGCGCACGCGCTGGGGACGCTCGCGGGCGCCCTCGTGGCGTTCCTCCTCGCGCGCACGCACGGCGCCGCGCTGGCCTGGGTCGTGGGCTTCCTCACGCTCGCCGGCGGGATCGCCGCCGCGTTCATGATCCCGGCGCCAGGGTGGTTCATCGCCCTCGACCTCGTGGCCGCCTACCTCCCGATGGCGTGGCTCGCCACCCTCATCGGCCGTCGGTTGAAGAGCCCCCGCCCGGCGGGCGCATGAGGGGGCGAATACTCGCCTTCTGGGCAGTTGCCCTCTCCATCCTCGGCGTGGGCCTTTACGGCTTTCTCCAAGGCGTGCCGGAGCGCGACATCGTCAGCGCCGTGCGCACCGGCGACCTCGCCGAGGTGAAGCGGCTGCTCGAGCGCGACCCCGCCCTCGCGAACGCCAAGGTGTACCCGCAAGCCTATGAGCGCGCTGACCAGCGCCGCGACTACTACGCGCGCACGGGCGAGGACCCCTGGCGCGGCCGCCTCGTCATCCACGACGCGGTCGATACCACCGTGGAGAAGCTCCCGGTGCTAGAGGCGCTCGTGGCCGCCGGCGCGCGGCTGGACGCGCGCCTCGCAGGCCGCACGCTGCTGCACGGCGCGGCATCGCAGGGGAACGCACCGGTCGCCGCCTGGCTCATCGACCGCGGCGCCGACGTGAACGCCGCCAACGACTGCAAGGACCGCTGCGCAGAATCCGGCTGGCGGCCGCTGCACAACGCGCAGCGCTTCCGCCCCGCCGAGCTGGTCGCGCTGCTCGCCTCGCGCGGCGCATCCCTCGACGCCACGGCCGCCGACGGCCGCACCGCCCTGCACGTGGCCGCCGCGACCGGCAGCCTCGAAGGCGCCTTCGCCCTCTGCCGCCATGGCGCCGACCCCACGCGCAAGGACGCAAGCGGCAGCACGCCCCACGCGCTCTCCCTGAAGCCCGTGCCGCCCGGCGACGTGGTTCGCGTGGCGCCCGACGACCCGGCCGAGCTGCCCGCGTGGCTCGCGCCCGGCGCCGGCTGCGAGGAGGTGTCGGCGACCGCCCGCCGCGAAGGCAAGCCCGTTTCCGAGGACGATTCGCGTATCGTATATGCGCGGCACGGCTGCGCGAGCGGCATCGCCAGGCTGTGCGCGAAGCGCTAGCACCAAACCCGAACCGAGCAAGAGAACACCGAATGACGAAGCTGCCCTTCCCCTGCACCCTGGAGCTCATCCGCGGCGGCGTGGTGCTCGGCACCATCAGCGCCCACCGGGGCGACCCGAAGTCGCCCTGGCACAGCGGCGACTTCCACCCCTCCGCCGATTTCGAGGCCGTGCGCGGCCTCTTCGAGGACGAGCTTCGCCTTCTGCAGGCCAACACCGAGGACGACGCCGACCAGTGGGACGACTGGGAGGCCGCCCACGCGCGGCTCCACGAGCCCGGCCTGCGCGTGGAGGCCACCGACGGCGCCTACGCCGCCGACGAGATCCTCATCCACATCAAGGGCACGGAAGCCTGGTGGCGCAACGACGACGCGAGCGAGCCCTGACGATGGCCTCGCCCGCCGAAGCCGTCGTCCAGCGCCAGCTCGAGGCCTACAACGCGCGGGATCTCGAGCGCTTCCTCGCCGAGTTCGCGGACGACATCCGGCTCTACCGCACGCCGTCCACCGAGCCCGTCATCACCGGCAAGCAGGCCCTCGCCGACTTCTACGCGAAGGAGCGCTTCAGCCGTCCCGCCCTGCATGCAGAGGTCCTCAACCGCATGGTGCTGGGCAACAAGGTCGTGGACCACGAGCGCATCTCCGGCGTGCGCGACGAGCCCTTCCAGGTCGTGGTGGCCTACCAGGTCGTGGACGGCCGCATCGCCGCGATGTGGGCTTTCGACCCGGGCTGAAGCCCGGCTGGCGATTCCTCAGAATGGGCGGAGTACCGGCCCAGGTCAGTCTGCCGCCTCGGCCATCTTCGGCCCGTAGCCATGACGCGCAGCGCATTCACCGCGTTGGCGATTGCCACAATCGCGGCACCGAGATGTCCGGCTCACCGCCTTGTCGGCTCCTATTGCATTTGTTATTCTTCGACCGCCACACAATAGCCTCTGATGGGCCGCGTTGGTTGGCGCACCCGCCCAGCCTCACCGAAAATTCCAACGAATGGGAGGTATCAGACCATGCTTCAAGGACTCTTCATCGCCGCACTCGCGCTTCTCCTGTCTGCCTGCTCGAGCCTATCGTCGACCGCGATGCCCACCGGGAGCGACGTGACGGGCGTCACGTACTTCATGCCGCGAAAGGACTTTGTCGTCGTCGTAAAGGTCGCCGACAAGGGTAAGAGGGTAGCGGACGTCACGTTGGGAGCCAGCGCGGCCTATGCGGACACCTCGACGCAATACGTCATGAACTATCACCCAAGCTTGGTCAGCTTGAACAAGCTCGACGTCCAAGTGGCCGACAGCGGGCTCCTGTCCACGGCAAAGTCCTCCTCCGAAAGCCGTATCTCCGACGCCTTCAAGAGCGCCGCGGCGAGCGCGGGCGCCGCCAAGGGCTTGGGGCTGTTCTCCTTCGTACCGGAAAAGGAAGCCGCCAAGTCGTCACTCTCGGAATGTGCCGTTGACGGCGATCACTCCTTCGCGTTCGCGGTCGAGCCAAAAGAAAACAAGTGGAATAGGACCGCCTGCGGCGTGACGATCACTTTCGAACGCCTCAACGCAGGCTCCCGTCCCGCCGGCCACTCGCAGCCGACTGGCCAGGGAATTGCGGGAATCTTCTACCGCCTCGACGAGCCGTTCCTCGTAAGCGCCCACGGCCAGGGTATCAACAAGGTTTCCGTAGTGCATTCTCCTTCCGGCTCGCCGACCTACTTCCTGCCGATCGCACGTTCACTATTCGCCAAGAACGAGGCGGAACTCACTATCACTGACGGCATTCTCCGGAAGTACCGCCAGGAGTCGGATGGCGAACTGGTTGCTCTCCTGAAGATTCCCGCGGACGTGCTGAGCGCGTATTTCAGTGCCCTGGGTAGCACGCTGGACGCGTTCAAGGCAACGGACGCAAAGGAAGCAGCCGCCTTGGCTGAGGCCATCAAGCTGGAGCTTGCCAAGAAGAAGTTTGACGCTTGCTTGGCTGCGATCCAGGCCGGGGACGAGACCGCGATCAAGACGCTCAAGTGCGCCGAATGAACGCCTGGTTCAGAAGCGCCCCAGAACGCAGCTCGGGTCGATCTCCCCGCGCGCCTTCGCCGGCTCGTGCATGGTCCCCGCCGCGATCCAGCCCACGAGAATCTCGCCCTCGACGCAGTGCGCGGCCGCGATCGCCGGATCGCTCGCCCGCGCGCCCGCGACCATCTTCGCGCCGTAGCCCATGAAGTGCAGCGCGTTCACGGCGTTGGCGATCGCGCCGCCCACCGTGGTCCACTGCTCGTGCACGGGAACCACGTCGTCGCCGGGGTTGATGCGCGCGATCACTGCGACCACCACGGGCGCCTGCATCGCCTTCTCGCGCTCGCGCTCGAGGTCGGGGCCCGCCTTGCCGTGCCGGCGGCCGTAGTCGACGAAGAGCGCGGCGAGCCGCTCCAGTCCCTCGCCGCGCGCCACCGCGAAGCGGAAGGGAACGCGCTTCTCGTGATCCGGTGCGCGCAGGGCCGCCATGGCCATGGCCCACAGCTCGTCGTCGCCGGGGCCGGGCTCGCGCAGGTGCTTCGCGCTCACCGAGTAGCGCGTGAGCAGGAGGCGCAGCGCCTCGCGGCCTTCGGGTGTCGCGCCGGGAACGGGCAAGGGATCGTCCTCCTGGGGCATCGCGGGAGACTACCCGATGCGGATGCGCCCCACCACCCGCAGGCCGCAGCAGCCGTCGGGGCGCACCACCACCACTTCGCCCGTGCCCGGGGAAATGCCGGTGAGCGCGGCGATGTTCACGTTGTGCGTGACCATCGCCACCGTGCCCCTGGGCCGCCGCGTGGAGTAGGTGCCGATGCGGTTCCTCACGCGCCCGGTGAGGTCGGGCTCGCGGCCCCGGTCGTCGAAGAAGCTGGAAAGCGCCGCCCACTCCTCGGCCACGCCGAAGGCTTCCATCGCCGTGTCGCGGCACCGGCACCAGGGACTGGTGTAGACCTTCTCGACGACGACGCCTTCCTTGCGGAAGCGCTCGCCCAGGCGCCGCGCCTCCTCGCGCCCCGCATCCGAGAGGTTGCGCTGCGTGGCGCAGTCGTCGAGCCTGTAGCCGGCCGGGTCGCCGAGGCCGGGCATGGTGGAAGCGTGGCGGATGAGGGCCACGTGGCCGCCCTCGCGCAGCGCCTTCCAGGCCGCCGCCTCGTCGGCGACGGCCGGCGCGACGAGGACCGCGAGGGCCGCGGCGATGAAGGCGCGCCGCGCCCCGCGCATGTCAGCCGAGGCGCTTCGCGAGCGAGCCCAGCAGGTCGCCCAGCGAACCCATGTCGGGAACCCGGCCGTCGGGCGTGAGCTTGTCGACGACGTCGGGGAGCAACTGCGCGAGCTGCGAGGAGACGTCGCCCTGCGACATGCCCAGCTTCGAGGCGAGCGAGGCGAGCTGGTCGGAGCCCAGCCCCTGCGCGACCTGGTCGGCGGAGATGGGAAGGTTCTTGCCGGTGGAGACCCAGCTGTCGACGATGCCTCCCAGCCCGCGGTCCTGGAACGAGCGCACCAGCCCTTCCAGGCCACCGTGGGCAGGGTCGTTCACCATCGAGAGGACGCCGTCGAGCAGCGGGTTCGTCGAGCCCCCCTTGGCGAGCGAGCCGAGCACGGAATCGAGCAGTCCCATGGTTCATCCTCCATTCAGGAAGTGACGGGGGCCGGCCTTGCGGGCCGGTCGGTGAAGGCGTAACCCAGCTTCGCGATCTCCTCGCGCGCCCAGCGCATCGCGACGAGCACGCGCTCGCGCTCGCCGCGCACCGCGAGCTCGATCACTCGCGCGCCCGTGCCCGACCACGTGGGCAGGCTCGAGAGCTTGCAGTCCGGGTAGTCGCGGACGACGGCGTTCATGATCTCCAGCAGGTCCGACTCGCCGGCGCCGGTGACGATGATCGCGTCCTCGAAGGGCAGGCGGTCGCGGAAGAGCGCGCGGTGCTTCGTGTCCAGCGCCCACGCCATCATCGCCCACGCCATCTCGGGAAAGCCCGGCATGAAGTAGTGCGTGCCGACGCTGAAGCCGGCGATGCGGTTCACGGGGTTGGGGACGATTTCCGCGCCCTCGGGGAACTCCGCCATCAGCACGCGCTTCGGGTAGGCCGCCTCTCCGAATCGCGCCTCGATCTCCTTCACCGCCTCGGGATGGCGCGCGAGCGGTCGGCCCAGCGCGGCGGCGGCGCACTGGCGCGTATGGTCGTCTGGCGTCGCACCGATGCCGCCAAAGGAGAACACGATGTCCTGCGTGGCGAAGGTGCGCCTGAGGGTGGCCGTGATGCGCGCCGGGTCATCGCCCAGGTACTCGGCCCAGTCGAGCTCGAGGCCGCGGGCCCCCAGGATCTCGATCGCCTTGGCGAAGTGCTTGTCCTGGCGCTTTCCCGAGAGGATCTCGTCGCCGATGACGAGGATGCCGATGGCCATTGCCCCTGATCCCTGATCAGATTGGAGAATCCAATCTGATCAGATCTTCACCATGGGGTTGAGGGTGTAGAGGCCGGTGATGGAGGCCTGGGCCAGGATGTGGCCCTTCATGGCCTCGCGGGCCTGGGCGCCGGTGAAGTCGCCGTCCACCGCGAGCCTCGCCACGTCCAGCGCGAAGACCGTGAAGACGTAGTGGTGCGGGATCTCGTCGTTCCACGGCGGGCACGGCCCGTCGTAGCCGAAGTAGCTGCCGCTCATGTCCCTGTCGGAGGCGAACCAGCCCGTGTAGTCGTTCACGCCCTGGCGCGCGCCGTGGGCCGCGGCGGGCCCCGGCTTGCCGCGCGGGGTGACGCTCGAGGCGAACTCGCCGGCCGCGACCGACGACACCGACGGCGGCAGGTCCACCAGCACCCAGTGGAAGAAGTCCACGCGCGCGAGCGTCCGCGGCACCACGCGGCCCTCCTGGTTCACGTCGTCGCCGCGGCTGGGGACGTCGGGATCGTGGCAGACGATCGCGAAGGACTTCGTGCCGGCGGGAGCGCCCGACCAGGCGAGCTGCGGATTGCGGTTGCTCGAGAGCGTGGCGTGCGTTTTCGCGTCCAGCTTGCAGAATGCGCATTCGGAGGGGATCGGTGCCCCGTCCCGGAAGCTCGTGCTCGTGATCTGCATGCCCGTTTCCTTCCGTCCTCAGTTGATGACCTTGAACAGCTCGACCTCGAACAGCAGCGTGGCGTTGGGGGGGATCTTGGCGCCGGCGCCACGCTCGCCGTAAGCCAGCGAGGGCGGGACGATCAGCAGGCGCTTGCCACCCTCCTTCATCCCCGGGAGACCCTCGTCCCACCCCTTGATGACGCGCCCGGCGCCGATGACAAAGCCGAGCGGTGCACCGCGCTTGTCGGAGGTGTCGAAGAGCTCGCCCTTCTGGTCGGGCGCCTTCGGATCGTAGAGCCAGCCGTTGTAGCTCACGAGCACGGCCTTGCCCTTCGCGGCCTCCGGGCCCGTGCCGACCTTGAGGTCCTTCTTCACCAGTTCCTTCACTTCGGCGGGTGCCGACGCGGCCGGGGCGGCGGGCGGCGCGCCGGTCTGAGCGCAGGCGGCGAGGGCAAGGGCGACTGCGGCGATGGCGTAGGTCTTCAATTCATGTCCTTTCTGCTTTCGCGGGTTTCGTCGGAATGCGGATCGTCAGCGGCCTCGTGCGAGGCCTTCGCGGCGTGGATCGGCGCCGCCTTCCCAGCCGGCCTTCGTCCGGCGGATCGCCTGCACGCCGCTGGGCATGTCGATGGCGCGGGCGTCGTGACCCATCGCCTTCAGAGTCGCGAGGGTCGCCTCGAGTTCCGTCCCCTTCTCGATTTCGGTGGGGCCGTTGCGGCTTCCCATGTTGGGCAGGGCGATGGCGGACTGGATGTCGAGCCTCCAGTCGAGCGCGGCCACCAGCGTCTTGGCGACGTAGCTGATGATGAGGCTGCCGCCGGGGCTGCCGACCGCCATCTCGAGGGCGCCTTCCCTTCCGTAGACGAGGAAGGGCGCCATCGAGCTGCGCGGTCGCTTGCCCGGCGCCACGGCGTTGGCCGTCATCTTCCCGTCCTCCAGCGGCTGGAAGTTGAAGTCGGTGAGCTGGTTGTTGAGGAGCAGGCCGCGCACCATCACGCGGCTGCCGAAGATGGCCTCGATCGTGGTGGTCATCGACACGGCGTTGCCCCATCGGTCCACGATGGCGATGTTGCTGGTGCCCGGAACCTCGTCGACGGGATCGTCGGCGAAGGCCACGCGCAATCCCGGCGGCGTCCCCGGCTGCGCCCGGCCCATCGACTTCTCGGGAGCGATGAGCCGCGAGCGCGAGGCGAGGTAGTCCGCCTGCACGAGCCCCGCGGTCGGCACGTCCGCGAAGCGGTCGTCGCCCACGTAACGGTTGCGGTCGGCGAAGGCGAGACGGCCGGCCTCCGACAGCAGGTGCACGGCCTGCGCGGAAAGGGGCCGCACGCCGGCCATGTCGAAGCGCGAGAGCACGCCGAGGATCTGCAGGACGGCGATCCCGCCGGAGGACGACGGCGGCATGCCGCACAGGCGCCATTCCCGGTACGGGCCGCAGAGGGGCTCGACGTCGCGCACGCGGTAGCCCGCGAGATCCCCGGCCGAGAGCGTGCCCGGATTGGCGTGGCCGCGCACGGCCGCCACGATGTCGGCCGCCACTTCGCCGGTGTAGAACGCGTCCGCGCCGCCGCGCGCGAGCAGGCGCAGCGTTTTCGCGGCCTCGGGATTGCGAAGGATCGTCCCCGCCGGCTTGGGCGCGCCCTCGGAGGTGAAGAAGTGCGCCCGCAGCACGGGATCGGCCGCCATCTCCTTCCTCTCGCCCAGGTGCGCGTGCAGCCGCGGGCTGATCGCGAAGCCCTTCTCCGCCACCGCGATCGCGGGCTCGAAGACAGTCGCCCAGGGCAGGCGGCCGTGGCGCGCGTGCGCGACCTCGAGCAGGCGCGGCACGCCGGGCACGCCCACCGACCGGCCGCCGACCACCGCCTTCTGGAAGGGCATCGGCTTCCCGTCGGGCTGCAGGAAGAGCCCGGGCGTGGCCCCCGCCGGTGCCGTCTCGCGCGCGTCGTAGGCGAGCGTGCGCTTCTGCCCGGCGTCGTGGTACAGGAGGAACGCGCCACCCCCGAGCCCCGAGGACTGCGGCTCCACCAGCCCGAGCACGAGCTGGGTGGCGATCATCGCGTCCACGGCCGTGCCGCCCTTCGCGAGCATGGCAAGGCCCGCCTCCACGGCGAGCGGGTGTCCCGCCGCGACCATTTCCCGCTTGGCGGTCGCGAGCGCCTTGGGCGCGACACCGGTCGGCGGCTCCGGCTGCGTCTGCGTTACCTGCGCGGTTGCGGCGAGTGAGGCTGCGGCGAGGAGTGATGCCAGCGCAAGTCTTTGGAACGCCGATGAACGCCGATGCCCCGCCGATTGCCGCAGATGAATTCCTGTCAGGTCGTTCCGGCAACCTGCATTTGCCATCCATGACCCGTCAGCAATCCCCGCTCCGGCCATCGCCTTATCGGCGGCAATCGGCGGGGCATCGGCGTTCATCGGCGTTCCAAAGACTTGCGCTCGCATCACTCTCTCCGTCACTGGATCCCGCCCAGGCAGACGTACTTGATCTCGAGGAAGTCCTCGACGCCGTACTTCGAGCCCTCGCGCCCGAGGCCCGACTGCTTCACGCCGCCGAAGGGCGCCACCTCGTTGGAGAAATTCCCCACGTTCACGCCGACCATCCCGGTCTCCAGCCCCTCCGCCACGCGGAAGACGCGGCCCACGTCGCGCGCGTAGAAGTAGCCGGCCAGGCCGAACTCCGTGGCGTTGGCGAGCGCCAGCGCCTCCGCCTCGTCTCGGAAGCGGAAGAGCGGCGCCACGGGGCCGAAGGTCTCCTCGCGCGAGACCTTCATCTCGGGGGTGACGCCGGTGAGCAGCGTCGGCTCGTAGAAGCGCCCGCCGAGGGCCGAGCGCCGGCCGCCCACCACGACTTTCGCTCCCTTGGCCACGGCGTCGGCCACGTGCTCCTCGACCTTGGCGAGCCCCTGCGCGTCGATGAGGGGGCCGATGTTCACGCCGGCCTCCGTACCCTTGCCGATCTTGAGCGACTTGAGGCGCTCGGCGAGCTTCAGCGCGAAGGCGTCGTACACGCCCTCCTGAACGTAGATGCGGTTGGCGCACACGCACGTCTGGCCGGCGTTGCGGTACTTGGAGGTCATCGCGCCGTCGGCGGCCGCGTCGAGATCGGCGTCGTCGAAGACGATGAAGGGCGCGTTGCCGCCGAGCTCCAGCGAGAGCTTCTTGACCGTGTCCGCGCTCTGGCGCATGAGGATCCGCCCGACCTCCGTGGAGCCGGTGAAGGTGACCTTCCTCACGACCGGGCTCTCGCACAGCTCCCTGCCGATGGCGGGGGCGTCGCCGGTGACGACGTTGATCACGCCCTTCGGGAACCCCGCGCGCTCGGCGAGCTCCGCGAGCGCGAGCGCGGAGAAGGGCGTCTGCTCCGCGGGCTTGAGGACGAACGTGCAGCCCACCGCGAGGCCGGGCGCCAGCTTGCGGGTGATCATGGCGCTCGGGAAGTTCCAGGGCGTGATCGCTGCGCACACCCCGATGGGCTGCTTGAGCACGAGGAGGCGCCGGTCGTTCGCGGGGCTCGGGATGGTGTCCCCGTAGGCGCGCTTGCCCTCCTCCGCGAACCACTCGACGAAGGAGGCGCCGTAGAGGATCTCGTTCCTCGCCTCGGCGAGCGGCTTGCCCTGCTCCGTGGTGAGGATGAGCGCGAGGTCGTCGGCGTTGGCGATGATGAGGTCGTACCACCGGCGCACGATCCGCGAGCGCTCCTTGGCCGGGAGCGAGCGCCAGGCGGGAAGCGCCCGCTCGGCGGCCGCGATGGCGCGGAGCGTCTCGTCCGCCCCCATGTCCGGCACCGAGCCGACCACCGTCGCGTCGCCCGGGTTGTCCACGTCGAAGCGCCGGCCCGAGTCTGCCTCGACCCAGGCGCCGTCGAGGTAGCAGCGGTCCCGGAAGAGCGAGGGGTCCTTGAGGGCGGGCGGCGATGGCTTGCGGTCGACCAAGGCGGCGTTCATGGCATCGGCTCGTCAGGGGAAAGCGGAAATTATAGCGCCCTCACCCCCTGCCCCTCTCCCGGGGGACGGGGGAGAGAATCGTCGTATCATTCCGGCTCTTCCCGAGGAGACCTCCATGCGCCGAACCCTCGCCGTAGCCCTCGCCGCCGCAGCCCTCGCCGCCGCCCCGCTCGCAGGCGCCAAGACGCTTCGCTGGTCCAGCCAGGGCGACTACGTCACCGCCGACCCGCACGCCCAGAACGAGCTCCTCACCAACTCGATCAACGGCCACGTCTACGAGCCGCTGGTCACGCGCGGCAAGCAGCTCGAGATCCTGCCCGCTCTCGCCGCGAGCTGGAAGCAGACCAGCCCGACCGTGTGGGTGTTCAACCTGAGGAAGGGCGTGAAATGGCACGACGGCTCGGACTTCACGGCCGACGACGTCGTCTTCTCCATCAAGCGCCTGCAGGGCGAGACCTCCAACTTCCGCGTCTACGGCAACGCCGTGGGCGCGCCCCGGAAGATCGACGACTACACCGTCGAGCTCACCACGCCGGTTCCCAACCCCGTGATGCTGGAGATGCTCTCCAACAGCCTGTTCATCATGAGCAAGCGCTGGTGCGAGAAGCACAACGTCGTCAAGGCGCAGGACTTCAAGAACCAGGAGGAGACCTTCGCGGTCCGGAACGCCATGGGCACGGGGCCCTACCTCCTCTACTCGCGCGAGCCCGACGTGAAGAGCGTCTTCAAGAAGAACTCCAACTGGTGGGGCCTGAAGGAGAAGGGTTACTTCGACGGCAACGTCGACGAGATCGTCTACACGCCCATCAAGAACGAGGGCACGCGCATGGCCGCGCTCCTGTCGGGCGAGCTCGACTTCGTGCTCGACCCGCCGGTGCAGGACGTCGAGAAGCTCAAGAAGAACAAGTCGGTGCGGGTCTACGAGGGCCGCGAGAACCGCATCGTCTTCCTGGGCATGGACCAGCAGCGAAGCGAGCTGCTCTACTCCAACGTGAAGGGCAAGAACCCGTTCAAGGACCGGCGCGTGCGCGAGGCCATGTACCGCCTCATCGACGTGAACGCCATCAACAAGGCGGTGATGCGGGGCCTGTCCGTGCCCACCGCCATCAACCTGCCCAACCCGGACCGCGCCGGCATCCCGAAGGAGATGGACAAGCGCTACCCGTACGACGTCGCGGCCGCGAAGAAGCTGCTGGCGGAGGCGGGCTACCCCAACGGCTTCGAGGTGACGCTCGACTGCCCCAACAACCGCTACATCAACGACGAGAAGATCTGCGTGGCGGTCGCGGGGATGGTGGCCAGGGGCGGCATCACCATGAAGGTGAACGCGCTGCCGCGCGCGCAGTACTTCCCGAAAGCGCAGCGCCTGGACGTGAGCATGTACATGCTCGGCTGGGGCGGGGCGACCACGGACGCCATCTTCACCCTGCAGCCGGTCCTCCACAGCCGCAACGACAAGGGCGACGGCGACTACAACTGGGGCAACTACTCCTACCCCGAGTTCGACGCCCTCATCGACAGCGCCAAGGGCGACACGGACCAGAAGCGGCGCCAGGAGACGATCATCAAGGCGATGAAGTTCCACCACGACAACGTCCTGCACATCCCGCTGCACCTGCAGGTCATCCCCTGGGCCTCGCGCGCCAACGTCGAGGTGATCCACCGCGCCGACAACTGGCTGCAGGCCACCTGGGTGAAGATCAAGTAGCCCGGTGGGTCGCGTCCCGGCGGCGCTCGCCGCCGCCCTCCTCGCGGCCTGCGCCCTCGCGGCGCAGGCCGCCACCTTCCGCTGGTCCTCCCAGGGCGACTTCCTCACCGCCGACCCGCACGCGCAGAACGAGGGCATCAACAACCTCATCGGCTACCACGTCTACGAGCGCCTCGTCGCGCGCGACCGCCAGCTCGCGATCGTGCCCTCGCTCGCCACGCGCTGGGAGCAGGTGAATGCCACCACCTGGCGCTTCCACCTGAGGAAGGGCGTGCGGTTCCACGACGGCACGCCCTTCACCGCCGACGACGTGGTGTTCTCGATCGAGCGGGCACAGCTTCCGAGCTCCAACTTCAAGACCTTCGCCTCGCTCATCGGCAAGCCCCGCCGCGTGGACGATCACACGGTGGAGATCGTCACGCCCGGGCCCTCGCCCATCCTGCTCGAGCACGTGAACGCGATCATGATCATGAGCAGGGCGTGGGCCCTGAAGAACGGCGCGGCGCGGCCGCAGGACTTCAAGAACGCCGAGGACACCTTCGCCTCGCGCAACGCCAACGGCACCGGGCCCTACCGCTTCGTTTCCTGGGAACCCGAGGTGCGGACGGTGCTGCGCAGGAACCCCGACTGGTGGGGCATCCGCGAGGGCCGCTTCGAGGGCAACGTGGACGAGGTCGTCTACCGCCCCATCAAGTCGGACGCCACGCGCATGGCCGCGCTCGTCTCCGGGGAGATCGACTTCGTGCTCGACCCGCCGCTGCAGGACATCGCGCGCCTCATGGGCAATCCCGCCGTTCGGGTGATCGAGGGCCCGGAGAACCGCGTCATCTTCCTCGCGATGGAGCAGGCGAGCGACGCGCCGCGCTACACGAGCGTGAAGGGCCGCAACCCGTTCAAGGACGCGCGCGTGCGCCAGGCGCTCTACGCCGCCATCGACGTCGAGGCGATCCGCGCGCAGGTGATGCGCGGGAAATCCTCGCCGACGGGCTCGATGGTTCCGGCGCTCGCCCGGGCGCCCGCCTCGACCGAACCGCGTCTCCTGCCCCACGACCCGGCGCTCGCCCGACGGCTTCTCGCCCAGGCGGGTTACCCGGAAGGATTCGCCACGCAGCTCCTGTGCCCCAACAACCGCTACGTGAACGACGAGCGCATCTGCACCGCGATCGCCGCGATGTGGGCCAAGGTCGGCGTGCGGGCCTCGCTCGTCCTCCTGCCTCGCGCGCAGTTCTTCCAGAAGGTCGACCTCACCGACTTCGCGATCCACCTCTACGGCTGGGGCGGGGCGCCGACGGACCCGGGCCTGGTGCTCGGTCCCATCCTGCACTCCTACGACGGCAAGGGCCGCGGCGACTTCAACTCCGGGCGCTTCCGCGACGAGGAGCTCGACCGGATGATCGAGGCCTCCGAGGTGGAGATGGACGCGGCGAAGCGCGCGGCGATCATGGAGCGGGCCCTGCAGCGGGTGCGCACCCAGGCCTTCGTGATCCCGCTGCACCGCCAGGTGATCCCCTGGGCCGTGCGCAAGGGCGTGACGGTCTTCCACCGCCCCGACAACTTCCTCGAAATGACCTGGGTGAGGGTCGACTGAGCGATCGAGCGCTTCAGGTGCTCGCGCGCTCGATCACGGCGAACCCGACGTCGACGATCCTCTCGCCCGGCTCGCGGCCGGCGATCCTCGCGAGCAGCATCTCGGCGGCCCGGCGGCCGATGGCCACCTTGTCGATGCCCACCGTGGTGAGGGCGGGCGTCGTGTGGGCCGCGAAGTCGAGGTCGCCGAAGCCGATCACCGCGAGGTCCCCGGGAATGCGCAGCCCCCGGTCCTGCGCCTCGGCGATGACGCCCTGGGCGAGCGGGTCGGAGCTGCAGGCCACGGCCGTGAACCGCTTGCCGGATCGCAGGAGCTGCGCGAGCCCCTCGCGCCCGCGCGGGAAGGTGGCGGGGGCAGGGCCCAGGCAGGTCGCCGCGGGCTCGATGCCGCTGCCCGCGAGCACTTCCAGGAACCCGCGCCGGCGCAGCTCGGCGCGCGCGTCGTTGTTCCAGACCAGGCCGATGTCGCGGTGTCCCCGCGCCAGCAGGTGGCGCGCCATGGCCGCCCCCACCTTCTCGTGCGAGAAGCCCACGAGCATGTCGATGGGCGAGGGCGTGAGGTCCCAGGTCTCGACGACGGGGATGTGCGCGGCGATGAGGCGCCGGCGCGTCTCGGGCGCGTGCGACACGCCGGTGAGGAGGATGCCGTCGGGCTGCCGCCCGAGGATCCCGGCGATGAGCTCGTCCTCGCGCCGCTCGTAGGAGGAAAGGCCCAGCAGCACCTGGTAGCCCTCCTCCCGAAGGCGCTCCGTGAGCGCCTGGATGGCCTCCACGAAGAGCGTGTTCGACACCTGCGGGAAGATGGCGGCGATGATTCCGCTGCGGCGCGTGCGCAGGCTGCCGGCCAGCACGTTCGGGACGTAGCCGGTGCGCGCCACCACCGCGCGCACGCGCTCCCGGGTCTGCGGCGAGACGAGCTCGGGGCGCGCCAGCGCGCGCGACACCGTGATGGCGGAAACGCCGGCCACCTTGGCCACGTCGCGGATCGTCACCGGCTTGGCGGCGGCCGGCCGGGCGGCCGCTCCCTTCGCGGCGCGGGGCTTGCGGGACGGGGATTTCGCCAAGGCGGTGGGGACGGGCGCGGGATTCGGACACCGCAAGGATAGCCCGCCGCGCGCCGGGCCCGCAATGGCACCGATACCATCTTGCCGATCTTCCGGTTTCGCATCGGAATTGGCCGGTATTGACGGCGCCTTGATGTTACCGTTAACATTCGCGCCGCAACGCCCGGGAGCACCCCGCCAGAGATCGAACAACCCCGTCCGGAGGAGACACCCCCATGAAGCCCGCCGCCCTGCTTTCCGCCCTCTGCCTCGCGGCCGCCGCCTCGCTCGGCGCGCACGCCGCCGGCTATCCCGCGAAGTCCGTCACCGTCGTCGTCCCCTTCCCGGCCGGCGGCTCCTCCGACATGGTGGGCCGCGTCCTGGCCCAGAAGATGGGCGAGAAGCTGGGAGGCACCTTCGTGGTCGAGAACAAGCCCGGCGCCACGGGCGCCATCGGCGCCGCCTTCGTGAAGAACGCGCCGGCCGACGGCTACACGCTGCTCGTCTCCTCGCTCGCCGTCTTCGTCGTGAACCCGCACCTGCAGAAGAGCCTCCCCTACGACCCGGGCAGGGACTTCGACCTGCTGTCGGTGGCGGTGCAGGCCCCCAACGTGCTGGTCGCCAACCCGGGCCTCCCGGTGAATTCCGTGGCCGACGTGATCGCCCACCTGAAGAGGAATCCCGGCAAGGTCTCGTTCGCCTCCTCGGGCGCGGGATCCTCCGACCACCTCACCGCCGAGCTCTTCTGGCAGCAGACGGGCACCTCCGGCCTGCACGTCCCTTACAAGGGCGGCGCGCCGGCCATCAACGACCTCGTCGCCGGACACGCCGAAATGTCGTTCCAGAACATCAACGCCGTCATCACCCAGATCCAGGGCGGCAAGCTCAAGGCCCTCGCGATCACGAGCGCGAAGCGCTCGCCGCTGCTGCCGAACGTGCCCACGCTGGAGGAATCCGGGGTGAAGAACGCGCAGGTCTACTCCTGGCAGGCCATCGCCGCCCCGCGCGGGCTGCCGGCCGACGTGAAGGCGAAGATCCACGGGGCCGCGGTCGAGGGGCTCCGGGACCCGGCGGTGGCGAAGAAGATGACCGACCTGGGCTTCGAGATCGTGGCCAATACGCCGGGCGAGTTCGCCGCCTTCCAGCAGCAGGAGCTCGCGCGCTGGAAGACCGTCATCGAGACCGGAAAGATCACCGCCAACTGATCCACCGCAACGCCTCCGGCGCGCGAACCCGGAACATGTACCAGGTACGCGTACCAGGTACCGAGCCATGACATCCCCCACCCCCGTCGTCACCGAGTTCCGGGTCGTGCCCGTCGCAGGGCACGACGGCATGCTGCTCAACCTGAGCGGCGCGCACGGACCCTTCTTCACCCGCAACGTCGTCGTCGCGAAGGACAGCGCCGGAAACACCGGCGTCGGCGAGGTGCCGGGCGGAGAGAAGATCCGCCAGACGCTGGAGGACGCCCGCCCCCTCGTGGTGGGCCGGCCGGTGAGCGCGTACAACGCCGTCCTGCAGGAGATGCGGCAGCGCTTCGCCGACCGCGACGCCGGCGGCCGGGGGCTGCAGACCTTCGACCTGCGCACGACGATCCACTGCCTCACGGCCGTGGAGTCCGCGATGCTCGACCTCCTGGGGCAGTTCCTCGGCGTGCCCGTCGCGGACCTGCTGGGCGAGGGCCGGCAACGCGACCGCGTCCGCGTGCTGGGCTACCTCTTCTACGTGGGCGACCGGCGCAAGACGGACCTTCCCTATCGCGAGGAACCCGGCGCCCCGAACGACTGGTTCCGCCTGCGCCACGAGGAGGCCCTCACCCCGCGGGCGATCGTGCGCCTGGCCGAGGCCACGCACGAGCTCTACGGGTTCGAGGACTTCAAGCTCAAGGGCGGCGTGCTGCGCGGCGAGGAGGAAGTCGAGGCGATCCGCGCGCTGCACGAGCGCTTCCCGAAGGCGCGCGTGACGCTCGACCCCAACGGCGGCTGGCTCCTCGAGGAGGCGATCCGCCTGTGCCGGGACCTGCACGGCGTCATGGCCTACGCCGAGGATCCCTGCGGCGCGGAGCAGGGGTTCTCGGGGCGCGAGGTGATGGCGGAATTCCGCCGCGCCACGGGGCTGCCCACCGCGACCAACATGATCGCGACCGACTGGCGCCAGCTCGTGCACGCGCTGGCACTCCAGTCGGTCGACATCCCGCTCGCCGACCCGCACTTCTGGACGATGCAGGGCTCGATCCGGGTCGCGCAGACGTGCCGCGACTGGGGCCTCACCTGGGGCTCGCACTCGAACAACCACTTCGACATCTCGCTCGCCATGTTCACGCACGTGGCGGCTGCCGCGCCGGGCAAGGTCACCGCCATCGACACGCACTGGATCTGGCAGGACGGCCAGCGCCTCACGAAGGAGCCCCTGCGCATCCGCGGCGGGCTGCTCGAGCTGCCCGGCAAGCCGGGCCTCGGCGTGGAGATCGACGAGGCGAAGCTCGCGCAGGCGCACGAGCTCTACAAGTCGCACGGGCTGGGCGCGCGCGACGACGCCGTGGCCATGCAGTACCTCATCCCCGGCTGGAAATTCGACAACAAGCGGCCGAGCCTCGTCCGCTGACACGACACAAGGAGATACGCCATGAGCAGGGTCGGCTTCATCGGGTTGGGCATCATGGGCGCGCCGATGGCGGGCCACCTGCAGGCGGCGGGCCACGAGCTCTTCGTGAACACCATCGGCCCCTATCCCGAGGCGCTGGTGAAGGGCGGCGCGAAGGTCTGCGCCAGCGGCGCGGAGGTCGCGAAGGCCGCCGAAGTGATCATCACCATGGTGCCGGACACCCCCGACGTCGAGAAGGTCCTCTTCGGCAAGGGCGGCGTCGCCGAGGGACTCTCCGCCGGCAAGCTCGTGATCGACATGAGCTCCATCTCGCCCATCGAGACCAAGGACTTCGCCAAGCGCATCAACGCGCTCGGCTGCGAGTACGTGGACGCGCCCGTCTCCGGCGGCGAGGTGGGCGCCAAGGCCGCCACGCTCACCATCATGGCGGGCGGCACCGAGGCGGGCTTCGCGCGCGCGAAGCCCCTCTTCGAGCTCATGGGCAAGAACATCACGCTGGTGGGAGGCAATGGCGACGGCCAGACCTGCAAGGTCGCCAACCAGATCATCGTCGCGCTCAACATCGAGGCGGTGGGCGAGGCGCTGCTCTTCGCCTCCAAGGCCGGCGCGGACCCGGCCAAGGTGCGCCAGGCCCTCATGGGCGGCTTCGCCTCCTCGAAGATCCTCGAGGTCCACGGCGAGCGCATGGTGAAGCGCACCTTCAACCCGGGCTTCCGCATCGAGCTGCACCAGAAGGACCTGAACCTCGCGCTTTCCTCGGCGCGCAAGATGGGCCTGAGCCTGCCGAACACGGCCACCGCGCAGGAGCTCTTCAACGCCTGCGCCGCGCACGGCGGAAGCGCGTGGGACCACTCGGCCATGGTGCGGGCGCTCGAGATGCTCGCCGACTTCGAGGTCGGCCGGAAGGCCTGAGGCGGGAGGCGGCCATGCGCGAAAACAGGATCCGCAGCATCTGGAAGTCGGGCGGCGCCGTGGTGAACGGCTGGCTCGCGATCCCTTCCGGCTTCTCGGCGGAGACCATGGCCCACCAGGGCTGGGACTCCCTCACCATCGACATGCAGCACGGGGTGATGGACTACCAGGCGGCCGTGAACATGCTCACCGCGATCTCGACCACGGACACGGTGCCCGCGGTGCGCGTGCCCTGGAACGAGCCCGGCATCCTCATGAAGATGCTCGACGCCGGCGCCTACGCGCTCATCTGCCCGATGGTGAACACGGCGGAGGACGCCGAGCGGCTCGTCTCGTGCACGCACTACCCGCCGCGGGGCACGCGCAGCATGGGGCCCATCCGGGCGCTCCTCTACGGCGGCGCGGACTACCAGAAGAGCGCCAACGACACGGTCGTCGTCTTCGCGATGATCGAGACGCGCCAGGCGCTGGACAACCTCGACGCGATCCTCTCGGTGAAGGGGCTGGACGCCGTCTACATCGGCCCCGCGGACCTCTCGCTCGCGCTCGGCTGCAATCCCACCTTCGACGACGTGGACAAGCCCGTCGCGGAGGCGATCGACCTCGTCCTCGCCAAGGCGAAGGAGCACGGCGTGGTCGCCGGCATCCACAACGGCACGCCGGAAGGAGCGCTCAAGCGCATCGCGAAGGGGTTCCGGTTCGTCACCATCGCCTCCGATGCGCGACTGATGGCCGCCGGGGCCCAGCAGGTGGTGGCGAAGATGCGCCAGGGGATGCCGGCCGCCGGTCCGGCGGGGTACTGATCGCGGGCGCTAGTCGAGGCCCGCGCGCCGCAGGCGGGCCCGCAGCGCGTCCATCTCCTCCAGCAGGTCGGCCACCAGCGCGGCCATCTCGGGCACCGCGTCGAAGTCGCGCTCCAGCTGCCGCATGCGGCGGGCGCGCGCGAGCGCCGTGCCCGGGAAGCGCCACACGCCCGCCACGCTCCTCGCCTGCGGGAAGAGGTCCTCGTCGAGATGGCGGATCAGCCACTCCGGCTCCACCGGGCAGGCGGCCGCCACCTGCTCGAGGGTGAGCCAGGCTTCCTCCAGCAGCTGGCCTTCGAGGACGTCGGGCTCGCGCATGGTTCAGTGCCTCGCCGCGCGCGGGTCGAAGCCGAGCTCGCGCGCCATCGATTCGTAGAGCTGCCTCGCGCGGGGGGAATCCGCCGGCGGCAGGACCACCTCGAGGTCGAGCAGCGCATCTCCCGGCGGTTCGCCCGGGATGCCCTTGCCGCGCAGGCGCAGCTGGGCGCCGCTTTGCGCGCCCTCCGGCACCCGCACGCGGACCTCGCCACCGGGAAGGCGCACGGGCACCACGGCGCCCAGGGCCGCTTCCCACGGCGCCACGGGAAGCGTGAGCAGCAGGTCACGGCCGTCGGCCCGATAGCGGGGGTGCGGACGGAATTCCACCTCGAGCAGCAGGTCGCCGGCGATCGAGCCGCCCACGCCCGGCGCGCCTTGGCCGGCGAGGCGGATCACCTGGCCGGCGTGCACGCCCTTCGGGATCTTCACGTTCAGGGTGCGCTCGCGGTACGACACGCGCCCCGAGGCGTCGACCGCGGGAACCCGCAGGGAGACCTGGCGCGAGACGCCCCCGAAGGCGTCCTCGATGTCGAGGAGCACGCGGGCATGGTGGTCCTCGCCGCGCCCGGGGCCCCGCGCCCCGCCCCGCATGCCGCCCATGCGCCCGAAGAGCCCGGAGAAGAAATCGGAGAAATCCGCCTCCTCGCCGGGCGTGAAGCCGCGGGTGGAGAACTCGAAGGGCGCGTCCCAGCCCGGCGGCGGACGGAATTCCTGCCCGGACTCCCAGCCGGGGCCGAGCCGGTCGTAGGCCGCGCGCTTCTCCGGATCCGAAAGGACGTTGTAGGCCTCGTTCACGTCCTTCATGCGCGCCTCGGCGTCCTTCTCCTTCGAGACGTCCGGGTGGTACTTGCGGGCGAGCTTGCGGAAGGCCTTCTTGATCTCGTCGGCCGAAGCGTCCCGGGACACGCCCAGGGCCTGGTAGTAGTCCTTGAATTGCATGCGTCGAGCCTGCCGGCGGCAACGGGCCCGCGTGCCACCCCGGGCCCACGCCCCGAAGGTGGGGCCGGCACCCGCGGAATCAAGGGATATTGAAATCGCCGGCGGCGGGCCTCAGATAACCGGGCGTAAGCGCCCCCCGGTCGGGCGCCCACATCCGACAGGAGAACCGCACATGCCCTACCGTCCGCTCTTCGCCCGCGACGTGTTCGCGGAAATGGACCGCCTGCAGCGCGAGATGCTCCAGGCCTTCGACATCTCTCCCAGCATCCGGGGGCTCGCCCGCGGCGGCTACCCGGCCATCAACGTGGGCTCGACGCCGACGTCGATCGAGCTCTACACCTTCGCGCCCGGCATCGACCCGGCCACCCTCGACGTGCAGATCGAGAAGGGGGTCCTCACCGTCGCCGGCGAACGCAAGGCCGAGCCCGCGCCCGAGAAGGCGAGCGTGCACATCGACGAGCGCTTCTCGGGGCGCTTCCGCCGCGTCGTGACGCTGCCCGAGGACGCCGACCCCGGCGCCGTGGAAGCCCGCTACCGCGACGGCGTGCTGCACATCAGCGTGGCCCGCAAGGCCTCCGCGCAGCCGCGTCGCATCACCGTCCAGTAAGGAGCCCAGACCATGAACGACACCACCAAAGTCGCGCGGCAGGCCGCCAGCGCCCCCGTGGAAGCCGCGCTCCTGCCGGCCGTGGACGTGATCGAGGACACCGGCGGGATCACCCTCTACGCCGACCTGCCGGGCGTGCCCAGGGAGAAGCTCAACCTGCACGTCGAGGCCGACACCCTCACGATCGAGGGCGAGATCGCGATCCCCCTTCCCGAGGGCATGGAGCCCACCCACGTCGAGGTGGCGCTGCCCCGGTACCGGCGCGCCTTCACGCTCTCCAAGGAACTGGACGCGGGCAAGGTCTCCGCGGAGCTCAACCACGGCGTGCTGAAGCTTCGCATCCCGAAGGCCGAGCACGCGCAGCCGCGCCGCATCCAGGTCGCGGTCGGCTGATGATCTTCCGCAATGGGCGTCCGGCCGCCGCGATCGGCGGCCGGACGCCCTTTATACTTGCGGCGCCCGACTCCCCGCACGAAACAGGACAACCATGAAGATCGCCCCGTTCCTCGCCGTCGCCGTCCTCGCATTCGTCCTCGCGGCCACCGACGCGTTCGCCGCCAAGCGCTTCGGCGGCGGCGGCAACCTCGGCAAGCAGCGTCCCGCCCCGACCATGAAGGAGGCCGCGCCGGCCACGGCTCCTGCCGCGCCCGCGCAGGCCGCCGGGTCGCCGGCCACGGCGGCCAAGCCTGCGCCCGCCACGCCGCCCGCCCAGCCGAGCTTCATGAGCCGCTTCGGCGGCCTCATCGCGGGCCTGGGAATCGGCGCGCTCCTGGGCTCGCTCTTCGGAGGCAGCGGGATCGCGGGCTTCCTCGCGATGCTGCTCGTGGCCGCGATCGCCTTCGTGGCCATCCGCGCGCTCGTGTCGCGGCGCGCCTCGCCCGCCTCCGGGCCAGTGCAGTTCGCGGGCGCCGGCGCCGGCCCGGCGAATGCCCCCGCCGCGCGGCCAGCCCTGAACATCGGCGGCGGCGTCGCGGCCGCGGCCGGCATCGCCCCGAGGGCCACGCCCGTCGCGATCCCGGGCTTCGAGGCGGAACCGTTCCTCCGCGTGGCGAAGACCTCTTTCATCCGCCTGCAGGCGGCCAACGACGCAGGCGACCTGGACGACATCCGCGACTTCACCACGCCCGAGATGTTCGCCGAGATCGCGATGCAGGTCCGCGAGCGCGGCGAGGCGCCGCAGAAGACCGAGGTGGTGAGCCTGGACGCGAGCCTCGTCGAGGCCGTGACCGAGGGCGACTACGCCATCGCGAGCGTGCGCTTCACGGGACTCGTGCGCGAGGCGGCCGACGCCAATCCCGAGCCCTTCGACGAGGTCTGGCACGTGCGCCAGGACCAGCGCGACCGCAAGGCGACCTGGCTCATCGCCGGGATCCAGCAGGTGTCCTGAACGGCTGCGCCTCGCATCCGGACCGGGACTGCCGGACGCGCCCAACGCAAGGGCCGGCCCGCGGGCCGGCCCCTTCTCGAAAGTTCTCCGGGCTTGCCCCGGCGACGCCTGGTTACTTCACCCCCAGCGTCGCGCAGTTCAGCGTCGCCTTGACCTCCGCGCCCAGCGAGCCGTCCGGGAGCTGCGGCCTGTAGGTGACGGCCGCCGACGACATCAAGATCGAAAAGGACTCGTAGCCGTTGTCGCAGTAGTCGCAACTGTTCATGCTCTGGTATTCCGCGATGGTTCCCTCGAAGACGATCTTCATGGCTTCGTAGGGAACCTCCCCGGTCCTCATGAGCGAGAGGGTGGACTTCCCTAGCCGCCTCTGGATGAAGGCTCCCTCCATGAGCTTGGGCGTGGCCTTGTCGATCCTCTTCTGGAAATTGAACTGCGGGCACTGCTTGGGGCCGGTGCCCGACGAAAAGGCCTGGATGTCGATCCAGTCCTTGTGGGCCTTGTCCTGCGACTCGCCGGGCACGCCTTCGATCTGGAGAAAGATCTGCTCCGCCGCCGCGGCCGATGCGGAACCGAGCGCCACCCCGGCGGCTACGACGATCTGGACGGCCTTGCGGGTGCTGCTGGATTGACTCGACTTCATGCCGGCTTCCCTCCCGTGGATTGTTGTTGGGCCGCCTACCGTATTCCTCGCGTCCGGGGGCGTCAAGAAGCCCGTCCCGGACGCGCGCGGATTAACATTCACGGCATGGCACCGGAGAATCCATGACGGCACCCACCGCGTACGACGAGGTCCTCTACCCCGGTTGGTCCTATCCCCAGTCCCATCCCGACCGCCTCGCGACGCTCGGACGGCTCTTCGGGCTGGCGAGCGCCGACCCGGCGCGGTGCCGCGTCCTGGAGCTCGGCTGCGGCGACGGCGAGAACCTCCTGCCCGTCGCCATGGCCTGGCCGCAGGCTCGCGTCGTGGGCATCGACCTCGCAGCGAGCGCCATCGACCGGGGACGCGCCACCGTGCAAGCGCTCGGCCTCGCGAACCTCGACCTGCGCTGCGGGGACCTCGCGCGGCTGCCGGCGGACCTGGGCGAGTTCGACTACCTCATCGCCCATGGCGTGTACTCCTGGGTCCCGCCGGCCGTGCGCCAGGCGCTGCTCGCCGCCTGCGCCCGGCTGCTCGCGCCTCAGGGCGTGGCCTTCGTGAGCTACAACGTGCATCCCGGCGGCCACCTGCGGACGATGCTTCGCGAGATGCTGCTCATGCACGTCGAGGAGATCGCCGAGCCCGACCGGCGCTGCGCCGCGGCGCGCGAGTTCCTTGCGTGGATCGCCGAGGCGCGGCCGGAGGCCCGGGAGGGCACGGCGCTCGCGCGCGAGGCCGCGCGCCTGGCCGCGCGGCCCGACGCGAGCCTCTTCCACGACGATCTCGCCGAGAACTTCCACCTCTGCTATTTCCGCGATTTCTGCGCCGAGGCCGATGCGCACGGCCTGCAGTACCTCGCGGAGGCGCAGTTCCACGAGATGCAGGACCTCGACCTCTCCCCGGCGGCCCGCGCGAGGCTCGCAGCCTTTGCCCCGGACCTGATCGCGCGCGAGCAGTACCTCGACTTCATCAAGGAGCGGCGCTTCCGCCAGACGCTGCTCTGCCATGCCGGGGTGGCGCTGCGCGGCGAGCTGCGCGGCGACGCCGTCTGGGAGCTTTCGATTTCCTCGGCGGCGGCGCCCGAGGGGCCGGAAGTGGATCCGCTCTCGGGCGAACCGCAGCGCTACCGCGGCCGGCGCGGCGGCAGCTTCGCGAGCGGCGACCCGCTCCTCAAGGTCGCCCTGCGGCAGCTTCGCCGCGAGTGGCCTCGGGCCATTCCGGCGGGCGAATTGCTGCAGGAGGCGGCTGCGGGCTGCGGCCAGCCGGCCGGCCCCTTGCAGCGCGCGCGCCTGGGCGATTTCGCCCTCGCCTGCTACGCGGCAGGCGTCATCGACCTGCACGCGCGGCAGTCGCCCTTCGCGCGCTGGCCCGGGCAGAAGCCCCGCGCCAGCCCCCTCGCGCGCCGGCGAGCACCGGAGGCGACCGTCTTCACCAGCCTCGTCGGCAGCATGGTGAAGGTGGACGACCCCTTGGCGCGGCGGCTGCTCCCGCTCCTCGACGGCACGCGCGACCGCGCGGCCCTTCTGCGCGCGGTCCGCGCAGACACCGATGCCCGGGTCGCGCTTCGCGCGGCGGCAGGGGGACGGACGGACGCGGCGGCGCTCGCGCGCGCCCTCGAAGGATGCCTCGATGCCCTCGGCGGATGCGCCCTGCTCTGCGACGACCCTCCCTCCTAGGCCATCCGGTCCGTCGGCAGGACGGCACGCGGCGGGATCGACTCGCGGCCCGCCAGCTCCTCGTAGCAGGGCGCGAAGTCCGGCGCCGTGGCCTCGAAGAGCTCGCGAAAGTCGCGGATCACGAAGTACGTCTCCTGGAACGTGTCGATCTTGTAGCGCGTGCGCATGATGCGCAGCAGGTCGAAGCGGATGCGGTTGGGCTCGCCGCTGTCGATGCAGTAGGGAAGCTCCCCGCCCGAGGAGAGGATTCCCGCGCCGTAGGTGCGAAGCCCCGCGGCAGTCTCGATGAGCCCGAACTCCACCGTGTACCAGTACAGGCGCGAGAGCATCTCGATGGCGCCCAGCCGCTCCGCCTTGAGGCCGCCGCGGCCGTAGGCCTGGAGGTAGTCGGCGAACACCGGGTCGAAGAGCAGCGGCACGTGCCCGAAGAAGTCGTGGAAGACGTCGGGCTCGACGATGTAGTCGAACTCCTCGGGCTTGCGCAGCCACACGGTGACCGGGAAGCGCCGGTGCGCCAGGTGATCGAAGAAGACGCGGTCGGGAACGAGGCCGGGGACCGCGACGATCTCCCAGCCCGTGGCCCGCGCGAGGCGCGGATTGACCTCCTCGAAGCGGGGGATCGCCTCGCCGAAGTCGAGTGCGGCGAGCGAATCGATGAACTCGCGGCAGGCGTACCTCGGGACGAGTGCCGCCTGGCGGGCGTAGAGGCGGCGCCACAGCGCGTGCTCCTCGCGGGAATAGGCCGACCACGCCTGCTCCACCGTGTAGTCGGGCCGCATCCCCGAGTAGTCGCCGCGCAGGTTGTGGGTGGTTTCTCCGGTCATTTCTCCTCCCTTCTCCCGCTCGCGGGAGAGGGGCCGGGGGTGAGGGCCTACCTCTCGTACTTCTCCACCCTCTGCTCGATCGCGCCGAAGACGGTGGCTTCGTCGCGGTCCAGCATCTCGATCCGCACGCTGTCGCCGAAGGCGAGGAAGGGCGTCCTCGCCTCGCCGTCCTCCACCTGCTCCACGAGGCGCGCCTCCATGAGGCAGGCGTAGCCGGACTGCGTGTCGGGGTTCGAGACGGTGCCGGTGCCCACGAGCGTGCCGGCGCGCAGCTCGCGCGTCTTCGCCGCGTGCGCCACGAGCTGGAAGAGGTCGAAGGTCGCCCCCACGCCCGCGTTGGGACTTCCCAGCCACTTGCCGCGCACGTGGCAGACGAGCCTCAGGTGGACCTTGCCGCCGTCCCACGCGTTACCCAGCTCGTCCGGGGTGACGGCGACGGGGGCCAGGGCGTTGGCGCCCTTGCCGTGCACGAATCCGAATCCCTTGGCGAGCTCCTGGGGGATGAGGCGGCGGAAGGACACGTCGTTCACCAGCGTGAGCAGGCGGATGGCGCCCGCCGCCTCCGCGGCGCTGGCACCCATCGGGACGTCGCCGGTGATCGCGCCGATCTCGCCCTCGAGGTCGACGCCCCAGTCCTCGGAGAGGGCGCGGATGGGGTCCCTCGGGCCCATCATGTCGCCGGCCCCGCCCTGGTACATGAGGGGATCGCGGTAGAAGCTCTCGGGAACGTGGTCGTTGCGCGCGCGCCGCACGCGCTCGACGTGCGAGAGGTAGGCCGAGCCGTCGAGCCACTCGTAGGCGCGCGGCAGGGGTGCCGCCACCCGTCCCTTCGCGAGGGCGTCCTGGAAGTCGAAGGCGTGGCGCATCTCGTTGCCGCACTCGAGGCTCTCGAAGGCGTCCTTCAGCCTGCGCGACACGGCGTCCCAGTTCTCCAGCGCGTGCTGCATCGTGGGCGCGATGCCCGCGGCCGCCACCGCGCGCGTGAGGTCGCGGTTGACGACCACCAGCGTGCCGTCGCGGGTCGGGCCCTTGAGCGAGGCGAGCTTCACGGCTCGCCCCCCGGGAATCCGTCCCACACGGCGTCGTAGTCCTTCTCCAGGCGCGGCGAATTCATCGCGTGCGCGGTGGGATCGAACGCATACCGGCTCTCGAACATGAACGCGAGCGTACCACCGAGGTAGCGCGGCTCGAGCCTCGCGGCGACGGCGGCGTCGTGGGAGGCCCGGTCCGGCCCGTGGGCGGCCAGCGCGTTGTGCAGGCTCGCCCCGCCCGGCACGAAGCCGCCCTGCTTCGCGTCGTACTCGCCCTGCACCAGCCCCATGAACTCGCTCATCACGTTGCGGTGGAACCAGGGCGGGCGGAAGGTGTGCTCGGCCACCATCCAGCGCGGCGGGAAGACCACGAAGTCCACGTTGGCCGTGCCCGCGGCGTCCGACGGCGAGGTGAGCACCGTGAAGATGGAGGGGTCGGGATGGTCGAAGCTCACGGTGTTGATCGCGTTGAAGCGCGCGAGGTCGTACTTGTACGGGTAGGCGTTGCCGTGCCACGCCACGACATCCAGCGGCGAGTGCGCGTAGTCGGCGGCCCAGAGGTGGCCTCCGGACTTCACCACGACCCGCGTGGGGGCGTCGCGCCCGTCGAAGGCCGCGACGGGGGCGAGGAAGTCGCGCGGGTTGGCCAGGCCGTTGGCGCCGATGGGGCCGAGCTCGGGCAGGCGCAGTGCCGCCCCGTAGTTCTCGCACGCGTAGCCGCGCGCGGGACCTTCCACCGCGACGCGGAACTTCACGCCCCGCGGGACGACCGCGATCTCGCCGGGCGCCACGACAAGCCGGCCGAATTCCGTGGCCAGCTCGAGCGCGCCCTCCTGGGGCACCAGCAGCAGCTCGCCGTCGTGGCACGCGAAGACGCGATCCATCGGCCGGTTGGCGGCGTAGAGGTGCACGCCAACGCCGGCCTGCATCCTCGCGTCGCCATTGGTGGCGATCGTGGCGAGGCCGGCGAGGAAGTCGGTCGCCTTGCGCGGCATCGCCATCGGCGCCCAGCGCAGCCGGTTGGGCCCGGCGTCGGCCTCGCGGCAGGGCGCGGTGCGCAGGAGCCCTTCCTCGACGCGGCGGAAAGCCGGGTGCATCGCGCTCGGCCGGCGCCGGTACAGCCACGAGCGCAGGTTCTGCGCGCGCGGCGCCGTGAACGCCGTGAGCGAGAGCTGCTCCGCGTACAGCCCGAGCGCCACCTTCTGCGGCGAGTTCTGCCCGCGCGGCAGCGCCCCCGCCACCGCCTCCGTCTCGTGGTGCGCCCCGAACCCCGACAGGTATCTCAGCTCCGCACCCACGCCGGCACCGCGCCTTCCATCAGGAAACATCCGCGTTCATCCGTGTTCATCCGTGTCCCCGCCCTTGGGCCGCATCACTCTCCGGCGTCAAACGACTCCGCGGGCAATCTGGTCGGCCTCCATCGACTCGAACAGCGCCTGGAAGTTGCCCTCGCCGAAGCCCTGGTTGCCCTTCCTCTGGATGATCTCGAAGAAGATCGGGCCGATCACCGTCTCGGTGAAGATCTGCAGCAGCTTGTCCTCGCGCCGCTCCTTGTCGAGCCCCTCGCCGTCGATGAGGATGCGGTTGGCCCGCAGCCTCTCCAGGTCCTCGCCGTGGCCCGGGACGCGCGCGTCGACGCGGTCGTAGTAGCTGTCGGGCGTGTCGAGGAAGCGCACGCCGCGCAGCCGCAACGCCTCGACGGTGGCGTGGATGTCGGCCGTGGCGAGCGCGATGTGCTGGATGCCCTCGCCGTGGTAGGCGTCGAGGTACTCCTGGATCTGGCTCTTGCGGTCGCTGGGCTCGTTGATGGGGATGCGGATCTTCCCGCAGGGACTCGTGAGCGCGCGCGAGGTGAGCCCCGTCTTCCTCCCCTTGATGTCGAAGTAGCGGATCTCGCGGAAGGCGAAGAGCTTCTCGTAGAACTCCGCCCACACGCCCATGCGGCCGGCGTAGACGTTGTGCGTGAGGTGGTCCACCTCGGTGAGCCCCGCCCCCGCCGGGTGCTGCGCCACGCCCTCCACCGGGACGAAGTCCACGTCGTAGATGGACAGGCCCGAGCCGTTGCCGGGGTAGCGGTCGACCAGGTAGATGAGGCTTCCGCCGATGCCCTGGATGGCGGGAATGTTGAGCTCCATGGGTCCCACGGGCCCGTGGTGGGGCCTGGCTCCCAGCTCGAGCGCGCGCTGCCACGCCCTCGCCGCGTCCTTCACGCGGATGGCGAAGGCGCACGCCGACGGGCCGTGCACGCGCGCGAACGACTGCGCGAAGCCGTCGGGCTCGCGGTTCACGATGAAGTTGACGCCCCCCTGGCGGTAGAGCGCGACGTCCTTCGAGCGATGCCGCGCCACGAGCATGAAGCCGAGCTGCTCGAAGAGCGCGCCGAGCAGCAGGGGATCCGGGGCGGTGTACTCGACGAACTCGAAGCCGTCGGTCCCCATGGGATTGGCGGCGCGGTCGGGCTCGGTCATGGCGGCCTCCTGGGGCGGGCTTGCGGGAAACGGCGCATTGTACGCCGCGGCCACCGCAACAGGATTTCAGAAATGCCGGCTGTTACGCGGGATTGCGCAATAATATTGCGCCAATTACCGCACGGGACGCCACAATGACCGGCACCGCCCTGGGAAAGACGGACCGCAGGATCCTCGAGCTGCTGCAGAAGGACGGCCGGATGACCAACCTCGAGCTCGCCGAGCGCGTGGCGCTCTCGCCCAGCGCCTGCCTGCGGCGCGTGCGCGCCCTCGAGGAGGCGGGCGTGATCCGCGGTTACGCGGCGCTCCTGGACCCGGCGAAGGTCGGCCTGGGGCTCCTCGCCTTCGTCACGGTGAAGCTCGAGAAGCGCGGGCGCATGCCCACGGACGCGTTCGCGAAGGCCTGCCGCGACTGGCCCGAGGTGGCCGCGTGCCACGCCACCACGGGCGACATGGACTACCTGCTGCGCGTGCACGTCGAGGACCTCGCGCACTTCTCGCGCTTCGTGATGGACTCGCTCCTCAGGCACCCCGGCGTGATCGACGTGAAGTCGAGCTTCGTGCTCGAGCAGGTGAAGGAGACCACCGCGCTGCCGCTCGCGGCGGGGCGCTGAAATGCGGCGTCAGTTCAGCTTGAAGCTGTCGAGCTCCCAGGCCTGGTCGGTGATCACCTCGCCGCGGTTGTTCACCTCGAGCGCCTCGTAGCGCGCGAAGCTGCGCAGCGCCGGCACGTACCACCAGTGCGTCAGGCGCTTCGAGGTGAGGCTCTGCCCGGGGAAGGGCGACCACGACTTGTTCGAGACCTTGCTCACCTTGAGCGCCTGGAAGGTGCCCGCG
>JAHCLE010000290.1 GCA_026125445.1 Burkholderiales bacterium
CCGGAGACCGTCTCGACCGACTACGACACCTCCGACCGCCTCTACTTCGAGCCGCTCACGCTCGAGGACGTGCTCGAGATCGTGGACAAGGAGAAGCCCGAGGGGGTGATCGTGCAGTTCGGCGGCCAGACGCCGCTCAAGCTCGCGCGCGACCTCGAGGCCGCGGGCGTGCCCATCATCGGCACGAGCCCGGACTCCATCGACAAGGCCGAGGACCGCGAGCGCTTCCAGCAGATGCTGCACGAGCTGAAGCTCCTGCAGCCGCCCAACCGCACGGCGAGGACGGCCGAGGCGGCCCTCGAGGGCGCGAAGGAGATCGGCTACCCCGTGGTGGTGCGCCCCTCCTACGTGCTCGGCGGGCGGGCGATGGAGATCGTGCACGCCGAGAGCGACCTCGTGCGCTACATGAAGGAGGCCGTGAAGGTCTCCAACGACTCGCCCGTGCTCATCGACCGCTTCCTGAACGACGCGATCGAGGTCGACGTCGACGCGGTGAGCGACGGCGAGGTCGTCATCATCGGGGGCATCATGGAGCACATCGAGCAGGCCGGGGTGCACTCCGGCGACTCGGCCTGCTCGCTTCCGCCCTTCAGCCTCTCGGCGCAGCTCCAGGACGAGCTTCGCCGCCAGACGGTCGCCATGGCGAAGGGGCTCAACGTCGTGGGCCTCATGAACGTGCAGTTCGCGATCCAGGACGAGAAGGTCTTCGTGCTAGAGGTGAACCCGCGCGCCTCGCGCACCGTGCCCTACGTGTCGAAGGCCATCCAGAGGCCGCTCGCCAAGGTGGCCGCGCGCTGCATGGCGGGGCGCTCGCTCGCCTCTCAGGGGGTGACGAAGGAGATCGTGCCGCCGTACTTCTCGGTGAAGGAGGCGGTTTTCCCCTTCATCAAGTTCCCGGGCGTGGACACGATCCTGGGTCCGGAGATGAAGTCCACGGGCGAGGTGATGGGCGTGGGCCACACCTTCGCCGAGGCCTTCGTGAAGAGCCAGCTCGCCGCGGGGGTGCGCCTGCCCAGGAGCGGCAAGGCGTTCCTGTCGGTCCGGGACGAGGACAAGCCGGGCACGGTGGAGATCGCCCGCACGCTCGCGGGCCTGGGCTTCACGCTCGTGGCCACCAAGGGCACGGCCGCGGCGCTGGAGGCCGCCGGCCTCACGGTGCAGCGCGTCAACAAGGTGATGGAGGGCCGCCCCAACGTGGTGGACATGGTCCGCAACAAGGAGATCAGCCTCATCATCAACACGGTCGAGGAGGACCGCCGCTCGGTGCGCGACTCCTGGTCGATCCGCAACTCCGCGCTGCAGGGCCGCGTCACCTACTACACGACGGTCTCCGGCGCGCGCGCGGCCTGCGTGGGCATCCAGCACTTCGAGGAGCTGCGACCCTACGACCTGCAGGGCCTGCACGCCACCATCCCGTAACGCGGCCGGGGCACGGGCCGTCAACCGAATATAATTCCCGCATGGGCAAATTCCCGATCACCCGCGTCGGCGCGGACCTGCTGAAGGCCGAGCTCCACCGCCTGAAGACGGTGGACCGCCCGGCCGTCATCACCGCCATCGCCGAGGCGAGGGCGCACGGCGACATCTCCGAGAACGCGGAGTACGACGCGGCGCGCGAGAAGCAGGGCTTCATCGAGGGCCGCATCCTGGAGCTCGAGGCGAAGCTCGCCAACGCGCAGGTGATCGACCCGGCCCTGCTGGAGGACGACGGCCGCGTCGTCTTCGGGACCACCGTGGAGCTCATGGACACCACGAGCTCCGGGAGCGTGACCTACCAGATCGTCGGCGAGGACGAGGCCGACATCAAGGCCGGCAAGATCTCCTACTCCTCGCCGATCGCCAAGGCCCTCATCGGGAAGTTCTCGGGCGACGTCGCGGAGGTTCGGGCTCCGGGCGGGGTGAAGGAGTACGAGATCGTTGACGTTCGATACGAATGAGCTCCTCGGCCGTCCGGTGCTTCTTCTTCTGACGGCCTGAGGCGAGCTTCCTCTTCGCCGGCGCCGGCGCGGGCCTGGCCGCGGGCGCCTTCTCCTTCTTTTCCGGGTTCTCGCGCCAGAGGACGAGGATCTTGCCGATGGACTGCACCGGTTGCGCCCCGAGGCGCTCGCAGAGCTCGGCCATCCAGGCGGAGCGCGCCTCGCGGTCGTCGCTGGCGGCCTTCACCTTGATGAGCTCGTGCGCCGTGAGCGCGCGGTCCGTCTCGGCGACGATGGCATCCGTGAGCCCCTTGTCGCCGATCATCACGACGGGGGAGAGGCCGTGGGCCTGGGCGCGCAATTCGCTGCGGCGGGCGGTTGTCAGGGCGGGCATGCGGGGATTATGACGCGATTCGCGAAGGCTTTCCGATGAAGCGCTCGGCATCGAGCAGGCAGTGGCTCC
>JAHCLE010000291.1 GCA_026125445.1 Burkholderiales bacterium
CGGATGAGATCCATTGCGTTTCCTTTCCCGTGTCCGGCCCTTCGCGGGCCACTTCCGGCAGAGGAGCCCGGCGGGCTCTTGCGCGGCGGTTCTTCTTGCCCTACTGCTGTTCCTGCATCTGCTGCTCGCGCAGCGCCTCCTCGAGGAGCTTCGCGTCTTCCTTCGCGAGCGTCCGGTCCTTGAGCAGGTCCGGCCGCCTCGCGTATGTCCTGGCGAGGGCCTGCTTGCGCCGCCACCTCGCGATCGCCGCGTGGTTCCCGGAAAGAAGCACTTCCGGCACGCGCTCTCCCTTCCACTCCTCCGGCCGCGTGTAGTGCGGCCAGTCCAGGAGCCCCTCCGAGAAGGAATCCTGCGACGCGCTTCCCGCGTCGTTGAGGCTTCCCGGCAGGAGCCTCACGATGGCGTCGATCACCACCATCGCGGGCAGCTCCCCGCCCGAGGTCACGTAGTCGCCGATCGAGATCTCCCGGTCCACCCGGCGCTCGATCAGGCGCTCGTCCACCCCCTCGTAGCGCCCGGCCAGCAGCACCAGCCCCGGCGACTTCGCGAGTTCCCTCGCGACCGAATCCGTGAAACGCTCGCCCTGCGGCGAGAGAAGCAGCACCTGCGGCCTTTCCACCCCGGCGGCGCGCTGCCGTGCCACCGCGGCGTCGATGCAATCCTCCAGCGGCCCGGGGAGCATCACCATCCCCGGCCCCCCGCCGTACGGCCTGTCGTCGACCGTGCGGTGCGGGTCGCCCACGAAATCGCGCGGGTTCCACGCCCGGAAGTCGAAGCCGCCCTCCTCCAGCGCGCGCCGCGTGATGCCGTGGCGCGTGACCGCCTCGAACATCTCCGGGAAGATCGTGACCACGTCGAATCGCATCATCAGACGTCGTACCCCGCTTCCCATTCGACCGTGATGCGCCCCGCCTTCCGGTCGACCGACTTCACGAAATCCGCGACGAAGGGAATGAGGCGCTCCCTGCCGCCGCGCACGACCAGCACGTCCGACCCGCCGGTCCGCAGCAATTCCTCGACCTGCCCGAGGCTCTCGCCCTGCAGGTTCACCACCTCGAGCCCCACCAGGTCCACCCAGTAGAACTCGCCCTCCGCGGCTTCCCCGAGATCGTCCCGGGTCACCGCCACGTCGAGCCCGCGCAGGAGCTCGGCGGCGTTGCGATCGTCGACCCCCTCGAGCTTGGCGCTCACCGCGGCGGGACGGACCCTGAAGTCCTGCTGCACCGCCGAGCGCCACCCCGATTCCGTGCGCAGCCACCACTGCGGGTGCCGCGCCAGGCCGTCGGGATCCTCGGTGAAGGTCTTGAGCTTGATCCAGCCCTGGATGCCGAAGGGGCCGAGGATGCGCCCCATCACCACCAGCCGCGACTCGTCCCCCGCGTACGGGGAACCGGCGGGATTACTTGGCGGCTTCTTCGGGCTTGGCGGCGATTTGGGCCTTGCCACGCTTGATCAGCTTCTTCACCGCGTCCGAGGGCTGCGCGCCCTTGGACACCCAGTGCGCCACGCGGTCGAGCTCGATCCGGAAACCCGGTTCGTTCTCGGCGGCCTTGGGGTTGTAGAAGCCGATGCGCTCGATGAAGCGCCCGTCGCGCGGCATGCGCGAATCGGCGACGACGATGTTGTAGAAGGGGCGGTTCTTCGCGCCGCCGCGCGCCATCCTGATGACGACCATTTATGGCTCCATCCCGTTGAAAACGGGTAACGGTTGCTTGAAAATCCCCCGGCAGCACGACCCGGAAGCGGAAAAGCCTTGCATTATAAGGGGTTGGGGAGCCCGGCGCAAGCGACAGCCTAGCGCATCCCCGGCAGCATGCCCTTCATGTTGCGCATCATCTTGGCGAGCCCGCCCGAGCGCATCATCTTCATCATCTTCTGCATCTGCTCGAACTGGTTGAGCAGGCGGTTGACCTCCTGCACCGGCACGCCCGCCCCCGCCGCGATGCGCCGCTTGCGGGAGGCCTTGATGAGCTCGGGCTTGCGCCGCTCCGCGGGCGTCATCGAGTTGATGATGCCCTCGGTGCGCCGGATCGACTTCTCCTGCAGGTCGGGCGACTTCGACGCCGCCTGCGTGAGCTGGGCGGGCAGCTTGTCCATGAGCGCGGACACGCCCCCCATCTTCTTCATCTGCTGGATCTGCGCCTTGAAGTCGTCGAGGTCGAAGTCCTTGCCCTTCTTGAACTTCTCGGCGAGCTTCTTCGCCTCGCCCTCGTCGACCGACTTCCTCGCCTCCTCCACGAGCGAGACGATGTCGCCCATGCCCAGGATGCGCGAGGCCATGCGCTCGGGGAAGAAGGGCTCGAGGCCGTCCATCTTCTCCGACACGCCGGCGAACTTGATGGGCACGCCCGTGACGGC
>JAHCLE010000292.1 GCA_026125445.1 Burkholderiales bacterium
GGCACCTCCAGGCAGGCCACGGTCACGTCGGCGCCGGTGTTCACGTGCTGGACCAGCATGCGCTCGTAGTCCATCTTGTAGATGTGGTCGCCGGCGAGGACCACGATGTAGTCGGGCTCGTAGCCGTCGATGATGTCGATGTTCTGGTAGACGGCGTCGGCCGTGCCCGCGTACCACTCGTTGCCGCCCAAACGCTGGCTGGCGGGCAGGATGTCGAAGGACTCGTTGCGCACCGGCTGCAGGAAGTTCCAGCCGCGCTGCAGGTGGCGGATGAGGCTGTGCGCCTTGTACTGCGTGGCCACGGCCAGCCGCCGGATGCCGGAGTTGAGCGCGTTCGAGAGCGCGAAGTCCACGATGCGCGACTTGCCGCCGAAGTACACGGCGGGCTTCGCGCGCCGGTCGGTGAGCTCCATGAGGCGCGTTCCGCGCCCGCCGGCGAGCACGTAGGCCATGGCGGAGCGCGCCAGCGGCGTGGCGTAGGTGACCTTGCGGCGGTCGGGATGCTCGGCGGTGGCGCTGGCGATGGGAGTCTGCATGGCGGATCCTCTGGCGGTGGGTGCGGCGCCTCAGGCCTCCTCGGGCACGAGCCAGAGGGTGGCGAGCGGCGGCAGCAGCAGGCAGGCGGAGCAGGGCAATCCGTGGCTCGGGCTCGCGTCGGCGACGAAGGCGCCCGCGTTGCCCGCGTTGGAGCCGCCGTAGGCGGCGGCGTCGGTGTTCAGGAGCTCCCTCCAGCGCCCCGGGCGCGGAAGGCCGAGGCGGTAGGCGGGGCGCGGCACGGGCGTGAAGTTCGACACGGCGACCACGGGGCGCGAGCCCTCGCCGCCGGCGCGCAGCCAGGCGAAGACGGAGTTGTCGCGGTCGTTCACCTCGATCCAGCGGAAGCCCTCGTGCTCGCAGTCGCGCTCGTGCAGCGAGCGCTCCTCGCGGTAGGCGCGGTTCAGGTCGCGCACCAGCGAGCGAACGCCGGCGTGCGGGGCCACCCCGGCCTGGCCCCAGTCGAGCTCGCCCTCGTGGCTCCACTCGCGTCCCTGGGCGAACTCCTGGCCCATGAAGAGGAGCTTCTTGCCCGGGTGCGCCCACATGAACGCGTAGTAGGCGCGCAGGCCCGCGAACTTCTGCCAGCCGTCGCCGGGCACGCGCGCCAGGAGCGAGCCCTTGCCGTGCACGACCTCGTCGTGGGAGAGGGGAAGGACGAAGTTCTCGGTGAACGCGTACATGAGGCCGAAGGTCATGCGGTCGTGGTGCCAGCGGCGGTGCACCGGATCCTCGCGCAGGTAGGCGAGCGTGTCGTTCATCCAGCCCATGTTCCACTTGAACCCGAACCCCAGCCCGCCCGCGGAGGTCGGCTGCGAGACCGCCGGCCAGGCCGTCGACTCCTCGGCGATCGTCACGATGCCGGGGTGCAGGCCGTAGACGGTCTCGTTGAGGCGCCTCAGGAACGCGATGGCCTCCAGGTTCTCGTTGCCTCCGTGGGGGTTGGGGACCCACTCGCCGGCCTTGCGCGAGTAGTCGAGGTAGAGCATCGAGGCCACCGCGTCCACGCGCAGGCCGTCGACGTGGAATCTCTCGAGCCAGTAGAGGGCGCTCGCCACGAGGTAGTTGGACACCTCGCGCCGGCCGAAGTTGAAGATCGCGGTGTTCCAGTCGGGATGGAAGCCCTTGCGCGGGTCGAGGTGCTCGTAGAGCGCCGTGCCGTCGAAGCGCGAGAGCCCGTGCGGGTCGGTGGGGAAGTGCGCCGGCACCCAGTCGACGATGACCCCGATCCCCTGCGCGTGGCAGCGGTCGACGAAGCGCGCGAAGGCGGCGGGCGGCCCGAAGCGCGAGGTCGGCGCGAAGAGGCCCACGGGCTGGTAGCCCCAGGACGCGTCGAGGGGGTGCTCGTTCACCGGCATGAGCTCCACGTGCGTGAATCCCAGGTCGGCCACGTAGGGCAGCAGGCGATCGGCGATCTCGTCCCAGCCGAGGAAGCGGCCGCCTTCGCCGCGGCGCCAGGAGCCCGCGTGCAGCTCGTAGATCGACATGGGCGAGCGGCGGGGGTCGCGCCGCGCGCGCCCGGCCATCCAGTCCCCGTCCGTCCACGCGAAGCCGGCGGTGTCGCGCACGACCGAGGCCGTGGAGGGCCGCAGCTCGGCGCCGAAGCCCACGGGGTCGGCCTTGAGCGGCAGGAGCTCGCCCTGCGCGCCCACGATCTCGTACTTGTAGAGCGTGCCCTCGCCCAGGCCGGGGACGAAGATCTCCCAGACGCCGTTGTCGACGCGCCGGCGCATCGCGTGCCGGCGCCCGTCCCAGGCGTTGAAGTCGCCCACGACGGACACGCGCCG
>JAHCLE010000293.1 GCA_026125445.1 Burkholderiales bacterium
CCGGGCGTGTCCACGAAGACCATCTGGGCGCGCTCGTCGGTGCGGATGCCCAGGATGCGGTGGCGCGTGGTCTGCGCCTTGCGCGAGGTGATGGAGACGTGGGCGCCGACCAGCTGGTTGAGGAGCGTCGACTTGCCGACGTTGGGCCGGCCGACGATCGCCACCGTCCCCACGCGAAGTCCCGGCGCCGTCACGACGGCCCCGCGTTGCGCCGCGCCATGAGGGCGAGCACCGCCTCGGCCGCCTGCTGCTCGGCGGCGCGCCGGCTGGAGCCCTCGCCCACGGCCGAAAGCCCGAGCTCGTCGACGCGGCACTCGACGCGGAAGACCTGGCGGTGCGCCTCTCCCCCGACCGTGACCACCACGTAGCGCGGCAGCGGAAGGCGCCGGCCCTGCAGGCTCTCCTGCAGCGTGGTCTTCGGGTCCTTGGCGGGCGGCGCCTCGCCCGCGCGGTCGATGCGGCCGGCGAAGAGCGCCTCCACGACGCGGCGCACGGCCTCGAAGCCCGCGTCCAGGAAGACCGCGCCCAGCAGCGCCTCGAAGCCGTCGGCCAGGATCGACGGGCGCCGGAAGCCGCCGCTCTTGAGCTCGCCCTCGCCGAGCAGCAGCTCGTCGCCGAGCTCCAGGGACTGGGCGATCTCGAAGAGGGAGGACTGGTTCACGAGCCCGGCGCGGAGGCGCGAAAGGTCGCCCTCGGGCAGGGTGGGCAGGCGCTCGTAGAGCAGTATCGCCACCACGCAGTTGAGCAGGCTGTCGCCGATGAATTCCAGCCGCTCGTTGTGGTCGGCCGCGTGGCTGCGGTGGGTGATCGCCCGGCGCAGGAGCGCCGGGTCCCGGAAGCTGTGCCCGAGCCGGCGCTGCAGGCCGGAGAGGTCGCGCTCGGCCGCGCGTCGGGACACGGTCGGGGCTACTTCGCGGTGGTCACCGTGAAGTCGAGGCAGGCGCTGAAGTTGGCGACGATGGGAACCTTGACCGACCAGTTGGCGGTCACGACGGCCTCGCCGCCTTCCTTGGTGACCTCGAGGTCGTCGCCGCGCATCGACTGCACGTTCTCGATCGAGTTGCGCCGGTCGAAGGAGTTGCGGATCTCCTTGACGGAGCCCTTGGTGTCGCCGGCATTCTCCATGGCCTTGAGGATCTTCTGCACCGCGAAGTAGTCGAGGTACGACGGCAGGAGCTTGGCCGCGAACAGCCCCGCGAGCGCGAGGACGATCATTCCCATGAGGGCCCCGGAAAGCGAGATGCCGCGCTGCTTGTTCGATGTCATGTTCCCCCCAGCCTGTCCTATTCGATGCTGTTGCCGATGCGCTTGAGCTCGCCGAAGTTCATCCAGACGAGGAACGCCCGGCCCTTGATGTGGTCGTCCGGCACGAATCCCCAGTACCGGCTGTCGGCGCTCTGGTCGCGGTTGTCGCCCATCATGAAATAGTGCCCGGGCGGCACCGTGCAGGTGAAGCCGTCGTCATTGTATTCGCAATTGTCGCGGTGCGGAAACTGCCGCACCTGGGAGAGGTTCACGACCGGCTCGGGGGGCACGACCATCATCGCGTGGGCCTTCTCGCCCAGCTTCTCGCTGAAGGTGGGAAGGCGCACGTAGTTCAGCTCCGAGTCGGTGTAGTAGCCCGAGGGCTGGACGGGCACCTGCTGGCCGTTGATCCTGAGGAGCTTCCCGGCGTACGTCACCTTGTCCCCCGGAAGCCCCACCACGCGCTTGATGTAGTCCACCGACGGGTCCACGGGGTAGCGGAAGACCACCACGTCGCCGCGCTTGACCTCGCCCACCTCCATCACCTTGCGGTTGAGCACCGGCAGGCGGATGCCGTAGGTGTACTTGTTCACCAGGATGAAGTCGCCCACCAGGAGCGTGGGCTTCATCGACCCCGAGGGGATCTTGAAGGGCTCGACCCAGAAGGAGCGGATGAGGAAGACCACCACGATCACCGGGAAGAAGGCCCTCGCCATGTCCACGACGATGGGCTCGGGCACTCCCTCGCCGCGCCCCGGCGCCAGCGCCCGGGCGTCCACCAGCCAGATGATCCCCGTCACCACGCCGGCGATGAGGAGCACGGCGGCGAAGTCGGTGAACTTGAGCAGCAGCCCCATCAGGGCGATGAAGAGCACCGGCCAGGCGATCTCGAGGATCCCCTTCATGGTGTCGGAGCGCGGGCCCTTGCGGGCGGCCGCGTCCCAGCCGATGAGCGCGGCGGAGGCGGCCCCGGCCACCATCGCGATGAGTTCCCAGTTCAGTCCGCCCTGCATCTACTTGCCCTCCACCTGCAGGATGGCGAGGAACGCCTCCTGCGGAATCTCCACGGA
>JAHCLE010000294.1 GCA_026125445.1 Burkholderiales bacterium
TCGGTGCGAGCGCAGCGTCACCATGCAGCCGATGGGGTAGCCCTCGCGGATCTTGAAGTGCGCGATCGACTTGCGGCTCTTGGTGATGACCGGCTTCTGGCCGGCGATCTTCACCATGTCGCCCGAGGCGTTCTCGAGGATCTTCTTGTCGGCCACGGCCTCGCCCACGCCCATGTTGAGCGTGATCTTCTCGATGCGCGGCACCTGCATCTTGGTCTTGTAGCCGAACTGCTTCATGAGCGCCGGCACCACCGTCTCGCGGTAGAGCGTCTGGAGGCGCGCCGGCTGCGCCGGCCCCGCGGACTTGGGCGTTTTCTTTTCTTTGGCCTTGGCCATGGAATGGTTCTCCCGGATCTCAGGCGTCGGCGACTTCGCCGTTCGACTTGAAGTAGCGGACCTTCCGACCGTCGTCGAGGACGCGGAAGCCGACGCGGTCGCCCTTGCCCGTGGCGGGGTTGAACAGCGCCACGTTGGAGGCCTGGATCGGCATTTCCTTCTCGACGATGCCGCCCGTCTGGCCCTTGATCGGATTGGGACGGGTGTGGCGCTTGACGCGGTTGACGCCCTCGACCACGACCTTGCCCGTGTCGAGGACCCTCAGGACCGTGCCGCGCTTGCCCTTGTCCTTGCCGGTGTTGACGACCACCTGGTCGCCCTTGCGGATCTTCTTCATCAGTGGCTCCCTACAGCACTTCCGGCGCGAGCGAGACGATCTTCATGAAGCGCTCCGTGCGAAGCTCGCGGGTCACCGGCCCGAAGATGCGGGTGCCGATGGGCTCGAGCTTCGGGTTGAGGAGCACCGCGGCGTTCGAGTCGAACTTGATGACCGAGCCGTCGGGACGGCGCACGCCGTGCGCGGTGCGCACCACCACCGCGCTGTAGACCTCGCCCTTCTTCACGCGGCCGCGCGGGGCGGCCGACTTGATGCTCACCTTGATGATGTCGCCGATGCCGGCGTAGCGGCGCTTGGAGCCCCCGAGCACCTTGATACACATCACCGAACGCGCGCCGGTGTTGTCGGCGACGTCGAGAATCGACTGCATCTGAATCATTGTTTTCTCTCCAACTTAACCCGGCGAGCGCCCGGGGGCGCGAGCCGGTCAGTCTTGGATCCGTCTTCCGCCGGTTGCGCCCCCTGTCGGGGCCGCCGCCGGCTGGCGTGAATTGAATCTGGGCCCGGACGCTTGGGTGCATCGGCTTCGGCCGACGCCCGGGTGGCCCCCGTAAACCGCGAGGTCACGGGGTTTTCAGCGGACTCCCGGCCGACGAAGCCACGGCCGGAAGCAGCAAAGACGTTGATTCTAGCAGCTTTTCGCCGCTTCCCGCAAGCCTACTCGGGGCGGGCGCGCTCGACCAGCTTGGCCACCTTCCACGACTTGGTCTTGGAGATCGGGCGGCATTCCACGATCACCACCGTGTCGCCGGCCTTGGCCTCGTTGCCCTCGTTGTGGGCGTGGTACTTCTTGGTCCGGCGCACCACCTTGCCGATGACCGGGTGCATGACCTGGCGCTCGACGAGGACGGTGACGGTCTTCTCCATCTTGTCGCTCACGACCTTGCCCGTGAGGCTTCGCTGGTTCTTGGCGGTCTGGGTCATTGCTTGCTCGCTTTCGCCTTCTCGGTGAGCACGGTGTGCACCCGCGCGATCTCGCGCTTGACGCGCTGGATCTCGCTGTTCTTGGTGAGGCTCTGCGTGGCCAGCTGCATGCGCAGGCCGAACTGGGCCCTGCGCAGCTCCAGCAGTTCCTTCTGCAGGTCCTCGACGCTCTTGGAACGGAGTTCGCTCGCTTTCATGTCAAACCTTTCAACCGATGAGGCGGTGCACGAAGGCCGTGCGGATCGGCAGCTTCGCCGCGGCGAGCGCGAAGGCCTCCCGGGCCAGGGCCTCGTCGACCCCGTCCATCTCGTAGAGCACCTTGCCGGGCACGATCTCGGCCACGAAGTACTCGGGGTTGCCCTTGCCGTTGCCCATGCGCACCTCGGCCGGCTTCTTGGACACCGGCTTGTCCGGGAAGATGCGGATCCAGATCCGGCCGCCGCGCTTGATGTGGCGGGTCATGGCGCGGCGCGCCGCCTCGATCTGCCTGGCAGTCAGCCGGCCGCGGCCGATGGCCTTCAGCCCGAACTCGCCGAACGAGACCCTGGCGCCGTTCGTGGCAACGCCCTTGTTGCGGCCCTTCTGCTCCTTGCGGTACTTCCTTCTAGCTGGCTGCAGCATGTTTCACCCCCGGCTTCCTGGTGGTTTTCCTCTCGGCCTCGGGCGCGGCGGCCACGGGCTGCTCGCCCTTGCCGAGGACCTCGCCCTTGAAGACGAG
>JAHCLE010000295.1 GCA_026125445.1 Burkholderiales bacterium
CCCACGACGTTGGCCGCGAGCGTGCCCAGCGGCACCGGCGGGAAGCGCGGGTTGAGCCACACGCCCAGGAACCAGCGAAGCCAGGCACCCAGCATCGCGCCCGCCCCCACCGCGAGGAAGCCGCCCGCCAGGTGGTTCACGCCGCCCCCGTGAGGATCGCGCGCAGCTTGTCCGGGATGGGCATCGACTTCGCGGCCGCGTAGTCGATCCACACGGTCACGAACTCGCCCTCGGTGAAGCGCTCGGTCGCGTCGCGGCCGTTCACGATGTCCGAAAGGAGCGTGAAGCTCGAGTTGCCCACCTTGCCCGCGTAGAGGCGGATCTCGATCTCGTTGGGGTACTCGATGGGCTTGAGGTAGGTCACCGACACCTTGGCGAGGATCGGCCCCGTGCCCACGCCCGAGACGGGATAGCCCAGGCCCTCCAGCCACGCGATGCGCGACTGCTCGAAGTAGCGCAGGTACTCGGCGTTGTTCACGTGCCCGAGGGCGTCCATGTCGCCCCAGCGGACCTGGAGGCGAAGCGAATGCAGGAGGCGCGGCGCGTTCATCCGCGCATTATCGCCTCGTTGTCCTCACCCACACCAGGCGAGGGGGCGCTTGTCCCCGGCGTACGAAGCGGGGCCACCACCGGCACGGGCAGCGCGGGCAGCACGTGTCCCGGAACCTCCACCCGGCGCGAGAAGACGCCGCGCGCCTGGAAGTGGATGTCGCGCACCGCCTCCTCGAGCGTGCGCACGACGGTGCAGCAGGTGTCCTTGCCGGCGAGCGCCGCCTCCCACCAGGCGGAGTCGTGCGCCTTCACGCAAGACGCGACGGCCGCGATCGTGGCCGGCGGGTCGCGGGCATCGTCGCGATGCCCGGCGCCCACGCCGGCGATGTCGCAGAACGCCTCCCAGAACTTGTCCTCGAGGGCGGCCACGGCCAGGTGGCGGCCGTCGCCCGTGGCGTAGATGCGGTAGCGCGGAGAGCCCCCGGTGAGCGTTCCCGCCCCCGGCTGCGGCCACTCGCCGGCGCCCTGCCCCGTGGCGAGGCCCAGGAACTGGAAGGTGAAGAGGTTCTCCGCCATCGCGATGTCGATGAAGCAGCCCTCCCCCGTGCGGTCGCGTCGCCGCAGCGCGAGCAGCAGGTTCACCACCGCCGGGTAGGTGCCGCCCGCGATGTCCCCCACCAGCGTCGGGGGCACGCCGGGGGCGCCGTCGCTTCCGGCGGTGAGCGCCAGGATCCCGGTCGCCGCCTGGTAGTTCATGTCGTGGCCGGCCTCGCGGGCGCGCGGCCCGTCCTGCCCGTAGCCGGTGATGGCGCAGTAGATGATGGTCGGCTTGACCCTTCGCCAGGCTTCGTAACCAAGACCCAGCCGGTCCATCACCCCGGGCCGGAACTGCTCGAGGACGATGTCGATCGTGGGCGCGAGCGCGAGGAGCGATTCCGCCGCGCCGGGCGCGCGCAGGTCCAGCGCGAGGGCGCGCTTTCCCCGGTTGAGGATGGCGAAGCTTCCGCTCCCGCCGCCCAGCCGGGGAGGATAGCCGCGCATGTCCTCGCCCGTTCCCGGGCGCTCGACCTTGATCACCTCGGCGCCGGCCTCCGCGAGAATGAGGCTCGCGAGCGGCCCCGGCAGCAGCGTGCTGAAGTCGAGTACGCGGATGTCCTGCAGCGGCAGCATGTTCGCGACGCAACGTAATCAGATTGGAAATACTAATCTGATTACAGGGCGTCGGCGACGATCTCGGCGATGTCCCGGGTGGGCAGGTCGTCGCGGCCGAGCTGGGCCACGCCGTCGCGCAGCATGATCGCGCAGTACGGGCAGGCGGTGGCGATGGCCTTTGGCGACGTCTCGAGGGCCTGCTCCGCGCGCAGCACGTTGATGCGCTTGCCGATGTGCTCCTCCATCCACATGCGCCCTCCTCCGGCGCCGCAGCACATCGCCTTGTCGCGCCTGAGGGCGAACTCCAGGGGCGCGTCCTTCGAGACGGCCGCGAGCACGCGCCGGGGCGCCTCGTACTCGCCGTTGTGGCGCGAGAGGTAGCAGGGCTCGTGGTAGACGACGCCCTCGGCGATCCTCTTCGGCGCGATCTTCCCGTCGCGGATGAGCTGGTCGATGAGCTGGGTGTGGTGCAGCACCTCGAACTTCCCGCCGAACTCCGGGTATTCGTTTTTCAGGGCATTGAACGCGTGCGGGTCGCAGGTGACGATGCGCTTCACCTCGAGGCCGTTGAGCGTCGCCACGAGCGCCTGGGCCAGCGCCTGGAAGAGCATCTCGTTGCCGGCGCGGCGCACGCACTCGCCC
>JAHCLE010000296.1 GCA_026125445.1 Burkholderiales bacterium
AGGAGCCGCGGGATGACCAGCACCTGGATGGGGGAGAGCCCGAGCGTGCTGATGGCGTCGATCTCCTCCTCCACCTTCATCGTGCCGAGCTGCGCGGTGAAGGCCGCGCCCGAGCGCCCGGCCACCAGCACCGAACTGAGGATGGGCGAGAGCTCGCGGCAGATGCCCAGCCCGATGCCGTCGGCCACGAAGAGGGTCGCGCCGTAGCGTTGTGCCTGCACGCCAAGGACGTAGGCGATCACGACGCCGATGAGGAAGTTGACCAGCGCCACGATGGGCACGGCGTCGATGCAGACGGCCTCGAACTGCGAGACCGTCTCGCGGCTGCGGAAGAGGCGCGGGTTGCGCGCAAGTCGCGCGAGCTCGCTCGCCACGACGCCGACGAAGTCCACGTGCGAGCGCAGGAGCCGGCCCACGTCGACCACCGCCGAGCCCACGCGCTGCAGCAGCCCCAGGTGCACCGTGTGCCCCGAGGCTGGCGGCGTTAGCATGCGCTCGTAGACGAGGAGGAGGAGCCGCTCGTAGCGCGGGTCGAAGCCGCGCCCGGAGACCGACTCGCGCGTGCAGCCGATCTCGCCCAGGTGCTTGAGCAGGACGAAGCCGGCGGAGGTGTCCAGCGACTCGAGGCGGCTGCCGTCGAGGACGAACCGGGTGCGGCCCCGCAGGTCCAGGGCCCGCAGCCGGCGCGCGATGGCCTCGGCGTGCGGAAGGCGCCAGGCACCGGACAGGTAGAGGACGTCGCTGCCGTCCTCCTCGCTGCGCTCGATCCAGTTCGAGGAAGGGAAGGTCTCGGCCATCGCAGCGAAAGCCTACCACCGACCCGCGGGCGGCGCTGCGGTCCTCCCGGGACGCGAAATGCGACGGGCGATGACTTTGGCCTATATTGGCACCCGTCGACAGGGCAAAGGCGCCCGCACCATGGACACGAAGATCGATCCGGCCCATCCCGCGCGAACCGCCGGTGCCGCGAACCCGGGACGGCTTCCCGCGAATCGCTGGCCTGCGTGGGCGGCCGCCGCACTGCTCGCCCTTGCGGCGGCCTGCGGCGGCGGCGGGAATGCGGCGAATGTCCCCGGACCTCCCCCCGTGAAGGCGGACATCGCGCTCCTCTTCTACGGCAACAGCCACACCCGCACGAACGACGTCCCGGGCCTGGTTGCCGCCCTCGTGAGGGCAGCGCGCCCCGGGCGCAGCGTGGAAGCGGTGACGGCTCCCGGAAGCCAGTTCCTCGACGAACGGTTGTCCGATGCCGCCTCGCGCGAAGTCCTCGCGAGCCAGCGCTGGAGCGCCGTCGTGTTCCAGGCGCAGAAGTACAGCGCGAGCGGCCAGTTCTCCTACTCGACCGCCGAGGCCGCGCAGTGGGTGCGGCTCGCGCGCGATGGCGGCGCAGTGCCGGTTCTCTTTCCGGAGTGGCCGCGCCTGGGGGTCGACGAGACGCAGCGCATCTTCGAGCTGTACGTGTCCATCGCCGCCCAGGCCCCGGCGTGCGTGGCACCCGTCCCGCAGGCCTGGGACATCGCGCTTTCACGCCTGGCGCTCCTGCCGCTGCATGCTCCTGACGGCAACCACTCGCAGCCTGCCGGCGCGCTGCTCGCCGCGCTCGTGATCGCCTCGACCATCGCCGGAGACTCCCCGGACTCGATGCCGACGCTCGCCGCGCTCGCCGTCGATGCGGCCACGCAGGCACACCTGCGCGCGGCCGCCGCGCAGGCCGTCGCCGACGTCCCGCCGCGCCGCTACTGCCCGGCGGACCCCTATCCCGGCTGAGGCCGCGCAACGGGCGGCCTGCCCCGCCGAAGCGTTACTGGCAGGCCTCGCAATCCGGGTTGTCGATGGAGCAGAACTTGCCGGCCGCCTCCGCCGCGCCCTCGCCCGCCCCCTCGCCCATCGCGCCGAGCCCGCCGCCGAGTCCCCCGTGGGCCGGCACGGCGTTGAGCTCCCCGCCCTTGCCCGTGGACTTCTCGGCGGAGGTCGCCGCGAGCGTGCGCAGGTAGTAGGTGGTCTTCAGGCCCCGCAGCCAGGCGAGCTTGTAGGTCTCGTCGAGCTTCTTCCCGGAGGCGCCGGCCATGTAGATGTTGAGCGACTGCGCCTGGTCGATCCACTTCTGCCGACGGGCGGCCGCCTCCACGATCCACTTCGTCTCCACCTCGAAGGCGGTGGCGTAGAGGCTGCGCAGCTCCTGCGGGATGCGGTCGATCTTGCCGATGGAGCCGTCGAAGTGCTTGAGGTCGGCGACCATCACCGTGTCCCACAGGCCCAGCTTCTTGAGG
>JAHCLE010000297.1 GCA_026125445.1 Burkholderiales bacterium
CTCGCCACGATGAGGAACCGCTTCGGCGGCCACGAGATCCCGAAGGAGGAGCCATGAAGACCGCACTCGCACTCGGATTCGCCCTCGCCGCGCTCGCCACGACCGCGGCGGCCCAGTCCTGCCCCTACCGCGGCGAGCTGGACGAGCTCTACTGCGACGCCAACCGCGACATGGTGGCCGACGCGCCGACGGACGCGAAGAAGCTCAAGAACCCCTCGACGCTCGTGTTCACCTACACGCCCATCGAGGACCCGGCGGTCTACCAGAACATCTTCAAGGACTTCCTCGACAAGTTCGCCGCCTGCACCGGCAAGAAGGTCGTCTACTACCAGGTGCAATCGAACGCGGCGCAGATCGAGGCCATGCGGGCCGGGCGCCTGCACATCGCCGGCTTCTCCACGGGCGGCACGGCCTACGCGGTGAACCTGGCGGGGGCCGTCCCCTTCGTGGTGAAGGGCGACGCCACGGGGCCGCGCTCCTACCACCTGGCGCTCATCGTGCGCGCCGACAGCCCCTACCAGAAGCCGGCGGACCTCAAGGGCAAGAAGGTGGCGCACGTCTCGCCCTCCTCCAACTCCGGCAACCTCGCCCCGCGCGCCCTCTTCCCGGCGCAGGGCCTCGTGCCCGACACCGACTACAAGGCGCTCTACTCCGGCAAGCACGACCAGTCGATCCTGGGCGTGAACTCGGGCGACTACGATGCCGCGGCGGTGGCCGACGACGTGCTGGAGCGCATGTCCAAGCGCGGCGTGGTGAAGATGGAGAACTTCCGCAAGCTCTACGTGAGCCCGCCTTTCGTGACCTCCTCCTTCGCGCACGCCCACGACCTCGAGCCCGCCCTCGCCGCAAAGGTGCGCGAGTGCGCGACGAGCTACAAGTTCACCGCCGAGATGACGAAGGAATTCAACGGCGACGACCGCTTCTGGCCCGTGGACTACAAGAAGGACTGGGCGGTGGTGCGCCAGGTGGCGGAGTCGACGGGCACCGCCTTCAACCGCGCGGCGTTCGACCGCGAGGCGGCCAAGGAAGCCGAGTCGAAGAAGAAGAAATAGCCCCGCGCCGGTGGGGCGACCCGTGGCGCGATAAAATGGCGCCACCATGAGCAAAATCCTCCTGTCCCTCCCCAAGGGCGAGCGCGTCGGCATCGCCTTCTCCGGCGGCCTCGACACCTCCGCCGCCCTCGCCTGGATGCGCCACAAGGGCGCCATCCCCTACGCCTACACCGCCAACCTCGCGCAGCCCGACGAGAGCGACTACGACGACATCGCCCGCCGCGCGAAGCTCTACGGGGCGGAACAGGCCCGCCTCGTGGACTGCCGCGAGGCGCTGGTGCACGAAGGCCTCGTCGCCCTGCAGTGCGGCGCCTTCCACATCCAGACGGCGGGGCGCACCTACTTCAACACCACGCCGCTCGGCCGCGCCGTGACCGGCACGGTGCTCGTGAAGGCGATGCAGGAGGACGACGTCAACATCTGGGGCGACGGCTCGACCTACAAGGGCAACGACATCGAGCGCTTCTACCGCTACGGACTGCTGGCCAACCCGTCGCTTCGCATCTACAAGCCCTGGCTGGACCAGGACTTCGTGAGGGAGCTGGGCGGGCGCAAGGAGATGAGCGAATTCCTGCTCTCCAAGAATCTCCCCTACAAGATGAGCGTGGAGAAGGCGTACTCGACCGACTCCAACATCTGGGGCGCCACGCACGAGGCCAAGGAGCTCGAGTTCCTCAACAAGGGCCTGCGCATCGTGCAGCCCATCATGGGCGTGAAGCACTGGGACGCGTCGGTCGAGATCAAGCCCGAGGAAGTGACCGTGCGCTTCGAGGAAGGATTCCCCGTGGCGCTCAATGGCCAGGCCTTCGCCAACCGCGTGGAGCTGGTGCTGGAGGCCAACCGCATCGGTGGACGCCACGGCCTGGGCGTCTCCGACCAGATCGAGAACCGCATCATCGAGGCCAAGAGCCGCGGCGTGTACGAGGGCCCCGGCATGGCGCTGCTGCACATCGCCTACGAGCGGCTGATGTCCGCCATCCACAACGAGGGCACCATCGACAACTACCGCACGATGGGCCGCAAGCTCGGGCGACTGCTCTACGAGGGCCGCTGGTTCGACCCGCAGAGCCTGATGCTGCGCGACACGCTGCAGCGCTGGGTGGGCCGCGCCATCACGGGAGAAGTCGCCCTCGAGCTTCGCCGCGGCGACGACTACACGATCCTCGACACCACGAGCCCCAACCTCACCTACCACCCCGAGCGGCTGTCGATGGA
>JAHCLE010000298.1 GCA_026125445.1 Burkholderiales bacterium
AGGGCCAGGGCCGCGAGGGGCGCGGGAAGCCGCGGCCGGCCTTCCGGGCCGGGCGCGAAGGCGCCGGCCACGAAGCCGCCGCACATGGCGGCGCAATGGGCGATGCCGGCGAAGGCGAGGAGTGCCGCGGCGAGGGCGAGGGGGGCGGTCACCGGGGGCTCCCGCGGTCCGCCGTTCAGATGATGCGCGAGTAGGCGACGCGCGCCTTGTCCGCGCGGAGGTACTTGTCGAAGACGGCGGAGATCGCGCGCACGAAGAAGCGGCCCTTGGGCGTGACCGCGATCCAGCCCGGCTCGCGCTCGACGAGGCCGAGCTCCTCGAATTCCTTGAGCGCCTCGATCTCGTAGGCGAAGTACTCCTCGAACTTCACCAGGTGCGCGGCCTCGATGGACTCGATGGAGACGCAGAACTGGCACATCAGCGCCACGATGATCGCGCGGCGCAGGAGGTCGTCGGCCGAGAGCTCCAGTCCCCGGATGATGGGAAGGCGCCCCTGCTCCAGGGAGTCGTAGTAGGCGGGCAGCTCGCGCGCGTTCTGGCTGTAGGTGGGGCCCACCTTGGCGATCGCGGAGACGCCGAAGGAGAACATGTCGCCGTCCGGGCCCACGGTGTAGCCCTGGAAGTTGCGCGTGAGGGTGCCGGAGCGCTGCGCGCGCGCGAGCTCGTCGTCGGGCAGCGCGAAGTGGTCCATCCCGATGTAGATGTAGCCGGCGCGGTTGAAGAGGTCGATGGCGCGCGCGAGGATGGAGAGCTTCTCGGCGGCGCTCGGCAGGTCCACGTCGAGGATGCGCCGCTGCGGCTTGAACCTCTGCGGGAGGTGGGCGTAGCTGTAGAGCGCGATGCGGTCCGGGCGCAGCTCGAGGACGCGCTCGACGGTGTCGGCGAAGCTCGAGACGCTCTGCTTGGGCAGGCCGTAGATGAGGTCGATGTTGAGCGACTTGAAGCCGCAGTCGCGCGCGGCGTTGAACACGTCGCGCGTGAGCTCGTAGGGCTGGATGCGGTTCACCGCGCGCTGCACGGCGGGGTCGAAGTCCTGCACGCCGAAGCTCGCGCGGTTCAGGCCCAGTTCCGAGAGCAGCCGCACCGTCTCCGGGGAGCAGGAGCGCGGGTCGATCTCGATCGCGTACTCGCCGTCGGGCTGGAAGTCGAAGTGGGAGCGCAGCAGGTCCCACACCACGCGCATCTCGTGGTCCGACAGGAACGTGGGCGTGCCGCCGCCCCAGTGCATCTGGCGCACCCGCCGGTCGTCGCCGGCGAGCTCGGCCTGCATCTGCACCTCCCTGGAGAGGTAGTGCAGGTAGCGCGCGGCGCGCGACTTGTCGCGCGTCACCACCTTGTTGCAACCACAATAAAAGCAGATGGTGTTGCAGAAGGGCAGGTGGACGTAGAGCGACAGCGGCTGGCGGACGGCCCCGATCAGCCGCGTGCGCATGGCCTGGCGGAACGACTGCTCGTCGTAGGCCTCGACGAAGCGGTCGGCCGTCGGGTAGCTGGTGTAGCGCGGCCCCAGCTTGTCGAAGCGCTGGACGAGGTCCAGGTCGATCTGGGCCGGAAGCGATTCCGGGCGGGGGGCCGGCGCGGGGGCGGGGGCGGTCGGGGTGGCTGCTGAAAGCATGGATCGCATCTTCCGTCAATGGCGTGCACCGGGCTTGACAAGGATCAAGGCTCGCCGGGCGCTTTGGTGCCGTCTACAATGCGCCATTATGACCGAGCCGGCCCTCGCTACGCTGACCCGCCTGCGCACCGCGTGCTCGCAGTGCAACCTGCGGGAGCTGTGCCTGCCGGTGGGCCTTTCCGCCGACGAGCTGCAGACGCTGGACAACCTCGTTTCCACCCGCCGCAAGGTGCGCCGCGGGGACAGCCTCTTCTACGGGGGAGAGCCCTTCTCGGCGCTCTACGCCGTGCGCTACGGCTTCTTCAAGAGCACGCTCACGAGCGGCGACGGCAGGGAGCAGGTCACCGGCTTCTACATGGCCGGCGAGCTGCTGGGCATGGACGGAATCGGCGGCGACCGCCACACGTGCACGCTCACTGCGCTCGAGGACAGCGAGGTGTGCGTCATGCCCTTCGCGCGCGTGGAGGACCTGTCGCGCAACTTCGAGCCGCTGCAGCGCCACTTCCACAAGGTCCTCTCTCGCGAGATCGTGCGCGACCAGGGCGTGATGATGCTCCTGGGATCGATGCGCGCCGAGGAGCGGCTGGCCGCCTTCCTCGTGAACCTCTCGCAGCGCCTCACCGCGCGCGGCTTCTCCGCCTCGGAGTTCGT
>JAHCLE010000299.1 GCA_026125445.1 Burkholderiales bacterium
ACGCCGGTGTAGAAGAGGATGCGCTCCGTGGTCGTGGTCTTGCCGGCGTCGATGTGCGCCGAGATACCGATGTTGCGGTAGCGTTCGATGGGTGTCTTGCGGGCCACGGTGTGCTTTCTGTCTGCTGGAGGGCGGCGCTCGCGCTTGTGGCGCCTCGCCGCGGGATGTTTCGTCTCTAGAAGCGGTAGTGCGCGAACGCCTTGTTCGCCTCCGCCATGCGGTGCACTTCCTCGCGCTTCTTCACGGCGCCGCCGCGGCCCTCGGCCGCCTCGAGCAGCTCGTTGGCCAGGCGCTGGCCCATGCTCTTCTCGCCGCGCTTGCGGGCGGCCTCGCGCAGCCAGCGCATCGCCAGCGCCGTGCGGCGGATGGGGCGGACCTCCACGGGCACCTGGTAGTTGGCGCCACCGACGCGGCGGCTCTTCACCTCGACCATCGGCTTCACGTTGTTGATCGCCGCGCCGAAGACCTCGAACGGGTCCTTGCCCGACTTCTTCTGGATCTGGTCCAGGGCCCCGTACATGATCCGCTCGGCCACGCTCTTCTTGCCGCGCGTCATCAGCACGTTGATGAACTTGGCGACTTCCTCGCTCTTGAACTTGGGATCCGGCAGGATCTCGCGTTTCGGCACTTCACGGCGGCGGGGCATAGGTCTCTGATTCCCTTGAAATTTTGTCGATTACGTGGCCTGGGGTCGACTGCCGGACCTTGGGCGGCCCTCGGGCAGGTTTCCGGTCTAGGCGGCCTTCGGCCGCTTGGCGCCGTACTTGGAGCGCGACTGCTTGCGGTCCTTGACGCCCGCGGTGTCGAGGCTGCCGCGGACCATGTGGTAGCGAACGCCCGGCAGGTCCTTCACGCGGCCGCCGCGGATGAGCACGACCGAGTGCTCCTGCAGGTTGTGCCCCTCGCCGCCGATGTAGCTGATCACCTCGTAGCCGTTCGTCAGGCGCACCTTGGCGACCTTTCGCAGGGCCGAGTTCGGCTTCTTCGGGGTCGTGGTGTACACGCGGGTGCACACCCCCCGCTTCTGGGGGCTGCCGCCGAGGGCCGGGACCTTGCTCTTGGTGACCGTCTTCTGGCGCGGCTTGCGAAGCAACTGATTGATCGTGGGCATGTTTTTCGTCCAGTGGTAATGCGGCCCCCTGCTCGGAAGGCCAGCCCCGGCGCCACTCCATTGGGAATAGGCGCCGGAAAAAAGCTCTCAAGTTTAGGGGTTTAGGTCATTCCAGTCAAGCAACCTGCTCGCTGCCGACGTCGGCCTCGTCCAGGGAGAACCCGAACGAGGAGCCGGGGCCGGCCTGCGTCCCGCCGTCCTTCCGGCGCGTCGAGTGGTAGGCGAGGCCCGTGCCCGCCGGGATGAGCCGGCCGACGATGACGTTCTCCTTGAGGCCGCGCAGGTCGTCCTTCTTGCCCATGATGGCCGCCTCGGTGAGCACCCGGGTGGTCTCCTGGAAGGAGGCCGCCGAGATGAACGAGTCGGTCGACAGGGACGCCTTGGTGATCCCGAGGAGCATGTAGTCGAAGGTCGCCGGCGTCTTGCCGTCGGCCCGGACGCGGTCGTTCTCGGCCAGCACCTCGGCGCGCTCGACCTGCTCCCCGGTGATGAACCGGGTGTCGCCCGGGGCGGCGATCTGCACGCGGCGCAGCATCTGGCGGACGATCACCTCGATGTGCTTGTCGTTGATCTTCACGCCTTGCAGGCGGTAGACGTCCTGCACCTCGTCGATGACGTAGCGGGCGAGCGCCTCCATCCCCTGCAGCTTCAGGATGTCGTGCGGGTCCGCCGGGCCGTCGACGATCATCTCGCCCTTGTTGACGACCTGGCCGTCGTGCACGGAGATGTGCTTGTCCTTCGGGATGAGGTACTCGTGGGCCGCCCCGTCGAAGTCGGTGATGATGAGGCGCTGCTTGCCCTTGGTGTCCTTGCCGAAGGAGACGGTGCCCGTGACCTCCGCGAGCAGGCCCGCGTCCTTGGGGCTGCGCGCCTCGAAGAGCTCCGCCACGCGCGGCAGGCCGCCCGTGATGTCGCGGGTCTTCGAGGACTCCTGCGGGATGCGCGCGAGAACGTCGCCCACGGCGAGCTGCTGCCCGTTCTTCACGGTGACGATGGCGCCGATCTGGAAGGTGTAGTTCACCGGCGTGTCGCTTCCGGCGAGCTTCACCTCCTTGCCCTTGTCGTTCAGGAGCTTGACGGCCGGGCGAAGGCCCTTGGCCGCCGCGCCCGCCTTGCGCTTCGGGTCGATCACGACGAGGCTGGA